>CAZBYE010000224.1:0-5465 GCA_964496045.1 uncultured Stakelama sp.
GTGGAAACCGGGGCGGAACGGCTCGCCGATGCCGTACAAGGCGGCGAGGCGGTGACGATCTTTGGTGACTATGACGTCGATGGCGCAACCTCAGCGGCATTGCTGATCCGGCTGCTGCGCGACCTGGGTCTCGATTCCCGTGCATATATTCCCGATCGGCTCATGGAAGGTTACGGTCCCTCGGGCGAGGCGCTGGTGCGGCTGAAGCGCGAGGGCGCCGACCTGATCGTCACCGTCGATTGCGGCGCGATGGCGTTCGATGCACTGGCCGAAGCGAAGGATGCAGGCGCCGAGGTGATCGTGGTCGATCACCACAAATGCGTGTCGCAGCTGCCGGTTGCGCTGGCGCTGGTGAACCCCAACCGGCTCGATGAAGAGGAAGGCCGCCTTCACGGGCACCTCGCCGCGGTGGGCGTCGCCTGGCTGCTCGGTGCGGCGCTGGTCCGGGTGTTGCGCGGCCGCGGCTTCTTCGCAGACCGGGCCGAACCCAAGCTGCTTGACCTGCTCGATATCGTCGCATTGGGCACCGTAGCGGATGTCGCTGCGCTCAAGGGGCTGAACCGTGCATTCGTGGCGCAAGGTCTCAAGGTGATGGCACAGCGCCGCAACATCGGCCTGAACGCCCTGATCGAAGCGAGCCGACTCACCCGTGCGCCGACCGCGACCGATCTTGGCTTTGCGCTTGGGCCGCGGATCAATGCCGGCGGGCGCGTCGGCAAGTCCGATCTTGGCGTACGGCTTCTGACCACACAGGACGCTGATGAGGCGCGGGGAATCGCCGAGGAACTCAATCGCCTCAACGAAGAGCGCCGCGCGATCGAGACCGAGGTGCAGCAATCGGCCGAAGCGATCGAAGTGAACGGCGCGGTCGCGGTGGTCGCCGCGCGCGGCTGGCATCCAGGCGTGATCGGAATCGTCGCCGGACGCCTCAAGGAGAAGCTTGGCCGACCCGCCATCGTCATCGCGATCGGCGACGACGGCATCGGCAAGGGCTCGGGCCGCTCAATCGCCGGTGTTGATCTCGGCGCGGCGATTCTCGCGGCCAAGGAAGCCGGGCTGCTGATCGCGGGCGGGGGGCACGCGATGGCCGCAGGCGTCACCATCGCCGAAGGGCAGATCGCCGAATTCACTGGCTTTCTAGAAGCCAAGCTCGCCGAAGCGGTCGAGCGCGCCGCCGGGGAGCGCGCGCTGCTGCTCGACGCCGTACTCGCGCCCGGCGGGGTCAATCCCGCGCTCGTCGACGCGATGGAGGCAGGCGGGCCTTATGGCATGGGCTGGCCTGCCCCACGCGTCGCCGCCGGCCCGGTCCGTATCATCAAATGCGATATCGTCGGCAACAACCACGTCCGCGCCATCGTAGCCGGCGAGGATGGACGCAGTATCAAGTGCGTCGCCTTCCGCGCCGCGGACACACCGCTCGGCCTCGCGCTGCTGGGGGCGCCGCGCGATCGCCGATTGTGGATCGCCGGTCGCGCGAAAATCGACGATTGGGGCGCGCGGCCTGCCGCGGAAATCCACATCGAAGACGCCGCCTGGGCGGATTAAGCGCGGAATGACCCTTGACCCGGTCGCGCGCGTTGCCTAGTGCGCGCGCTCGCCTTCATGGCCCCTTCGTCTAGCGGTTAGGACGCGGCCCTTTCACGGCTGAAACACGGGTTCGATTCCCGTAGGGGTCACCAAGGATTTCAATGACCTAACGTCATTGGATAGGGATCAAACAGAGAACGTCGTCAGTACGTCGCACATGGATTTGTGCGGCAGCGCTTGGACGCGCGTGAACGATTCTCTCGATGAGTGCGAGTTCGTCAAACTAGTGATCTGCTTGCCAGCTGTGCGGCAACAACGTCGCCAGCTCGACTCTTGGCAGGCGCCGCATGCGGTTCGATCGTAGACTTCCATGTCCGCGACCCCCGGACCAACTCGGCGCATATCACCCATCAAACAACGCGGCGATCTGTGCTTCTGCGATCGTGCGCGCTTCGCCCGCGTCAAGCACCGCGGGCGACAGGCAGAGTTCAAGCCACAGGCCGTCGACCAGTGCGGCGATCGCAATCGCGGCACGGCGCCGTGCGGCCGGCGGAAGCCTGCATGCCGCCAGCAAGGCTTCGAGCTCCCCGCGATAGCCCGCATATTGCGCATCATGGAGCGCGGCGATCTCGCCTCGCGCGATCACCAGCCCCCAGAACGCCGTCCAGGTCGCCAGCAGGGCGCGATCCGCGATCGGCGGCGCGAAGCTTGCCGCCACATAAGCCATGAGCCGCGCCCTCGGATCCCTCCCCGCCCCCTCTACCGCCGTGGCGAGCGCGGTCGCCACCTGCTCACCGACATGGGCATAGGTCGCGGCGATCAACGCATCGACCCCGCCGAAATGATGCGCCACCAGCCCCGGTGAAACCCCGGCCTCCAGCGCGATCGCCCGCACCGACGCGCCGCTCGCCCCGTCGCGTGCGAGCACGCGCGCGGTCGCCTCGATCAATGACAGGCGCCGTGCATCGGGTTCGGCGCGGGTGAAGCCGGGGTTGCTCATTGCACGAGCTTATTATACGATCGTACAACAAGCAAATTGCGGAGCCGGTCATGGCCACCCCTGCCCCTTTGCCCGAACCGGGGTTTGATCCCGACGCCGACTGGTCGCTGCCCGGCTGGATCTATACGGATCCCGAGTTTCTCGAACTCGAGACTGCGCGCATTCTGCGACCGTCGTGGCAGATCGTCTGCCACGAGAGCGATCTTGCCGCGCCCGGCGACTGGCGCACCCTTTCCTATCTGGGCGAGAATGTCGTCACGGTGCGGGGACGTGACGGGACGATCCGGGCTTTCCATAATGTCTGCCGCCACCGCGCGATGCGGATCGTCGAGGGCGACGCGGGTTGCGCGAAGAAGCTGGTCTGTCCCTATCATGCCTGGGCCTATGAGCTGGATGGGCGGCTGTCGGGCGTGCCGATGCGGCAGGATTATCCGGCATTGGATATGGAAGCGAGCGGGCTTGTTCCCGTCGACCTCGCCACCTGGCGCGGCTTCGTGTTCGTGCGGCTCGAAAACGATGGTGGCCCCTCGCCCGCCGAGATGATGGCACCTTACGATCATGAGATCGCGCCTTACCGGTTCGAGGAGATGCGGCGGATCGGTGACGTCCGCACGCGCGATCGTGCAGTGAACTGGAAAAATGTCGGCGACAATTATTCGGACAACCTGCACATCCCGGTCGCGCATGACGGGCTGACCCGGCTGTTCGGCAAATCCTATGGAATCGAGGCGGCGGGGTGGGTCGACAAAATGTCGGGTTATCTGGTCGACCGTATTTCCGGCAACCCGTGGGAAGCCTTTTACCAGCGGCACCTGCCGCACGTCGATCACCTGCCCGAGGCGAACCAGCGGCTGTGGCTCTATTACAAGCTGTGGCCGAACATGGCGTTCGACATCTATGCCGACCAGATCGACTTCATGCAGTGGCTGCCGGTCTCTCCAACCAGCTGCGTACTGCGCGAGATGACGTTCGCGCTGCCGGATGAGCGGCGGGAGATGAAGTTGGCTCGCTACGCCAACTGGCGGATCAACCGCGTCGTCAATGCCGAGGACACCTGGCTGATCGAGCGGGTGCAGCAGGGCATGGCGTCGAGCAGCTACACCGCCGGGCCGATCGGGGCGAGCGAGGTGTGCCTGCGCAGCTTCGCGGCGAAGATCCGCGCGATCATTCCCGAAGCGCGGCTGCACCGCGCGCCCGCGCCGGGCTGGTCGCGCCGTCCACACACCGTCTGAGATCAGGGGGAAGCATGAAGAGATACGACGCGATCGTCATCGGCGGTGGGCATAATGGCCTAGTCTGTGCCTTCTACCTCGCCCGCGCGGGGCTCAAGGTGCGGGTTCTGGAGCGGCGCGATGTCGTCGGTGGCGCGGCGGTGACCGAGGAGTTCCACCCCGGCTTCCGCAACTCGACCGCGAGCTACACCGTCAGCCTGTTGCGGCCCAAGGTGATCGCCGACATGAAGCTGCACGAACGCGGCTGGCGGATCGTCGAACGGACGATCAGCAATTTCTTCCCGCATGACGACGGCTATCTCAAGCTCGGCGGCGGTACCGCGCGCACCCAGGCCGAGTTCGCTCGCTTCTCGCAAAAGGACACCGAGACCTTCCCGCGCTATGAGGAAGCGCTGGAGCGCGTCGCCGAAGTGCTGCGCGACCTGGCGCTCAAGACACCGCCCAATGCCGGGGGCGGGCTGCGTGCGCTGCTCGCGGCGGCGGTGCAAGGCAAGCGGCTTGCGGGCATGAGCGTCGAGGCGCAGCGCGACGTGATGGACCTGTTCGTCAAGTCGGCGCGCGATTTCCTGAACGGCTGGTACGAGAACCCCTATATCCAGGCCGCGTTCGGCTTCGACGCGGTGGTCGGCAATTATGCCAGTCCCGACACGCCGGGGTCGGCCTATGTCCTGCTCCACCACGTCTTCGGCGAGATCAACGGCAAGAAGGGCATGTGGGGCCACAGCGTCGGCGGCATGGGCGCGATCACGCGCTACATGGCCGAGGCGGCCGAGGAAGCCGGGGTCGAGATCAGCCTGGAGGCGCCGGTCGCCAAGCTACTGGTCGATGGCGGCAAGGTCGCGGGCGTTCGGCTGGAAAGCGGCGAGGAGATCGCCGCGCCGATCGTCGCCTCGAATGCCGGCCCTGCCCTGCTTTACCGCCAGCTTGTCGATCGCGGTGACATGCCCGCCGAATTCGCCCGACGGATGGACGGGTACAAGACCGGATCGGGCACCTTCCGGATGAACGTCGCGCTGAGCGAGCTTCCCGATTTCAGCGTGCTGCCGGGCAAGGAGAAGGCCGAGCATCATACGGCCGGCATCATCGTCTCGCCGACGCTCGACTATATGGACAAGGCCTTCACCGACGCGAAGGCGAAGGGCTGGTCTGACGAACCGATCGTCGAGATGAAGCTTCCGACCAGCGTCGACGACAGCCTCGCCCCGCCGGGGATGCACATCGCCTCGCTGTTCTGCCAGCAATTCGCGCCGGTGCTGCCGGACGGGCGGAGTTGGGACGCGGAGCGCGAGAAGGCGGCCGACGTCATTATCGACACGGTCACGCGGCATGCGCCCAATTTCCGCAAGTCGATCCTTGGCGTGCAGATCCACTCGCCGCTCGATCTGGAGCGCAAGTTCGGGTTGATCGGCGGCGACATCATGCACGGGCACATGTCGCTCGACCAGTTGTGGGCGTCGCGGCCAATGCTGGGGCATGGCGATTATCGCGGGCCGATCAACGGACTCTATATGTGCGGTGCGGGCACGCATCCCGGCGGCGGCGTCACCGGCGCGCCGGGCCACAATGCGGCGCCCGAGATATTGCGCGACCGATCGTTCGTACGGCGGATGCTGCCGATCTGAAGGCCATCATAGAAACCCGACCGACCTCGTCACCCCGGGCTTGTTCCGGGGGCCACCCGGCGGCCTGGCGGACGGATCAAGGCC
>CAZBYE010000225.1:0-5454 GCA_964496045.1 uncultured Stakelama sp.
TTGGAATCATGACCGCAAAGGACTAGATGGCATCCATGCTGCTTTTTCTCTCGATCCTGCTCGTCGCGGCCGTGCTCGCGGTCCTGTTCGTCCTCATCAAGGGGTTGGTGAACATGGCCGGCACCACCACCGGTGATCTGGAAGGCGAGGGCCCCAGCCAGCGCGCGCTCAAGTCGAACAAGCTGATGCAGCAGCGCATCATCCTTCAGGCCGGCGCGATCGCGATCATCGCGCTGATCCTCATCATGATGTCGGCCGGCCGCGGCTGAACGCCGCCCGCGTCGCCACCCAGGTCACCGATGGTCAAGCTCAACAAGATCTACACCCGCACCGGCGACGACGGCACCACCGGGCTCGTTGACGGATCGCGCGTCGCCAAGAACGATCCGCGCATGGCCGCGATCGGCGATGTCGATGAGGCGAACAGCGCAATCGGGGTCGCGATTGCCGCAATCGGCGGCGGCTATCCCGCCGATCTGCTCGAAACGATCCAGAACGACCTGTTCGATCTCGGTGCCGACTTCGCGACACCGGGGGAAGATTTCACCCCGGGCGAGATGGCGTTGCGAATCGTTGCAGCTCAGGTGAAGCGGATCGAAGCGGCGATCGACGAGGCCAATGGCAAGCTTGAGCCGCTGCGCAGCTTTATCCTTCCCGGCGGGTCGGCAGCCGCGGCGGCGATCCATCTTGCCCGCGCAGTCGCACGCCGGGCGGAGCGCACTGCGGTCGCGGCGTCGCATGCGGTTTCACTCAACCCGCAGGCGCTCGCCTATCTCAACCGGCTGTCGGACCTGCTGTTCGTGCTGGCGCGCGAGGCGAACCTCAACCGCGGCGGCGACGTGCTGTGGAAGCCGGGCGCGAACCGCTAGTTCCAGGATTTTCTCGGGAGAGGGCTGGAGCGGGTAGCGGGAATCGAACCCGCGTATTCAGCTTGGAAGGCTGCTGCACTACCATTGTGCTATACCCGCCCATGGCTCGCAGCATATCCCGCCAGGGGGGATGGTGGAAGGGACTGGATTCGAACCAGTGTACGCTCACGCGGGCAGATTTACAGTCTGCTGCCTTTAACCACTCGGCCACCCTTCCATGCGGCACGCCGAAGCGAGTGGGGGCCATTGCCGAAGCACACCGCCCCTGTCAACGCCTTGCGCCGAGCTTTCGTCGCGCCTAGCACGCAATTGTGAGCCAGAGGCCAAGACGCGGGCATCGTCCCCAATCCGGATCGAACAGCAACCGCCCCCGTTTTTGGGGCCGCCATGCCGTGACTGCGGCGTTGGCGAATCCCGAGCGCAATGTGCGCAAGGTGTGGGGAACGCGCGAGGCGCTGGCGGGGTTCGACCTGCCGCCGGCGATGCCGGTCGTCTATGCCGATGTCGCCGATCTGGGGCGGATGGTGCCCGGTGACGCGCCGCATCAGGGCATCGTGATCGAGGTCGACCCGCTCGAAGATATCTGGTTGGGCGATTTGCTGGAGCAGGGTGCGGGCGACCGGCGGCCCTTGCTGGTGCTCGACCATGTCACCGATCCGCACAATGTCGGTGCGATCCTGCGCTCCGCCGCGGCGTTCGACGCATTGGGGATCGTGACCCACGACCGGCATACGCCCCCCGAATCGGGAACGCTGGCGCGCTCGGCATCCGGGGCGCTGGAGATCGTGCCATGGGTCCGCGTCGTCAATCTTGCCCGCGCGCTCGACGAGATCGGCGAGGCAGGGTTCTGGCGGATCGGTCTTGCGGGCGAGGCCAAGGGCACGCTGGCCGAGGTGATGGGCGATACGCGTCCCGCGCTGGTACTGGGGGCCGAGGGCGAAGGGATGCGCCAGAACACCGCACAGCATTGCGACGAGCTTGCGCGCCTTCCGATCTCTCCTAAGGTCGAGAGCCTGAACGTATCCAATGCCGCGGCAATCGCGCTCTACGCCGCGGTTTCCCGCTAAGCCGCAAGGAGAAGTAGCGATGTTCGAACGGATCAAGGGCATCGCGCTCGTGCTGATCGCGCCGCTGGTGCTGGTCGGCTGCGCGTTCAGCCCCGGCAAGTTCACCTCCTCGCTCACCATCCTCGCGGACCGCAGCTTCACCTTCAGCTATCAGGGCGAAGTGATCGCGGTCGATCTGGCCAGCGAGATGGCCAAGGGCATGGGCGACGCCTTCAAGGACGATACGAAGGACGGGGACAAGAAGGAAACCAGCGACACTGCGATGCTGCAGCCGGCGGTCTGGCAGAACAAGGCCCCGAAGAATACGGAAGCGCCCGCCGAGGAAGAGGATCCCGCCGCGGACGAGGCCAAGAAGGAAGCCAAGTTCAAGGCGATCGGGGAAGCGCTGACCAAGGAGGCCGGTTATCGATCGGTCACTTACAAGGGCAAAGGCGTCTTCCTCGTCGACTATCAGATCAGCGGCAAGCTGACCCATAGCTTCCTCTGGCCCTATAATATCGATGCCGAGGTGATCTTCCCGTTCGTGGTGATCGAACTGCGCGGCCGCGATCAGGTCCGCGTCAAGGCGCCCGCGTTCGGCGACGATGATTCGCCCGCCAAGGGCAAGGACGACGACAGCAAGGCCAAGCTGGACGGCGTTTTCACCATCGTCACCGACGGCGAGCTGGTGAGCCAGAACAACGAGAATGGCGCGACCAGCGCGAACGGCCGCAAGACCGTGACTTGGAAGGCGACCCCGCTGAGCAAGGACGCCCCGATGGCAGTGGTCAAGGTCGCACCGCTGCCCTGAAGCGGCGGTTGCGATCGGGCCGCTGATTATGCCGAATGCTGGTTCAAAACGATCAGGATTCCGGCAGTCTGATCTCGCCCCGGTAGCTGCACCCGATCAGCGTCTTTCCCGGAAAGGCGGCGTTGGTCGCGATCTGCAAGGCCGAACGGTTCTTGAAGCCATAGCCTGATTCCGGGTCGATGCTGGTTGATTCATCGACAATCCGCTCGCCCTTGAACTGACCCGATCCTTCCAGAAGGTTGGTCACACCCTGCGCGGCGCCGAGCGCGGATGCGTCGGGAATATCGAGGACCGCAAGCATTGCCGATCCGGTGAAGGCCACCGTGCTTGTGGTGTAACCGAAGGCGCTGACGGGTTTGGGAAGCCGGTAGGACGAGAAGAACAGGCTTCTGGACGGAAGCTTTACCCAGCCGCGTGCTTTCGCGCTGCCCGGGCTATCCTCGTCGCTGATGGTCAGCACAAAACCGAGATAGTCGCGGCCATCGATCTTGCAGGCCATGACATCGGCCAGATCGACGGCGACCGGGTCAAAAGCCGTGGCGGAAGCCGCGCTTGCGGCCGGGACCGCGCAGGACACCAACAGGCCCGCCATCAGCACCGATCCAGCTCGCATCCCGCGCCTCCTCATCATCGCCGGACGACCGGACTCAATCCTCGGCGGCGATCGTTACCTTGAGGCCGTCGAGCGCGCTGGTGAACTGGATCTGGCACGACAGGCGCGAGGTTTCGTTGCGGTCGGACGAGCTGTCGAGCAGGTCGTTCTCGTCCTCGCTCATCGGCGAGAGTTTGCCAGCAAACTCCGGATCGACATGGACATGGCAGGTCGCGCACGAGCAGCACCCGCCACACAAAGCGAGCAGTTCGTCGAACCCATTGTCCCGGATCACTTCCATGACGCTCAGGCCCACTTCGCCCTCGACTTCGCGTTCTTCTCCTTCACGCGTGACGACGATAAGCTTGGGCATTGGATTCTCCTGTCTCTGCCGCGCCAATGCCGAGGAACGGCGCAGCTTTCAAGTTTCACTCTTTAAAGGTTTCGCCTGATGGGCCTGAATGCCGAACAGCTTCGTACCGCTCTCGATACGCTTGCAGCGTCCGAACCCCTCATCGCGGCCGCGGTCGCGCGAGTCGGTTATCCCGAAACGCGCATCCGCGACCGCGGCTATGAGACGCTGCTGCGCACGATCGTCGGCCAGCAGGTGAGCGTCGCCGCCGCCGCATCGATCTGGAACAAGCTGGCCGCGGCGCTGGGCGATCTGACCAGTCCGGAGATCGTTGCAGCGGCATCCGACGACGCGCTGCGCGCCGCCGGCCTGTCGCGGCAAAAGGCGAGCTATGCGCGCAGCCTTGCCGATGAGGTGACCAGTGGACGGCTCGATCTTGGCGCGCTCCCCGCCGATGACGAGGACGCGATCGCGCAGCTGATCCGGATCAAGGGCATCGGGCGCTGGTCGGCGGAGATCTATCTGCTCTTCGCCGAGGGCCGCCCCGATATCTGGCCCGCAGGCGATCTCGCCGTTCAGATCGAAATCGGGCGGATCATGGGCCATGCCGAACGGCCGTCGGAGAAGGTGACGCGCGAGATCGCCGAACCCTGGCGCCCGCATCGCGGGGCGGCGGCGATCCTCGCCTGGCATCACTACAAGGCGGATATGGACGTCATCTAGGGCATCTAGGGCTGGCGCCCCTGCCCGTCCCTTGCCAAAGAGCGCGGGACAGCAAGGAGGCCCCAGACCATGAAGACCCGCGCCGCCGTCGCCTTCGAGGCGAAGAAGCCGCTCGAGATCGTCGAGCTCGATCTGGAAGGGCCCAGGCCCGGCGAAGTGCTGGTCGAGATCATGGCGACGGGGATTTGCCACACCGACGCCTATACGCTCGACGGGTTCGACAGCGAGGGGATCTTCCCGAGCGTGTTGGGGCATGAGGGCGCGGGCGTGGTCCGCGAAATCGGCGCGGGCGTCACCAGCCTGAAGCCCGGCGACCATGTCATCCCGCTCTACACGCCGGAATGCCGCCAGTGTAAGTCGTGCCTCTCGGGCAAGACCAATTTGTGCACCGCGATCCGCGCGACACAGGGCAAGGGGCTGATGCCCGACGGCACCACGCGCTTCAGCTACAAGGGCCAGCCGATCTTCCATTATATGGGCTGCTCGACCTTCTCGAACTTCACGGTGTTGCCGGAAATCGCGGTCGCGAAAATCCGCGAGGACGCGCCGTTCAAGACCAGCTGCTATATCGGCTGCGGCGTCACCACCGGCGTCGGCGCGGTGGTCAACACCGCCAAGGTGCAGGTCGGCGAGACGGTCGTGGTGTTCGGCCTGGGCGGGATCGGCCTCAACGTCATTCAGGGCGCGCGAATGGTCGGCGCGGACGTGATCGTCGGCGTCGACATCAATCCCGATCGCGAGGAATGGGGCCGCAAGTTCGGCATGACCCATTTCATCAACGGCAAGGGCAAGAGCCGCGACGAGGTGATCGCCGAGGTGCTGAAGCTGACCGATGGCGGTGCCGACTACAGCTTCGATGCGACCGGCAATACCGAGGTGATGCGCACCGCGCTCGAATGCTGCCACCGTGGCTGGGGCGAGAGCATCATCATCGGCGTGGCCGAAGCGGGCAAGGAGATCGCCACCCGCCCGTTCCAGCTCGTCACCGGCCGGGTGTGGAAGGGCACCGCGTTCGGCGGCGCCAAGGGGCGGACCGACGTTCCCAAGATCGTCGACTGGTA
>CAZBYE010000226.1:0-5421 GCA_964496045.1 uncultured Stakelama sp.
AAACGCGATGCCTTCACGGTGGGTACAGACGCGAACCCACGCGGGGATCGTGATGGCCAAGGCCGCGCCCAAGCCGCGGACTGACGGGCCCGAGACCCCGGCCGCAAAGACGCCCGCCACCAAACGGGCCCCGGCGAAGAAGCCTGCGGCGAAACCGAAGGCGGCCGCAGCAGCGGCGCCCAAGGCCTCGGCTCCGGCGAAGGCGCCCGCCAAGGCAGCCCCGCCCCGCCGCAAAGCCGCGTCACGCAAGCCGGCTGCGGCAACCGCGGCGAAACCCAAGGCTGCCGCCAAACCCAAAGCCGCGTCGAGCGGGCCCCGCGCCGCAGCGCAGGCCGCGGCCGCGAAGGTCGGCGCCGCCGCACAATCGGCTGCGCAGACCGTCAGCGAATCCGCTCCCGTGCAGTTCGTTGCCGAAAAGCGCGAGCAGATGGGCGACCGCAACTTCTTCGCCTCGGTGATCGGCGGCGTCGCCGCGATCGGCGCGGCCACCGCGGGGATTTTCTACGCGGTCAAGAAGGGTGCTGGTGGTCCCACCGACGCCCCGTCCGCCAAGGATTCCAAGCCCAAGAAATGACGGCCCGCGCCGCGCCTCACCGAGGCGCGAGCGCGAAGTCGATCCATAAAGTCACGCGCTGGCGGACCTCGCCCGGTGAGATCGGCGTCTCCAGCGTGCCTCCCATGACGGGGTCCGCCTCGATCCGGTTGCGTATCCCGCTATCGCCCCCATTGTCCGCCGACCGACCGCGCTCACTCACCCGCAGCACGCGGGCGATCCGCATCCCCAGTCCGCTCGCATAGCTATCGGCTTCAGCGCGTGCATTTGCGAGTGCGTCCTTGCGCGCCTCCGCCACCGCCTTGCCATTGTCGATCAAGCCCAGATTGGGGCCGTTGACCGAATTGGCGCCCGCGCCGAACGCCCCGGTCACCACGGCCGACGCCAGATCCAGTTTGGTGACGGTCACCGTGACGCTGTTGTTGGCGACATAGCCGCTGATCTGCGCCTGGCCCTGATAGTCGCCCTGTCCCGCCCGCGCGAAACGCGGCTGGACGTTGATCTGCTGACTGCGGATACGGCGCGGCTCGATCCCTGCCGCGCGGATCGCCGCGATCACGCGCGTCATCTGCGCGGCATTGGTATCGGTCGCTTCCTTCGCGGTTACGCCGGTACTCACCACGCCGATGCTGAGATAGGCAACGTCCGGCGCCACGCTCACCTGACCGATCGCCTGCACTTCCAGCAGTGTCTCGCCGGGCTTGAGTTCAAGTGCGACCTGCGCGCTCGCGGGCAAAGCCAGCACCATTACGCCAGCTAGCAAGGTAATATTTCGCATTCGCCTCTCCCGATCATCGCGACCGGGAGAGACTAAAGACGAAACGCTGCCGAAATAAGGCGTCTTACCAGCCGGTCGGCTTGCCCTTGTTCTGCTCGTCGAGCCACGCCTTCAGCGGCGCGAAATATTCCACCATCGCGGCGCCGCTCATCTCGCGGCTGCCGGTGAAGGCTTCGAGCGCGTCGGGCCAGGGCTTGGACGCGCCCATTTCAAGCATCGCGTCGAGCTTCTTGCCCACGTCCTTGTTGCCATAGAAGGAACAGCGGTGGAGCGGCCCCTTCCACCCGGACTGGTCACACGCGGCCTTGTAGAACTGGAACTGCAGCAACCGCGCGAGGAAATAGCGCGTGTAGGGCACGTTCGCCGGGATGTGGTATTTCGCGCCCGGATCGAACTTGGTCTCGTCGCGCGCCACCGGCGGCTTGATGCCCTGATATTGCAGCCGCAACGCATCCCACGCGCCCTGATAGCCGGTCGGCTTGATCCCGCCCGAGAACACGCCCCAGCGCCATTTGTCGATCAGCAGGCCAAACGGCAGGAATGCGACCTTGTCCATCGCCTGACGCAGCAGCAGCCCGGTGTCCTTGTCGGCGCTCGGCACCTTGGCCGGGTCGAGCAGGTCGATCGAGACGAGATAGTCGGGCGTGATCGACAGCGCGACGAAGTCGCCGATCGCCTCGTGGAACCCGTCATTGGCGCCGTTGCGGTAGAGCAAGGGCTGCTTGTTATAGGCGCGCTGGTAGTAATTATGCCCCAGCTCGTGATGGATCACGGTGAAATCGTCGCCATTGACCTTGATGCACATCTTGATGCGCAGATCATCGACATTGTCGAGGTTCCACGCCGATGCATGGCACTGCACCTCGCGGTCGGCCGGCTTCACGAACAGCGAGCGCTTCCAGAACGTGTCGGGCATCGGCGCGAAGCCGAGCGAGGAGTAGAAGCCTTCGCCGGTCCTCACCATCTTGAGCGCGTCGTACTTCTTCGCGGTCAGCAGGTCGGTGACGTCATAGCCCAGATCGCCCGATCCCGGCGGCGCGACGACATCATAGATGTTACCCCATTCCTGCGCCCACATATTGCCGAGCAGGTCCGCGCGGATCGGGCCGGTCTTGGGCTGGACGGCATCGCCATATTTCTCGTTGAGCTTCGAGCGGACATAGGTGTGGAGCGACTCGTAGAGCGGTTTCACCTCGTTCCACAATTTGTCGGTGAGCTTGGCGAACTCCTCGGGCGGCATGTCGTAGTTGGAGCGCCACATTGCGCCGACGTCCTTGAACGCCAGCTCGCGCGCACCTTCGTTGAGCAGGCCGGCGGCGCGCTGATAGTCGCCCCGCTGCGGCGCGCCGACATTGTCATGCCAGCTCGTCCACATTTCCTTGAGCTCGGCAGGGTTACGGTTGGTGCCCATCGCCGCCTCGATGTCGCTGCCGTTGACCGGCTGGCCCTTCAGCGTGCCCTTGCCGGTGCCATAGACGGTCTGCATGTCGGTCTGCAGCTTGGACAGCGCCGCCGCTGCCCCCGCACGCGTCGGCGCGGGCGAGGTGATGCCGCTGCGCAGGATATCGAGCTGGCGTTTGGTGTCGGGCGACAGGCCGCTCACCTTATCGAACTTCGCCGCCTCGAGAGCGAAGCGAACCGCCATCTCGGTCCCCTCGGCCCCGCTCTTGGCGACCAGTGCTGAGGTGTCGTCGTTGATATAGGTCGCGTAGAGCCACTGGATCCGCGCGTCGTCGATCGAGAATTCCTCGAACTCCTTGGTCGCGCGCTTCAGGAAGGCATCGGCCGCCGCCGGCGTCGCCGCGCCCGTGGCAGGCGGCGCCTTCTTCTCCTGCGCGACGGTACCGGGCGCCGCCAGCAGCATGGCAAGCGCGATCGTCGAAATTCCGGTGCGGATCATGGGCCCCTCTTATGGCTTAGTCTTGTGATTGCGGCGGACACTGCGCCCGCCCTTGAAACGGGTCAAGCAGTCAAGAATGATACGATCGCGTCGCCCAGTTCGGGCCGCGTCACCGCACTCATATGGTTTCCGGGAATCTCGACGAAGCGCCCGTCCGGCAGCATCTCGACCAGCCCCTCGAACGATCCGACCTCGTCGTCCGCTGCGCCGCCGACGATCAGCACCGGCAGGTCGAACGCCGCGACATCGGCCTCCGGCGTATCCACGAACGTGTCGAGGATACCGAGCAGCGCGACCGGATCGCCGCCGGTTGTCTTGAGGAACGCCTGCGACATGAACTCCTTGTCGCCATGCTTAAAGCTGCCGAACTGGGTCAGCACCCGCCGGAAGAAGCCTGCACGCCGCCCGGTATCGACAACGCCCTCGTCGCCGAGGCCCGACAGCACCACGCGCCGCGGTTTGGGTGCAATCCCGCGCGCCAGCACCCGCACCGTGGTCCGCGCCCCCAGCGAATAGCCGCCAAGATCGTAATCGGTGAGACCGAGATGCGCGATGAACGCCTCGGCATCCATCGCCAGCGCGTCGGGGAGATAGGCTTCGGTGCCGTGCGGCTTGTCGCTTTCGCCATGCGCGCGCAGGTCCGGCATGATTACCCGGAACCCCGCCTCCACCAGCTTCGCGGCGGTGCCGTATTTGATCCAGTTGGTGCTGGCGTCCGAAAAATAGCCGTGGATCAGCACCACCGGCCTGCCCTCACCCGTTTCACGCCAGGCGATCCGCGTGCCGTCAAAGCTCTCGAAAAACTGAGTCTGCATCGCCGCGGGATGCCGCACTTTGCGCCGCCGCGAAACCCCGGCCGATTGCACAAATTGCAATCGTTACGTTTTATAATGCAACTAATCTCCTATCGAAATATATAAGCATGCTTATTATATGCCGATCATGCCTGACTCCCTGGGATTCCTCCTCAACGACATCGCCCGCCTGATGCGGAAGCGATTCGACGTGCGTGCCCGCCGTATCGGCGTCACCCGCGCGCAATGGCACACGCTCAGCATCCTCAAGCGCAATGAGGGTTGCAACCAGGGCATGCTCGCCGACTTGCTCGAGGTCGAGCCGATCACCGTTGGCCGCATGATCGACCGGCTCGAGGAGGCTGGTCTGGTCGAGCGCCGCCGTGATCCCGCCGACCGCCGCGTCTGGCGCATCCACCTTACCGAAAAGGCGCAGCCAGTGCTGATCGAGCTGCGCGACATCGCCGACACGATGATCGACGAGGTGATGGAGGGCGTCGCTCCGGACGACCGCATCCGCATGCACGCCGCGCTCAAGTCGCTGCGCACCAACCTGCTTGCCGACGAACACGACAAGGCGAACGACAATAAGGAAGCCGTCAATGGCTGACGCAGATCCCAAGCTCGATCCCGCTGAAGCGATCGAGATCACGCCCCCTGCCCCGCGCAAGCGCAACTGGCTGCGCCCGATCCTGATGTTCGGAGTGCCGCTGCTGCTGATCGCCGCGGTGGGCAGCTGGTGGACGCTGTCGGGCGGCACCGTGTCGACCGACAACGCCTATGTCCAGCAGGACAAGGTCTCGGTCGCGAGCGACGTCGCCGGCCGCATCATCGAGGTCGCGGTCAAGGAAAACCAGCCGGTCAAGGCCGGTGACCTCCTCTTCCGCATTGACCCCGAACCCTATCGCATCGCGCTCGAACAGGCCGATGCCGCGATCGCCAACGCGCAGGTCCAGGTCGGCACGCTGCAGGCAAGCTACGCCGGCACCGGCGCCGATATTCAGGCCGCACGCGATACGATCGCGTCGGCGCAGGAGGATTACAGCCGGCAAAAGGCACTGATGGACCGCGGCTTCACGACGCGCGCGCGCTACGATCAGGCACTCCACTCGGTCGAGCAGGCGCGCGCTTCGTATCAGCGCGCCGTCGCCGACGCGGCCGAAGCCCGCTCGAAGCTGTCAAGCGGGCCTGCGGTCCCCGGCGTCAATCCTGCCATCGCCGCAGCGCGCGCGCAGCGCGACAAGGCCGCGCTCGATCTGTCGCGCACCGCACGCTACGCTCCCGTCGACGGCATCGTCAGCCAGGCCGACCGGCTTCAGGTCGGGCAGATGATGATGTCGGGCCTGCCCGCCGTCACCGTGGTCGAGATCACCGAGCCCACGGCGGTCAACGCGGG
>CAZBYE010000227.1:0-2689 GCA_964496045.1 uncultured Stakelama sp.
CCTTGCCTTCCATCACCGGCTTTGACGCCAGCGCGCCCAGATTGCCCATGCCCAGGATCGCGGTGCCGTTGGAGATCACCGCGACCAGATTGCCCTTGGCAGTATAGTCATACGCTGTCGCCGGATCGTCGGCGATCGCCTGCACCGGCACGGCAACGCCCGGCGAATAGGCCAGCGCCAGGTCGCGCTGGGTGGTCAGCGGCTTGGACGCGATGATTTCGATCTTGCCCGGCCGGCCCTCCGAGTGGAACAGCAGCGCCTCGCGCTCGGAAAACTGGACATTGGCTTCTTCGGACATTCTTCTCTCCCGGTCACGACCCCTTTAGGCACGGGCCAGCGCCACCGCAATCTGGCGCTTTGCAAGAGACGCAAGGATGACATTTCCCGCGTCCGGTCGGAAACCGCCCCGATCTGTGCGGAAATCCGCACATCCATTCCATTTGTCGGTGCCCTGCAGCTTCGCTATCCAGCGCGTATGACCGAACCGACACCCCAACAGGACCGGATCGCCAAGCTCGAAGCGGAGGTCGCGGAGCTATCCGCGCGCGGCGACAATATCGGCGGACGCCTGGGCAAGTTGCTCAAATTCCTGCCCTGGCTGATGGCCAGTCACGTCCTGATCGGCGCCCCGGCAATGCTGATCTCGGTCGGGGTCGCCTATTTCACCTTCGTCCAGGCCGAGGCGACCAAGAAGATGCAGCAGGCCGATGCCTGGCCCTTCCTCTCCTACGGCACCAGCAACAGTGGCATCAGCGAGAAGGGCGAGCGCATGATCTCGCTGAGCCTCACCAACAACGGCGTCGGCCCCGCGCTGCTCGGACCGATCGAGATCCGCTATCAGGGCCAGCCGGTGCGGGATCCCCGCGACCTGCTCACCAAATGCTGCGGCTTTCAGCCCAATGGCGGGCTCAATCTCTCCACCTCACCCTCGTCCGGAATCGTCGCCCGCCCCGGGGAGACCGTCAAGTTCATGCAGATCGCCGAGACCCCGTCGAGCAAGGCGCTGTGGGACCGCTTCGAGACCGAACGGTGGAAGCTTCAGGTTCGGTCCTGCTATTGCTCGATCTTCGACGAATGCTGGACGATCGAAGGCGCACAGGCGAAACCCAGGCCCCTCGCGCAATGCCCGACCGACTGGGTCCAGTTCCGCGAGCGCTGATCCATCCACAATTGTCACCAATTCCGGGCTTGCCGCCCGCGTCTGAACCCCTATCGAGTCCCCTGATGGCCGACGCCGCTCCCACCCCGATGATGGCGCAATATCTGGCGCTCAAGGCCGAAGCGGCCGATTGCATGCTCTTTTATCGCATGGGCGATTTCTACGAGCTGTTCTTCGACGATGCGAAGCTCGCCAGCGGCATCCTCGACATCGCGCTGACGGCGCGCGGCGAGCATGATGGTGAGAAGATCCCGATGTGCGGCGTCCCCGCCCACGCCATGGACGGCTATCTCGCGCGCCTGATCAAGGCAGGACAGCGCGTCGCCATCGCCGATCAGATCGAAACGCCCGAGGAGGCGAAGAAGCGCGCCGGCTCTAAGGCGCTGGTCGCGCGCGCGATCATCCGCGTCGTCACCGCGGGCACGCTGACTGAGGAATCGCTGCTCGACAGCCGCGCCGCAAACTGGTGCGCCGCGATCGGCGAGGCGGGCGGCGAGACCGCAATCGCCGCCGCCGATATCTCGACCGGCCGGTTCGAGATTCTCGAATGCGCGCCCGACGCTGTCAGCGCCGCACTTGCCCGCCTCAACGCATCCGAAGTTATCGCGGCGGATGGCAGCGACGCGTTCGAGGCGACCAGCTATCGCCCGCGTAGCGAATTCGACAGCGCGGGTGGCGAAACCCGGCTCAGGCGGCTGTTCGACGTCGCCACGCTCGACGGTTTCGGCCAGTTCGGCCGTGCGGCGCTGTCCGCCGCCGGGGGCCTCGTCGCCTATCTCGAACATACCGCCAAGGGCTCGCTCCCCTTCCTCCGCCCGCCGCGCGTCACCCGTTCCGACGCCAGTATGGCGATCGACGCCGCAACGCGCGAAAGCCTCGAACTCACCCAAAGCCAGGCCGGAGTCCGCAAGGGCAGCCTGCTCGATTCGGTCGACCGCACCGTCACCGGCGCAGGCGCCCGCCTGCTCGCCGCCGACATCGCCGCACCGCTGATGGATCGCGACTCGATCGAAACGCGGCTCGACCTCGTCCAGCGCTTCCACGATGAGCCGGGATTACGCGACGATCTGCGCGCCTCGCTCCGCGCCCTCCCCGATATCGGCCGCGCGATCGGCCGTCTTGCCGCGGGCCGCGGTTCGCCCCGCGATCTCGGCCAGCTCCGCGACGGCCTCGACGGCGCATGGCGGCTGGGCGAAACGCTCGGCAAGCTTGTCGATCCGCCTGCATTGCTCGCATCTCTGGCACCCGACCTGCGCGGCCATGGCGCGCTGATCGACCTGCTCCAGCGCGCATTGGTCCCTGCTCCGCCGATCGACGCTGCCAATGGCGGCTACATCGCCGAGGGTTATGACGCTGCGCTCGACGATCTGCGCGATGCCGGAGCCGGCGGTCGCCGCGCCATCGCCGCCCTCGAAGCCGACCATAAGCCGCGCACGGGCACCGCCGCCCTCAAGAACCAGCCTAATGGCCTTACCCGGCACCCTAACAGGGGCCCGGGCCGGCGTTCGCGGAACGAACGCACCTTTGTTT
>CAZBYE010000227.1:2699-5407 GCA_964496045.1 uncultured Stakelama sp.
AACGGGCGGCGCCATCGCCGAGGGCTATGACGCTGCCCTCGCCGATCTGGGCGCTGCCCGAGCCGGCGGTGGCCGCGCCAGCGCCGCTCTCGAAGCCGACTATAAGAAGCGCACGGGCATCGCCGCTCCCAAGATCAAGCATAATGGCGCGCTCGGCTATCATATCGAGGTCGCGGCCAAGCATGCCGACGATCTGATGCGCCCCGACAGCGGCTTCACGCACCGCCAGACACTGGCCGGTGTGGTGCGCTTCAACGCGCCCGAGTTGCACGAGATCGCGATCAAGGTGACCCAGGCCGGCGCGCACGCGCTCGCTGCCGAAGCGGCGCATCTCGAAGACCTGACCGCCGCCGCGCTCGACCGGCGCGAGAGCGTGGCCGCGACCGCCGACGCGCTTGCCCGCCTCGACGTTGCCGGCGGGCTTGCCGAGCGCGCGGCCGAGGGCGGCTGGACGCGCCCCGGACTGGTCGACCATGCCTGTTTCGAGGTCGAGGGCGGCCGCCATCCCGTCGTCGAGGCGGCGCTGGCCCGCAGCGGCGAGCGTTTCGTCGCCAACGATTGCGTCCTCTCCGAAACCGACCGGCTCTGGCTCGTCACCGGCCCCAATATGGGCGGCAAGTCGACCTTCCTGCGCCAGAACGCGCTGATCGCGGTACTCGCACAGGCCGGCGCCTATGTCCCCGCGGCGCGCGCCAGACTCGGGCTGGTCGATCGCCTGTTCAGCCGGGTCGGCGCGTCAGACAATCTCGCGCGCGGCCGATCGACCTTCATGGTCGAGATGGTCGAGACTGCAGCGATCCTCGCGCAGGCTACCCCACGCAGCTTCGTCATCCTCGACGAGGTTGGCCGCGGCACCTCGACCTATGACGGGCTTGCCATCGCATGGGCGGTCGTGGAGGCGATCCATGAGGACAATCGCTGCCGCTGCCTGTTCGCGACCCATTATCACGAGCTGACGCGGCTGGCGGAGCGGTGCGACGCGCTGTCGCTTCACCACGTCCGCGCGCGCGAGTGGAAGGGCGACCTCGTCCTCCTCCACGAGGTCAGCGAAGGCCCCGCGGATCGCAGCTATGGTCTCGCGGTCGCGCGGCTGGCCGGCCTGCCGCCCATCACCATCTCGCGCGCCAAGGCGGTGCTGGCCAAGCTGGAAGCTGGCCGTGAGAAAACTGGCGGGATCGCCGCCGGCCTCGACGATCTGCCGCTGTTCGCAGCCGCTGCCGAGCATGAAGAAGAAGCCGTCGATGCCCTGCGAGCCGAGCTCGCGGGCCTCGATATCGACAGCCTCAGCCCGCGTGACGCGCTCGACGCGCTTTACCGGCTCAAGGGACTGGTCGAGGCTTGATGCGCGAGTCCGGCTTTCTCGGGCTGATGCAGGTCATTTTCGACTGCGTGCGGGATGCGTTCGGCTTGCGCCGCGCCTGGACGGTGATGGCCGTGTTCGCGCTGATCCTGTCCGCGCCCTTCCTGCTGTTCGCGCTGTTCGTCTATCTGGTCACACTGATCTTCTAGCCGTTCAGCACACGCTGCGCCCTGGCTGCCTCGATCCACCACAGGAACTCGTCCGCGAACCGCCCGAAGCCGCGTTCCAGCGCCGCCCCGCCCTCGCCTTGCGGCACGTCGTCCGCGTCAAGCGTCTGGCCGACTTGAGCGACCGTGATCGTCGCAGGCACGACTGCCATCCCCATCTCGGTCAGCGTCGGATGCCACATCGAATTGCTCCGCGCGCCGGCCAGCCGCCCGCCCGAATAGCTCACGATCGCCGCCGGGCGCCGCGCCCATTCGGCCAGGAAATGATCGGTCAGGTTCTTAAGACCCGGCTGCATCCCCCAATTATACTCGCCCGCGACGAACAGGAACCCGTCGGCGTTGCGCAGCTTCTCCGCCAACGCTTCCATCGCCGCGGGTGCCTCGCCGGGCGCATAGTCCATATACCGCTTGTCGAGCATCGGCAGCCCGACCGCCCTGGCGTCGATCAGTTCGACCTCGCACCCGCGCTCGGCCATCCGTGCCGTCATCCAGCGCGCCAGCCGGATGCCCATCCGCGCCTCGCGGTAGGAGCCGTAGAAGGTGAGGATACGATGGGACATTTGGGGCCTTTCACTCGACTTCGGGTTTGGAGCAGGGATAGAGAGCCGCGGGGGAAAATCCATGTCGCCATTCGAATTCATCTTTGCGCTCTTTGGTTTGCTGCTTGGACTGTCGATCGTTGAGGTGCTGGGCGGTCTCGCCCGCGCGATCGAGGCGCGGCTGCGCCCGGGCGCCACGCTGCAGATCGGCTGGCTGACACCGCTGCTCGGTATCTTCGTGCTGCTCGACCTGCTCTCCTTCTGGCAGCGGGCATGGACGACGCGCGATGCGGTATCGGTATCGGGTCATTCGCTGATGGCAGTGACGGCCTTCGCCAGCGCCTATTATCTCGCGGCGCACCTTGTCTTCCCGCGCGAGCCGGCGAAGCACGAGGAACTCGACAGCCATTATTTCCGCGTCCGGCGCATCGTGCTGGCGGTAATGCTGGGCCTGCTCATCTGCCAGCTCGCCTATTATTCGACCGTGCCCAAGCTCGCCACAGCGCTGACGAACCCGCTCGCGATCGTGCTGACACTTGTCCTGGCCGCGCTGATGATCGCCGCGATGCTGGTGCGCGGGCAACGGGCGAGCACAATCGTGATGAGCCTGCTGGTCGCACGCTACCTGGTCGTATATCTGCT
>CAZBYE010000228.1:0-5403 GCA_964496045.1 uncultured Stakelama sp.
TTCGACAGGAACTTGTCGGCCAGCTTCTTGATCGGCGGCGGCATCGTCGCCGAGAAGAGCAAGGTCTGGCGATTGGCCGGCAACTTGGTGCAGATATTCTCGATATCGGGGATGAACCCCATGTCGAGCATCCGGTCGGCCTCATCGATCACAAGCAGGTTGCAGCCGGTGAGCAGGATCTTGCCGCGCTCGAACAGGTCCATCAGGCGACCGGGCGTGGCGATGAGGACATCGACGCCCTTTTCCAGCGCCTTGACCTGGTCGCCCATCTGCACGCCGCCGATGAGCAGCGCCATGCTGAGCTTGTGGTGGGTGCCGTATTTCTCGAAATTCTCGGCGACCTGCGCGGCAAGCTCGCGCGTCGGCTCGAGGATCAGGCTGCGCGGCATCCTTGCGCGGCTGCGGCCATGCGCGAGGATGTCGATCATCGGCAGTACGAACGAGGCGGTCTTGCCCGTGCCCGTCTGGGCGATGCCGATCAGGTCGCGCATCATCAGCACCGAAGGGATCGCCTGGCGCTGGATCGGGGTGGGGTCGGTATAGCCGGCCTCTGTGACGGCCTTAAGCAATTCGTCAGAGAGGCCGAGATCGGCGAAGCTCATCCAGATGTCCGGAAAGAAGGGGCAAAAGCCCGCATTAAACAGCCGGGCGCATTGAGGAAATGCGCCACAAAGTCAAGGTAAAGACGAATTAGCGCTGCGGAACCAGCGTCCGGAACGCCTTGATACGGCATTCGCCGCCCGATCGCGAACGGAATACGTCGCGCTTGGCACAGACCATCCCATCCTTGGTCGGCTTGACGTAGAAGCCGGTGTAGAAATCGAGCGCGGGACATTCATTGCCCAGCCGCGCGCGTACACGTTTGCCCCCGGACAGAAACAGATCGACGCTATCGGGGCGGGTGATCGTCGCGCCGGCCAGGCTCTGGATCTTGACACATTTGTCCGAATCCTTCTCGACCCAGGCGATTGGCGGAAGCGGCGCGGCGGGGGCGGAGACGCGGCGGACGGTATCGGGGCGCGGCACGCGAATCACGACATGCTGCTGAATCCGTACCTGTGCGATCCGTGACGGGCCGATGACGACAGGTGCTGGTTTGCGTCCATCTCCCGGAGGAGCTGGAGGCAACAGCAGCGCAGTCGTGGCGGCAAGCAGCAGATACACCATTTCACCATGCCCTATAGCGGACGCGCTTGAACAGTGGATGAATTGCGGGCTGAAGCTCCCGATGGTAGCGGCCCAGCATGGCGCAGCAGAATGTGATCGATGCAGTGACGGCGCGGTTCGGGCCAAAGGCCGTATTGACCGATGCGCAGGCCATCGCGCCATGGCTCGGTGACTGGCGCGGACGCTATCAGGGCACAGCAGCGGCGATCCTCCAGCCCGATTCCACCGCTGCTGCAGCTATGATGGTTGCGCTTGCAGCGCAGCATAGCGTTGCGCTGGTGCCGCAGGGGGGGAACACCTCGATGGTTGGCGGCGCGACCCCGCCTGCGGACGGATCAGCGCTGATTCTCTCGCTGCGGCGGATGAACCATGTGCGGCGGATCGATGCGGCCGCGAACCTGGCCGAAGTGGAGGCAGGGCTGATTCTAGCCGATCTCCACGCCGCGGCGCTTGCACAGGGCCGACGCTTCCCATTGACGCTTGGGGCCAAGGGCAGCGCGACGGTGGGCGGCCTGGTCTCGACCAACGCGGGGGGGACGCAGGTGCTACGCTTCGGAACGATGCGCGGGCTGGTGCTGGGGCTTGAGGCGGTGCTGCCAGACGGAAGCGTTCATGAAGGGCTGGCTGCGCTCAAGAAGGACAATCGCGGCTATGACCTTAACCAGTTGCTGATCGGTGCCGAGGGAACGCTGGGCGTGGTGACCGCGGCGAGTCTCAAGCTGGTGCCAGCGGTGCACGCGCGCGCCGTCGCGTGGGTGGGTCTGGCCTCGCCCCACGCGGCGCTCGAGCTGCTGCGCAGGTTGGAGGCGGCGACCGACATGGTCGAGGGCTTCGAGATCATTCCCGCTCGTTCGCTGGCGGCGGTGCTGCGGCATATACCGGGTACCCGCGCGCCGTTGACCGGCGATCGGCCCTGGCACGTGCTGATCGAGGCGGTTGCGACCAGTGCCGATCAGGAATCGCCGGCCATCCTGCTCGAACGACTGCTGGCAGTTGCGCTGGAGTCGGGCTTAGCCGCCGACGCCGTGATCGCGGCGAGCGAAGCGCAGTCGGAGTCCTTCTGGAAGCTGCGCGAATCGATTTCCGAGGCAGAGCGCGCCTGCGGCCCGGCCCTGCAACACGACATTTCAGTGCCGGTGGCGAGGATGCCCGATTTCATGATCGACGGCGCCAAGGCGGTTGAGGCGCGCTTTCCGGGCGTGAGCGCGGGGGCGTTTGGCCATCTCGGTGACGGCAACGTCCATTTCCATGTCCGCGCGCCAGAGGGCAGCGCAGCAGACTGGGTGAAGGCCAACTCGGACGTGATCAGCCCTTTCGTCCATGATCTTGTCGTTGCGGCCGGCGGATCAATCTCCGCTGAGCACGGCATCGGTCAGATGAAGCGCGACGAACTGGCGCGGCTGTCCTCGCCGGCGCGGATGCACGCACTCACCGCGATCAAGCGCGCATTTGATCCGCGGAACCTGTTCAACCCAGGTAAGCTCGTTTCCCTTGCACCGGAGCGCCGGGGCCAATAGACCGCTGCAGCTTCATTTCCAGGAGAGTTTCATGGCGAGCGCGCCGCAAGCACAGGGTCTTCCGCTTTTCTACAACGATCTGCAGCCGCTCTCGAGCGATCTGCACGGCACTTGGCGTATTCGTCAGGCTGATGCGGCGCCGTTCATGGCGACGCAGCACGCGATCCCGCTGACGGTGGAGGAATTCCCGCTGGTTCAGCGTAACATGCCGATTGTCTTCTCGGTTGGCGACGATTCGGTGCCGCTGGGGCTGATGGGTCTGAACGAGGGCGTCAACGTCTTCTTCGGCGCCGACGGCAAGATCAAGGAAGGCGAGAATCTGTACGTTCCCGCCTATGTCCGCCGTTATCCCTATCTGCTCGCCCGCCTGCGTCCGGAATCGGAAGAGCTGTCGCTTTGTTTCGACCCGACGTCCGACACGATCGGCGCGTTTGACGAGGGTGACGCCCTGTTCGACGACGGCAAGCCGACCGAGCTGGTCCAGAACATCCTCAAGTTCAATGAGGAGTTCGAGATCGCAGGTCAGAAGACCAATGCGTTCCTCAAGGAACTAAACGACCTTGGCCTGCTGATGGATGGCGAAGTCGCGATCCAGCCGGATGGTGCGGAGCAGCCCTATATCTATCGTGGCTTCCGTATGGTCGACGAGACCAAGCTCAACGAGCTTCGCGGTGACCAACTGCGCAAGATGGCGCAGAACGGGATGCTCCCGCTGATCTACGCCCACCTCTTCTCGCTGAGCCTGATGCGCGACATCTTCGCGCGCCAGCTTCAGCAGGGCAATGTCGTGCCGCAGATCGCGCCGGCTGCCTGACTTACCCACGCTCCCGCCGCGATCGGCGGCGGGAGCGTGTTCTCTACCAGCTTCTTGCCTTCTGGCGCCCCGCGCACGATATCCGCATCCTCTCGGCCTTCGCACGATTCTTCGCCGCAGATGAAGGATTTGGCGCCCGATCCCCCACCTTCGACGCATTTGCGATTGTGGCCTTGAAGCCACGGTCAAGCCCTACTATATCCTGTTCAGTACGGTTTCGTGTTCCCCCTTTCGCGGAACCGTGCGGCACGCCCTCGGGCGTGTCTCCTCCCTGAACCTTGGCCGCCCGGTGGCAACACCGGGCGGTTTTTTTGTGCCCGCCGGGCCGTGGCGCGCGACTTCCCTGCGTGTGTTGCTGTTAGTCTGGGGCGGCGCCTGATCCCTATTGCGCGGCGGCGGTGAGAGGCAGCGCCTCGTCTGCGACAGCATCGATGATCCGACGAAGCAGCGCTGCCGCTGCGTCGAAACCGGGGCCGGGCTGATCCCGGCGACGGTCGAGATAAAGTGTGCGGTCGATCTCGACCTGGATCGCGTGGATGTTCGATGCCGGATCGGCGTGCCGGTCGAGGACATGCCCTCCGGCATAGGGGGTGTTGACCGTGGCGCGGAGCCCCGCGGAATGTATGACGCCCTCGATCCGTCCGATGAAGCGCGCGGCGGCCGACCGGCCGAATCTGTCTCCGATCACCACACGGGCGCCGCCGGTGGCCAAGGGGGGCATCGAATGAATATCCAGCAGCACCGCCACACCGAATCGGTCGCGCGTTGCCGCCAACGTCTCCGCCAGCGCTGTGTGATAGGGGCGGTGATCATGCTCGATCCGCTGGCGGACTTCTTCATCGGTGAAGCGCCGGCGCCACAGATCGGTTCCGCTCGCGCGACGAGGAACAAGGCCAAGGCCGCTCCGCAGCTTCAATGACATTGCGCCTTCCGACAGCGGCTGCGCGCCCTCGTCGACCCGCGGGTCGCGCTCATGTTCGGCGCGGTTGAGGTCGATCCACGCCCGTGCCAGGCTGGCGATGAGCAGCATCTCGGCCCCGCGCGCCGCCAGCGTCAATGTATCGGCGTGCCGGTCCTCGAGCGGGAGCAGGCTGGTAAGAGGGGCGCGTAATGCCGCGCGCAGCGGCAGCGGATAATCGCGCCCGGCATGGGGGACCGACAGCACGACCGGCGAAACCGGCGTTTCCGGGCCGTAGCGGTCGAAGGACGAGGTTACGCTCACTGGCGGACCCTATGCGGACCGGGCACGCGCGGCAACGCCTGCCGCGGCTGGAAAATCTTAAGCCCTTCGGGCATATTCTACGCCCTGACGGCCGGCCCGGATTCGTGGGGCGGTGCAGCGCGGACAGCGCTTTAAGGGGTAGGGATGATCAGGATACTTCTGGCTGAGGACGATCGGGTGATGCGCGAGTATCTCGCACGCGCGCTTGAGCGTTCCGGCTATTCGGTTACCGCCGTCGATCGCGGTACAGCGGCGCTGCCGCTGATCGAGACCGAGCGCTTCGATCTTTTGCTGAGCGATATCGTGATGCCCGAGATGGACGGGATCGAGCTGGCGCAGAAGGCGGGTGAGATCGCGCCCGACATGCGTGTGATGTTCATCACTGGCTTCGCCGCGGTGACGCTGAAGGCGGGCAAGCAGGTCCCGACCGCGCGTGTGCTCTCCAAGCCGTTCCACCTCCGTGACCTGGTGCTCGAGGTCGATCGGCTGTTCGAGATGGAGCAGGTTCCTAGCCAGAATTGATATTCTGGTCGAGCGGGCGGCGAAAACAACGCCAACCCGCTTGCATGGGTCGATGGCCCCCGCTAAAGGGCCGCTTCCCGAGATTCGCCGCAAGGCAATCGGGCGCGTAGCTCAGTGGTAGAGCACTGTGTTGACATCGCAGGGGTCGCAAGTTCAATCCT
>CAZBYE010000229.1:0-5403 GCA_964496045.1 uncultured Stakelama sp.
AAGCTGCGCGCGTTCGAGATCCTTGGGACGGCCGAAATGGCGCAGCATCGCCAGCAATTCCGTATGCGACGGTACGAATACGCCCTGGATCGTTTTGCGTGTCTGCGGGATCAGCGCCGCGCCATGGACATGAAACCCGGCCATGAAATCCACGGCAATTGGCGGCGTGCGCCACTGGCAATAATAGTCCGAACGGAAGCGGGTATCGGCGACGCCGGGCGTGAGCGGCACGCCAAGGCGGGGCAGGATGCGGCGGGCATCGGCGACGCTCAGCAGAACATCGACATCGCCGACTTTAACTGCGCGGGCGCCGTGTAGCGCAACTGCAGCGCTGCCGATGATCCACCAATCGTCGCGGGCATCCGCCATCGCGGCAGAGATACGCTTCAGCGTGGCGTGCAGCGCCGTTTCCATCCGCCGCGATTACTTCGCGGCGATGCCCCGCGCCAGCATCGAGGCGATGGTATCGGCGATCGCCTCGGGCTGGGTATCGTCGGCCCAGACGCCGTAGCGAAGCCCCAGGAACACGTTCATGCCCATGATCGCCCAGGCGTGGACGTCGGACACGTCGGCGCGCACCTCGCCGCGCTCCGCGGCGGCGCGCAGGCGCTTTTCGATGCGGTCGGCGGTCGTCGCATAGTGCAACCGGAAGCTCTCGGGGTCGACGAACTCGGCCTCGTCGATGATCCGGTAGATCTCCTTGTGCTTGCGCACGAAGCCGATGAACGTCTCGAGGCCTGCGCGTTCGGCGGCGATCTGTTCGGGCGCGGCGCGGATCGCGGGGGCGACATGCTCGCGTACCTGCTCGCTCATGTCGCGGACCAGCGCGCGGAACACCGCGTCCTTCGAATCGAAATAGGTGTAGAAGCTACCGAGCGCGACGCCCGCGCGGCGGGTGATCCCGCTGATCGATCCCTCGTGGAACCCCTTCTCGCCGAACTCGGCGGCGGCGGCGTCGAGGATCGTGCGCAGCGTGCGGCGGCCGCGCGCGGTGCGCGGTTCCTTGCCCTCGCTCGCCGCGCTCTCGTTTCGCACAATGCCCCCGGCAACTGTGGCTTCAGCGCCACGATCCTGCGTCATTCGCCCCTCTCCGCATCCGGAAGTTGAAACCCGGTTCAGGTTTCACTATAGCCTCCCTCAACGTCTTACAAGCCGCGGCGTTCAACGCGGCTGTCATCTGGGGAGGAAGCTTCGATGCTACGCCTGATTCCGTCTGTCCGCACGATTCTCAATACCGGTGCGGCGCTTGCTGCGCTGACCGCGATGCCCGCGCTCGCGCAGGACGCGCCTGCCGCTGCGGCCGAGGAGGCTGCGCCCGCCGCCGAGGGCGAGATCGTCGTCACTGCACGCCGCCGTGAGGAAAGCCTGATCGACGTGCCGATCTCGATGTCGGTGGTCACCGGCGATTCGCTGCTCAAGAGCGGCGCGCCCGACATCACCGCGCTGCAGGACAAGACCCCCAACCTCACGCTCCAGATCGCGCGCGGCTCCAACTCGACGCTGATCGCGTTCAGCCGCGGCGTCGGCCAGCAGGATCCGCTGTGGGGCTTCGAGCCGGGCGTCGCGCTCTATATCGACGACGTCTATGTCGCGCGTCCGCAGGGCGCCGTCCTCGACATCTTCGACGTCGAGCGGGTCGAGGTGCTGCGCGGGCCGCAGGGCACGCTTTATGGTCGCAACACCATCGGCGGCGCGGTGAAGTACGTCACCCGCCGTCTTGGCCATGACTACAAGGCATCGGCGCGCGTCTCCTATGGCTCGTACAACCAGGTCGATCTGGTCGGGCAGGTCGTGGTGCCGGTGGGCGACACGCTCTCGCTCGGTGCCGCGGTCGCGCAGTATTGGCGCGACGGCTACGGCACCAACCTCACCACCGGTGCCGAGCATTACGACAAGAATGTACTCGCCGCACGCCTGTCGGCCGAGTTCACCCCGTCGGACAATATCTTCATCCGCGTCGCCGGTGATCGCGTGATCGACCGTTCGAACCCGCGTCACGGCACGCGTCTGCTCCCCAACGGCACCGATCCGATCTATGCGCCGACCGGGAGTGTCTATGACACGCGCGCCGGGATCGGCGATCACAACCGCGTCGAGACGCGCGGGCTTTCGGTCACCGGTGAGGTCAACCTCTCCGACGCGCTGACCTTCAAGACCATCACCTCGTGGCGCGACGGCAACACCGACACGGTGATCGATTTCGACAACACCATCCTGCCGACGCTCGACGTTCCGGCGGAATATTCGGATCGCCAGTTCACTCAGGAACTCCAGCTCCTTTATGAGGGCGACCGGATCCAGGGCGTGTTCGGCGTCTATTACCTCAACGGCCGCGCGAGCGGTGCGTTCGACACGGTGCTGGGTGGACTCAACACCACCACGCTGACCTCGGGCGAAGTGTTCACCAAGAGCTATGCCGCGTTCGGCGACTTCAGTTTCGACCTGACCGATCAGTTCAAGATCTCGGCGGGCCTGCGCTACACGCGTGACGAAAAGACCGGCACCGTCTTCCGCCGCAACTATACCGGCATCCGCAGCCCGCATTTCGGCAATGCCGCCGCGGTCCCCGGCCTGATCCGCTCGAACTATACCAGCGAACGCGATTTCGAGAAGTTCACCCCGCGTGTGAGCCTGAGCTACGCACCGCGTGAGGATCTGAATTTCTACGCCAGCTATGGCAAGGGCTTCAAGTCGGGCGGCTTCGATATGCGCGGCGACGCGATCCTGACGCCGACCACGGTCAATGGCTATGCGCCTGAGTCGATCGACAGCTACGAACTGGGCATGAAGGGCGCGTTCCTCGACCGCAGCCTGTTCGTCAACCTCGCCGGCTTCTATTCGAACTACAAGGACCAGCAGGTCACGATTCAGGTGCCATCGCTGGCCGGTGGTATTGCCAGCTTCGTCGACAATGCCGGCAAGGGCGTGATCTACGGCTTCGAGCTCGAGACGCGCATGGTGCCGTCGCGCAACTTCTCGGCGTCGGTCGCGATCGGCTACACCAACGCCGACTATAAGGAGTTCTTCACGTTCATCGGCGGCGGTACCACCCCAGTCGACGTGTCGAACCAGCGTGCGTTCCAGAACACCCCCGAATGGACCGCCAACGTCTCGGCGACCTGGTCGGAGGATCTGGCGGGCGGCACGATTGCCTTCACGCCTTCGGTTTCGCTGCGCAGCGACACGCAGATGTTCGAGATTGCGACGCCTGCGCTCGATCAGGATGGCTATGCGCTGGTCGACGCCTCGCTCAACTGGACCTCAGGTGGCGGCCGCTACCGGATCGGCGTTGCGGCGCGCAACCTGACCGACGCGCGTTACCGCGTCGGCGGCTACAACTTCCCGGGCGCGCTCTTCGGCAATTCGATCATCGGCTATTACGGCCCGCCGCGTACCGTGACCGGCACGTTCGAGGTGAAGTTCTGATCGCCTTGCGGACCAGAGTTTGACACACTGACATGGCCGGGCGTCTCCCAAGGGGCGTCCGGCCAATTTTTTCGAAGGGGGAGGGACGGCATGAACGCCAGCGACGGAGCGACCGCGCGTCAGTCGACACCAGGGTATCGGGGCGTCGTCCTCGCGATGCTGTTGCTGGTCTACACCTTCAACTTCCTCGACCGCCAGATCCTCGGCATTCTCGCCGTCCCGATCAAGGCGGACCTCGGACTCACCGATGCGCAATTCGGTGCGATAGGTGGGCTTGCCTTCGCACTCCTCTATTCGATCCTCGGCGTCCCCCTCGCCTATCTCGCCGACCGCACCAGCCGCAGCGCGGTGATCGCGGGCAGCCTTGCGGTGTGGAGCGGGTTCACCGCGTTGTGCGGGATGGCGACCGGCTATTGGCAGTTGTTCCTTTACCGGCTCGGCGTTGGTGTCGGCGAGGCGGGCGGGGTCGCGCCGTCCTACGCGCTGATCGCCGACTATTTTCCGCCGGAGAAGCGGGCGCGGGCGCTCGCCATCTACTCGCTCGGGATTCCGGTGGGTCTCGCGGGCGGGACCTTGCTCGGCGCCTATATCGCCGCGCTGGTCGACTGGCGCACGGCGTTCATCGTGATGGGTGTGGCGGGCATCGTGCTGGCGCCGATCTTCAAATATGTGGTGCGCGATCTGCCGCGCCCGGCCACCGCCGCGAAGGCCACGCCGGTGTCGGCCGTCTTCCCGATCCTCGCGAAAAAGCCCGCCTTCTGGCTGATGGCCTTCGCCGCGTCGTTCAGTTCGCTGTGCGGCTATGGCCTGGCGCTGTGGACGCCGTCGATCCTGATGCGAAGCTTCGGGTTCGATCTGATCACCACGGGTCAGTTCATGGGATCGATCCTGCTCGTCGGCGGGGTCGCCGGCGTGTTCGCGGGCGGGTGGTTCGCCGACCGGCTGGGGGGCAAGGATCGCGGCTGGTATGCGAAGCTGCCTGCGATCGCCTGGGCGATCACCGTTCCGACCTTCGCCTTCGGTCTGCTCAGCCCGTCCTCGACCATGGCGTGGGTGCTGCTGTTGATCCCGAACGCGCTCAACATCCTGTGGCTCGGGCCGGTGACAACCGCGGTCCAGCACCTCGTCCCACGCGAAATGCGCGCGACGGCATCGGCCAGCTTCCTGCTGATCAACAATCTGATCGGCCTGGGCGTGGGCCCGCTGCTCATGGGCGCGCTGTCGGATGCGCTGAAGTCGAGCTACGGCATCGAGTCGCTACGCTACGCGGCGGTCGCGTGTCTCGTTTTCTACGGTCTTGCGGCGGCGCTGATGCTGTTCGCGGTCAGGCCGCTGCGTCGTGACTGGGTCGACGACGTCGCGACCTAGCCTGCCTAGCGCTCGCGCGTCGCCATGAACTTCACCCTGGAATAGCGGTCGGCGACATAGCCGACTTCCCAGGCGGACTTGGCGAGGAACACCGGGTCGCCGTCGCGGTCCTTGGCCATCGCGCCGCGGTTGAGGTCCATGAATTCCTTCACGTCCGCCGCATCGCCACCGATCCAGCGCGCGGTGTCGAACGGCGCGGGCTCGAGGTTGGCGCCGACCTTATACTCCGCATCGAGGCGGCTGAGCAGCACGTCGAGCTGGAGCTGGCCGACCACACCGATGATCCAGTTCGACCCGATCTCAGGGTAGAAGACCTGGATCACGCCTTCTTCGCTGAGGTCGTCGAGCGCCTTGCGCAGCTGTTTGGTCTTGGTGGGGTCCTTGAGCAGGACGCGGCGCAGGATTTCGGGCGCGAAATTGGGCAGCCCGGTGAAGCGGATGTCCGCTTTCTCCGACAGGGTGTCGCCGACGCGCAGCGTGCCGTGGTTGGGGATGCCGATGATGTCGCCGGGGAACGCCTCGTCCGCCAGTTCGCGCTGCTGGGCAAAGAACATGATCGGCGAATGGATCGCGATCGGCTTGCCATGGCCTGTCGGGGTCAGCTTCATG
>CAZBYE010000230.1:0-5370 GCA_964496045.1 uncultured Stakelama sp.
TATGTGCTCCACGATTATCAGCGCAACCGCGTGCTGACCTTCCTCAACCCGGAGAATGATCCGCTCGGCACCGGCTATCACATCAGCCAATCCAAGATCGCGATCGGTTCGGGCGGCTGGTTCGGCAAGGGCTTCCTCAATGGCACTCAGAGCCATCTCGACTATCTGCCCGAGGGGCATACCGACTTCGCACTGGCAACGATGATGGAAGAATGGGGGTTGATGGGCGGCTTGTTCGTCATCATCGCCTTCGGCCTGCTGATCCGCTGGGGGATCATGGTCGGCGTGCGCAGCCAGACTCGCTTCGCCAAGCTGACCGCGGCGGCGATCTCCACCACGATCTTCTTCTACGTCTTCATCAACATGGCGATGGTGATCGGTATAGCCCCGGTTGTCGGCATCCCCTTGCCACTGATCAGCTTCGGCGGATCGGCGCAGATGACGACGCTGATCTGCGTCGGAATCCTGATGTCGCTTGACCGCGAAAACCGCCAAAATCGTAATACCCACAGCTGGCAGTAATTTTTCGTGCAAACGGGTGTTGCCAACCCGAAAACCCGATGCTAGTGGCCCCGCTCCCGACCGAGGCAGCGCCTTCCAACAGCGCTCCTGATCGCCCGGATGGACGCATAGCTCAGTTGGTAGAGCAGCTGACTCTTAATCAGCGGGTCCTTGGTTCGAGCCCAAGTGCGTCCACCATTTTTCCAGTAGATTAGCGGCAATCGTGAGCTGCGGCATAGCGTCCACGCGGCGCGTCCTGTGCGGAAGAGGGCAGCCGCCACTATTTCTCAACGCCTGGCCAGCCCGTGCTCCTCGGCCAGCGCCCGCGCCAGAGCATCCATGTCGTCCAGGCTATTGAACAGCGCCGGTGTCACCCGCACGCATGCACCCTTCGCCGGTCCGTCGCGATGTACGGTGAAGATACGGTGGCGCTGAAGCAGGCGCGCCGCGAGAGCCGCATTGTCTTTGACACTGGTCGCATCGCGCAGGCGGAAGGACGTGATCCCGCCATGCAGCTCCGGATCGTCGGGCGTCAGCACCTCGACTCCAGCCAAGAGGCGAACCGCTGCCACCCAGCGGTCACGCAGTCCCTGCAGCCGCGCGGCACGGCGGGTGCGGCCGATTGCCTGCTGAAAGCCCAGCGCGGCGGGCACCGTGAGCAGCGCAGCGAAATCGCTGGTCCCGGGATGCACCCGTGCCATCACCATATCCGGGCCCTTCGCCGGCTCGGCAGGGTCGCGGTCGATCCGCGCCAGCGCAGACTTGCGAATATGGATCGCGCCGACGCCAAGCGGTGCGCCGAGCCATTTATGGCAATTGATGCCGACGAAATCGCAATCGAGGTCAGCCAGATTCATATCGAGCTGACCCCAGCTATGCGCGGCGTCGACGATCGTATCGATGCCGCGTGCGCGCGCCATCGCGGCGATCTCGCGCACGGGAAGCACCAGCCCTGTACGATGGCTGAGATGCGTCAGCAGTACCAATCGCAGGCGCGGGTTCGCCGCGAATGCCGCGGCATAGGCATCGATCAGCGTCTGCCGGGTCGCCGGCTCGGGTAGCGCGATGCGGACGACGGAAACGCCGCGCCGCACCCGCAGATGCTCCATGCAATCTTGCATGCTGTCATAGTCGAGATCGGCGTAGAGCACCGCATCGCCTGGCTGTAGCCGGTTATAGCCAAGGATCAGCGCCTTGAGCGCCTCGGTGGCGTTGCGGGTGAAAGCGATCTCGTCCGCCGGCACCCCCAGTTCGGCTGCCAGCGCATCGCGCACCGCCATCGCATCAGCACCGAAGCGGCGGCGGGTATAATAGCTGGTGTCGCGGTTCACCCGAACCAACTGCTCCTTGTACGCCTCCAGCACCGGCCGGGCCATCATCCCCCAATTACCGTTCTCGAGCTGGATAACGTCACGCGTCACGTCATACTGGGCGGCAATGCCGCGCCAGTAATCCTCGTCATCGGTGCGCACGGCCGCCGCCGGAGCTGCGTGTGCGACCGCCGGCAGGGCAGCAATTCCGGTCAGCAGCGTCCGGCGGTTCATGTTCATTCCCTTCGTCAGAAATTCACGCCCAGCCGGACATAATACTGGCCGCCGTCGGTGTCATAGGGCGCATTGCGCGAATAGATGAGTCCGCGCACCGCCTGATTGGTCGCCTCGTCCGGATGGGTGTCGAACACATTCTCCGCGCCGGCTCGCAGGGTGAAATGCTCGTCGAAGCGATAGGAAACCGCAACGTCGAACAGCGCGATGCCGCCAAAGCGCTGGAACAGCTCGCCGGTGGCGTTGCCGCTCACATCGGTCCACCCGCCATAGTAACGGCCCCGCAACAGCATCGAGAAACCGCCGACCTCATAGCCGAGCGATGCGGTGCCGTTGTTCTGCGGCAACCGCTCCTCGAACACGCGGCGCTGCGTCTCGTTCGGGATCGCAGCGCTGGTGCCGCTTCGCACCTTCGTGTTGTTGTAATTATAGGCAAGCGTCGCGGTGGCGCGGCCCGGACCCAGATTGCGCGCGTAGTTCAGCACCACATCGACGCCGCGGGTGCGGGTATCGAAGTCGTTGGTGAAATAGCTGACCGAAGTGAAGCGCTGCGGATTGGGGAAGCTCGCCGGCACCGCAAAGGTGCGCGACTGGCTGAACCGGTCGTCGACGTCGATCTGGTAGAGGTCGATGCTGCCGCTGAAGCCGATATCCGTCTGGAATGTAAGCCCGGCGGTCAGCGTCTTCGACGTCTCCGGGGTCAGCGGCTTGGCGCCGAGCGCGGTCGCCAGCAGATCGCTCGGCGACAGCCGGCCCTGGTTGAAGATCTGAAGCGTGACGGTGTCCAGACCCTGGGTGGTCTGGATGCTGTTGAGCTGCCCCGGGGTCGGCGCGCGGAAACCCGTCGACCAGGTCGCGCGTGCCGCGATTCCCTCAACCGGCTCGATCCGTGCGGCGAGCTTGTAGTTGAAGGTATCGCCGAACGCCGAGAAATCCTCGTAGCGCCCCGCCGCGCCGAGCGTCAGCATCTCCACCGGCCGCCATTCAAGATCGATGTAGCCGGCATAGCTGGTCTGATCCCAGCTACCGGCCGCCGCGCTGCTGAAGCCGGGGAAGCCGTTCGAGCTGGGGGCAAGGCCCGTCGCCGCGCCCGGCCCGATCGCGTAGGAGGCCGGATCGCCCGCGCCGACCTTGTATGTCTCGCGGCGCCGTTCGGCACCGAATGCGATGTTGAGCGGTTCGGCTCCGCCCACCGGCAGGCGATAGACGAAGTCGGCGTTGACGTTGAACTCGCGCTGTTCCAGCCGACCGATATAGAAGCTGGTCGGGCTCAGCGGCCCCATCGACGCGTTGAGGCTCTCGCGCATAGTGTAGTCGATCCGGCTGCGCCCGTAACCGGCGCTCAGATCGTAGCTGAACGCTTCGCTCAGCGCGCCGCGAACCCCCGAATTGACCTGAACGTCGCTGTACTCAGTGCCGAAACGCGGGGTGAATCCCGCAGGGTAGATCGTGCGGAACGAGAAACCGGGAAACGCGCTGCTGGGATTGTAGACGTTCGCGGTTCCTGCGGGATTGCGCCAGTTGAAATCGGTCACGCCTTCGCCCGACTGCGCGGTGACGAAGGTGTAGAGCGCGGCTTCTTCGGTGACCTCATAGCGTGCATCGACCGATCCGCGGATGCGCTCCTCATCGGGCTGCCCCCAGCGCTGCACCGGATTGGGCACCTTGATCGTGGGATTGGCGTTCTGGAAAGCCACCGCGTCGGGGCGCTGGCGCGTGCGTGAGGTCGCCTCGGACTTGTCGTACTGGCCGGTGAAGACGATGCTGCCGCGCTCGCCCAGTGCGATGCCACCGCGCACGCCACCCTGATACTCGTTGCCGTCGCCCGCGAAATACTGGGAGAACTGGCCGAAGGCTTCCATCCCCGGCTTGTCCTCGAGGATGATGTTGATCACGCCGGCGATGGCGTCCGATCCATATTGCGCGGCAGCGCCGTCGCGCAGCACTTCGATGCGCTTGATCGCCAGCGAAGGGATGCTCGCAAGATCAGGGGCCTGCGCGCCGCGTGTGCCGAGCAGCGCCGAACGGTGATAGCGCTTGCCGTTGAGGAGGACGAGCGTCTGGTCCGGAGAAAGTCCGCGCAGCGTGGCGGGGCGCACGAACGCGAGGCCGTCTGCCGCAGGCAGGCGCTGAACGTTGAACGAAGGCAGCAGCTGGGCGATCGTGTCGGAAAGATCACCGGAGACGCTGGAACGCACCGCGTCGGCCGACAGGACATCAACCGGCGCGAGCGTGTCGAACTGGGTACGCGAACGCTCACGTGTACCGGTCACGACGACGACGCCGTCGTCCGTGCCGGCATCGTCCGCCGCATCGGCGGCGACAGTCAGGGTCTGCGCCGTGGCGGGCGCGCAAGCAAAGGTGAGCGCGGCGAGCACGCTGGTAGCGGTGAGCTTCATACTGTCCCCAAGATGCGCCGGCGTCAGGACGCGCCGGCCTGGAGGGGCGGCTAGTCCTCGCTTTCTTCATTTTGATGACGGGACGGCGACAGTTCGGAGATACGGCTGCGAGGTTGATGCAGGGGCTGGGGATATGGAGGACAGTTCCTGTTCATCAGGCAGGAACGCCGCCCGCTCGTTTCTGCCGTCTTCGGACAGGCGCGAAATTACGGCAAGCGGTAACGGCTCGGCGGAACGCCGAGCATGCGCTTGAACATCGTGGAAAAATTGCCCGGACCATCATAGCCGAGATCATAGGCAATCGACGTCACAGGCTCTCCCGCTGCCAGTTTTGGAAGGGCTGCCGAGAGGCAGGCCTGCTGGCGCCACTCAGAGAAGCTCATCCCCGTTTCTCGCCGGAAGAACCGGGTGAAGCTGCGGCGGTTGATTCCCATGGCGTCCGCCCATTCGTCGATCGTCGCGGCAGCGTTCGGTCGCTTCAGGAACGCATGGCATCGCCTTGCAAGCGCCGGATCCGACGGAAAGGGAACCGCCAACGGGATCAGCGGCGCACCATCGATTTCCGCCATCAGCAGATGCATGACCAATCCGTCACGCCCGGCAACGTCATATTCAGGCGGCACATGCGCAGCGGCGGAAAGCAGGTGGCGCAGCAGCGGCGACACACCGACGACCTGACACGCGTCTCCCCGCCGCAGGCATGTTTCAGGTTCGACGAGAACACTGCGGGTCTGCACCGCGCCCACCATCCGCACTGAATGCGGGGTACCGCCAGGAATCCAGACAGCGCGTTCGGGCGGCGCCACCCATGCACCGGTCGGTGTGCTGACGGCCATCACGCCGGTCGCGGCATAGAGAAACTGACTGCGGCGATGTCGATGCTCGGCCAGCTCGAACGAGTCCGGATAGTCGTGGCCGATCGCGAT
>CAZBYE010000231.1:0-5367 GCA_964496045.1 uncultured Stakelama sp.
CCGAACTGGAAGCTGAGCGACACCGACGAAGCGTAAAGGATAGTGATGCGCGCCTGGGGGGTGGCGGCGCTGGCCGTCGCAGTTAGCGCCTGTTCGTCAGGCGTAGTGCCTTCGCGGCCGGGAACGGTGCGCCCTGCACCGTCCGGCCCTTCGGTTCCTGTCCGTCAGCCGACCGCGGCGACGCCGCTGGCGCCTAGGCCTGCCCCCGCTGCAACGGCCTCCACGGCGACGGCGGCGAGCGCGGGGCTAGTCGCAGGTCCGGAAATCGCCGACCTTCCCATTACCGCGATCGGTGCGACCCGAGCGCTCGAAGCATTCCGGATCAGTTGCCCCAGTCTGGTCAAGCGGACAGACGCCAGCGGTCTCACGCGGGCCGAGGACTGGCGTGCGGCGTGCGATGCGGCACGGACCGCGCAGCCGCGCGACGCCACCGCCTTCTTCGCACGCTATTTCGAGGCGGTGCAGGTCGCGGACGGCAAGGCCTTTGCCACCGGCTATTACGAACCGGAGATTTCCGGATCGCGTACGCGGCGGAGCGGCTATGAGGTTCCGATCTATGGCCGCCCTGCGGATCTGATCGACGTCGACCTCGGCGCCTTCTCCGACAACCTCAAGGGCCGCTCGATCCGCGGGCGCGTTGATGGCACCAAGTTCGTGCCGTTCTACGACCGCACTGCGATCGAGAGTGGTAGTTTGGCGGGCCGCGGACTCGAGATTGCCTGGGCGGCCGATCCGGTCGAGTTGTTCTTCCTGCAGATTCAGGGGTCGGGGCGACTGCGTCTGCCCGATGGCGGGATCATGCGGATCGGCTATGCCAGCCAGAACGGGCGGGACTATATCGGCATCGGCAAGCTGATGATCGATCGCGGCGTGCTGCCCAAAGGGCAGGGGTCGATGCAGGGGATCATGGCCTATCTGCGCAAGAACCCCGAAGAAGGTCGCGCGATCATGCGCGAGAACAAGAGCTACGTCTTTTTCCGCGAGCTGACCGGGGCAGGGCCGCTGGGCGCGATGGGCTACCCCGTCACGGGACGGGGCAGCGTTGCCGCCGACCCCAAGTTCGTGCCGATGGGCGCCCCCGTCTTCCTGTCGATGGACCGGCAGGACGCGACCGGCATCTGGGTCAATCAGGACACCGGCGGCGCGATCAAGGGCAGCAACCGTTTCGACACCTTCTGGGGGGCGGGTGACGATGCGCGCGCGATCGCGGGCGGCATGTCCGCGCGCGGCACCGCTTGGCTGCTGCTGCCAAAGGGAACGCTGGCACGCCACGGCGTGGATTGAAGCCATGAGACCGCCGCGAACGATGACGCCCGACGAACGGGCGCTATGGGCGCGTGTGATCGCCACTGTGACCCCGATTGCGCGGGAGCCCGTCCCCGCGAAGGCGCCACCACCGAAGCCGCCGACGCCTGTTGTTCCCGAAGCTACGCCGGTTGCACGTGTGAAAGGGCGGATACCGCCTGCGCCTCTGCCCAAACCCAAACCGGCACCGCCTTCCGCCGATACGCTCGATGCCTCATGGGATCGTCGGCTTTCACGCGGTCTGGTGGCGCCAGAGAGCTCGATCGACCTGCACGGCCATACGCTATCGAGTGCACATGCCCGGCTCGATCGCGGGCTGGAAGCGGCGGTCGCGCGTGGCGACCGGGTGCTGTTGCTGATTACCGGTAAGCCGCCGCGGCCGGAATCTGAGCGACCGCACACGCGTGGAGCGATCCGCGCGGCGGTGGGAGACTGGCTCGCAGCGTCGCGCCACGGTGACCGGATCGCGGCGGTACGAAACGCGCATCCGCGGCACGGGGGGCTTGGCGCGCTCTACATCGTTTTGAAACGGCAACGATAGGCTCCTACGCAGAAATCTTAACCCTTTCGGAGCTAGTGTCCGCCCGTCGCCCGCAACCGATTGGGCATAGGGGGGACCGCGCAGTCGCGATGAACGGATTTTCGCTCAAGAGTCGTGCGATCGTGTTTGCGATCTGCGCCGGGGCGTTCGTGTTCATCCTCGCGCTTGCGGCCACCTCACGCGGCCATTTCGACACCGAAAATGCCGGTCGAGCGCTGATCGCAGCGATCATCTGTGCCGCAATGTGCTGGGCCTATGCCGAGCGGACCATCGCGTCCACCGCCGCGGCGATCGACGCTGCGATCAATCGCCTGTCGAGCGCTGCTAATGGCGACCTTCAGAGCGAAATCCCCGCCGAGGTCGCCGAATGCGTGCCGCCGCTGGCCGAGGCGATGGACGGGCTGTTTCGCCAGCTTCATTCGAATCTCGAAAGCGTGCAGCGGCTCGCGTTGTTCGATCCCGTGACAGCGCTTCCCAACCGAATCCATTTCCGTCGCAGTTGCGAGCGGGTGCTGACCGAGCTTCCGGCGGAAGCGATGGCTGCACTGTTTTTCATCGACCTTGACCGATTCAAGGCGGTCAACGACACGCTCGGCCACGCGATGGGCGATCAGCTGCTGGGCATGGTTGCGAACCGTCTGCGCGCCGTTGCGGACCGCTTCATCGTCGAGGGCGATCTGCGCCAGCCGCTGATCGGGCGGCTATCGGGCGACGAGTTCACCATCTTCTTTCCCGTGATGGCGAATGCCCGCGATGCCGACCGAATCGGTCGAGGCATCTTGTTCGCGCTCTCCGAACCCTTCGATCTCGCTGATCAGGAAGTGAGCATCGGCGCTTCGGTGGGTATCGCGATGCGCCCCGGACACGGCACGACGTTGACCGACCTGATGCGCGCGGCCGACGCCGCCATGTATCATGCCAAGGGCAATGGCCGTGGCCGTGCCGAGCATTTCTCCGAACAGCTCGCGACCGAAATCGCTGAGCGCGCGCAGCTTGAGAGCGATTTGCGGGGAGCGGTCGAACTCGATCAGTTTGCGCTGGTCTATCAACCGCAGATCAGCGCCAATGACGGTCGGATCGTCGCCGCTGAGGCACTTCTGCGCTGGCAGCATCCTGTGCGCGGGCTGTGCTTGCCCGGGACCTTCATTGCCCGCGCCGAGGAAACCGGCCTGATCGTTGAGATCGGCGAATGGGTGGTCGAGAATGTCGCCAACACCATTGCCCGCTGGGGGAAGCTGGGTGTCGAGCAGCGGATGGCGGTCAATATCAGCCCGCGCCAGCTCGACCACGCTGCCTTCTTCCGCCGGCTGCGCGACGCGATGCAGGCTGCAGGCGCGCCCGCGCGGCTGCTCGAACTCGAAATCACCGAAACACTGGCGATGCACTGCTCGCATGAGGTGATCGATGCCATCGCCGCGCTACGCGCCGACGGGGCGAGCATCGCGATCGACGATTTCGGGACAGGCTATTCCAACCTCGCCCGGCTGCGCGACCTGCCGCTCGATCGGGTGAAACTTGACCGCAGCCTGGTCGAGCATGTCGCGACCGACGTTGAGGCGCGGACGATCGCACAGGCGGTGATCGGGCTGATCCACGGCATCGGCTGCGAAGTCGTCGCGGAGGGGATCGAGACGCAGGGCCAGCTCGATGTGCTGCGCGTGATTGGTTGCGACGTGCTGCAAGGCTTCGTTATCGCGCAGCCGATGAGCGAGAATGATTTCCTCAACTGGGCGCAGCGAGCGCCGCAGCTTCAAACGCGGATTGCGGGCTAGAACCCGATCTCAGGCGTACACCCGCCGCAACAGGTTTTCGTAGATCGCCGTAAGCTTGTGGAGGTCGTCCAGCGCGACCGCCTCGTCGAGCTTGTGCATCGTTGCGTTGAGCAGCCCGAACTCGACCACCGGGCAAATGCGCGACAGGAAGCGTGCATCGGAGGTGCCGCCGCTGGTGGACAGTTCGGGACGGATGCCGATCTCATCCTCGATCGCGTCGCCGACGAGCGCTGAGAGTGTGCCGGGCTCGGTCAGGAACGCTTCGCCATAGACGCGGCCGCGGACGATGCCTGCGGGGGCGTGGACATGGACGATCCGCTCGATCCGCTCGATCAGCGCCTGCCCGCGATGCAGGTCGTTGAAACGGATCGAGATACGTGCCGCCGCCTTGCCGGGAATGACGTTGGTGGCAGGGTTGCCCACTGTCAGGTCGATCACCTCGATGTTCGAGGGCTGGAACCAGTCGGTTCCCTCGTCGAGGACGATCGCATCGATCTCGGCCAGCGCGCGGACGAGGCGCGGTATTGGGTTATCGGCAAGGTGCGGGTAGGCGACATGGCCCTGCCGCCCCGGCACTTCGATATCGATGACGGTAGAACCGCGGCGGCCGATCTTGATCGTGTCGCCGAGGCGGTGGGCACTGGTGGGCTCGCCGACGAGGCAGAAGTCCGGCGTCAGGCCTGCTGCTGCCATGCGATCCATCAGTGCGAGCGTGCCGTAGGTTGCCGGGCCTTCCTCGTCGCCGGTGATGATCAGGCTGAGTGTGCCCGAAGCGGGGAGGGCGGCGACCGCGGCGGCAAATGCGGCGATCGATCCCTTCATATCCACCGCTCCGCGCCCGTAGAGCAAGTCGCCGCGGATCTGCGGCTCGAACGCGCCCGAAGTCCAGCCTTCGCCGGGGGGAACGACGTCGAGGTGGCCGGCAAAGGCGAAATGCGGTCCCGGACCGGCCTTTCGCACGGCAAGGAGGTTCTCGACCGGTCCGTCGGGCGCCTCGCCCGCGACGAAGCGATCGACGGTAAAGCCGAGGGGCAGGAGGGCGGCTTCGAGCACGTCGAAGACGTTCCCGCGCGCCGGGGTGATGCTGGGCGCGGCGATCAGGGCCTTGGTGAGTTCCACGACGTCGGGCAAGATGATCTCCTGTACTGGAGGTTCCATTGCCCAAGCTCGATCTCGATACAATCCCGCAGACCAATGCGACTGGCTATCCGCCCGAATGTGCGGGCGTGGTGCGGGAGCGCTGGTACCGGCGGCTGGCGCCCGCCGCGGGCCTGACCGACTTCGGCGCGAGTCATGTCGTGCTTAAGCCCGGCGCCTGGTCGGCGCAGCGCCACTGGCACGAGGGCGAGGACGAGATGGTGGTGATGATCGCGGGCGAGGCGGTGCTGGTCGACGATAGCGGCGAAGCGGTGCTGCGCGCGGGCGACGTTGCGGCCTTCGCCAAGAACGACGGCAACGGCCATGTGTTGCAGAACCGCAGCGACGCCGATTGCGTCTATGTCGCGATCGGCAAGCCGTCGGTTACTGCCTGCCACTATCCCGATATCGACCTTCACCTGTTTCCCGGTGAGGGGTTCCGGCGGAAGGACGGCAGCGCGTTCTAGGCCGGCCTCAGGCGGGCGTCTGTTCGAACTGTTCGATCACCCATTCCTCTTCCTGCGCGCCGGCAATCCAGTCCTGCATGAAGGGGTGCAGAAGCACTGCCTGCATATAAGCGGGGGCGAAGCGGGCGACGGGGGGCGAATAGGT
>CAZBYE010000232.1:0-2016 GCA_964496045.1 uncultured Stakelama sp.
ATTCTGGCCACCGGTCTGGCGTTGGCCGCGGGTCAGCGCGCCCAGGCTGTCGAGCCGGCGGGCGATCGTCGAGGTGAAACGCAGCTCGCCCTTGCAGTCGGTGGTGACTGGGCGAAACAGCGGCGTGCTCGCCTGATGGGTGCGGTGCGTCCGGCCCAATCCCTGGATTGCGCGATCGGCTCGCCAACCCGGCTCGACCAGGAAGTGGACCCGTTGCTCTTGGTTCGGGACCTCTAGGCTGGCATGATACGAGCGACCGGTCCCGCCGGCGTCCGAAAAGACAAGGATGCGCTTGTCGCCGGCCATGAACGCCGCCGCCTCGGCCTGGGTGGTGCGCGTCGAGCGCGATTCGAGCTTCTGCTGGCCCGTCGACGTCGTCACCAGCCGTTTGGTGCGGCCGGTGATCTCGGCGACGGCATCCTTGCCGAAATGCTCGAGGAACGCGTCGAGCGCCGAGCGGATCGGCGGCATCGCGCAAAGCCGCTCGAGGAGTTCGCCCTTGGCCGCAATCGCGTCGGGATTGTGGACCGGGCGGCCGTGTGCGTCGAACAGGGGCATCGATTTGAGGTCGCCGCTGTCATCGCGATAGGTTCGCATCTGTTGGGTCGGGAACGCCCGATCGAGATAGTCGATGACATATTCGCGCGGCGACAGGTCGATCTCCAGATTAGCGCGCTCCTCGGGCGAAAGTTCGCCCAGACGCCGGTCGAGAATGCTTTCGGCGGTCGTCACCAGCTGGATCACCACCGACTGCCCTTGCGCGATATGCGCTTCGCTCGCGGCGATGATGCTCGGCAGCTTCATCGAGAGGAGCACCTGCCCAAAGAAGCGCTGTTTGGTGGATTCGAACCGCGACCGAGCCGCCGCTTTAGCGCCCGAGTTGAGCGTATTTCCGTCGATCGCGTCGACCACGCCGGTGAGCTCGAGCGCGGTTTCCATGTTCTGGTGGATAATCGCCCAGGCGTCGGCGTAGGCGTCGTAGATCGCGATCTGGTCGGGGGTGAGCGCGTGCTTCAGGACCTCGTATTCGACGCCGGCGAAGCTGAGCGCGCGCGCCGTGTATAGTCCGGTCGCCTTGAGATCACGAGCGACCAGCTCCATTGCGGCGATCCCGCCGATGCGGATTTCGGAGATGAACTGCTCGCGGTTCGCGAACGCGGTCTCCGGACCCCACAGGCCGAGCCGCACCGCATAGGCGAGATTGTTGACGTCGGACGCGCCCGTGGCCGACGCATAGAGGACGCGCGCGTCGGGCAAGTTGTTCTGCAGGAGCACGCCGGCGACGCCCTGCTGCGATCCGTTCTTGCGGCCGAGGGCCCCTTCCCCGCCGGCGACCCCGCCCATTTCATGGGCCTCGTCGAAGGCGAGGACGCCCTCGTACAGGTCGCCCGCCCAATCGATGATCTGCTTGAGCCGACTGATATCCTGGCGCTGCGACCGAAGCGTGGGATAGGTGACGAACAGAACGCCTTCGGGCATGGCGATCGGCTCGTCGATCTTCCAGCGCGACAGTGGCTGAATGTCGGCCGACAGGCCGCCGAGCGCGGTCCAATCGCGGCGCGCATCTTCGAGCAGTTGCTCGTTCTTGCTGATCCAGATGGCGCGCCGGCGGCCCTGCAGCCAGTTGTCGAGGATTGCTGAGGCGATCTGCCGGCCCTTGCCGGCCCCGGTGCCGTCGCCGAGAAAATACCCCTTGCGGTAGGCCTGGCCCTGATCGGACAGGGTGAGCCCCACTCCTTCCTTGTCGGGGACGAAGCGACCCGGCAGGTATTGGCTCCAGGCGTGGCCGGCATAGACCAGCGTCTCGAGCTGCGGCTCTGACAGCAGCCGCTCGGTGACGGTCCGTTCGGGGAGATGGGGGACATAGCCCGGCTTGGGTCCGGCGATCGAGCCCATCGCCACCGATTCGACCAGGGGGGTCGGATGCGCACCGGCCGCAGCGAAATCGATCCGGCTGGGGCGATAGGGAAGATAGACGCCGACGGGATCGCCTAGCGCGCGGGCGTCCGCGAGCAC
>CAZBYE010000232.1:2116-5362 GCA_964496045.1 uncultured Stakelama sp.
AGCCGGACCGCAATGCCGGTGCCGTGCTTGCGGTAGCACTGCTCGAGACGGATCGCGGTCTGCACGCTGGTGCCGGACAGGGTTGCCTCATAGACCTGGGTCATCGACGCGCTCCGCGCGAACCAGTCGGGCATGATGGCCACGAGGCGGCCACCTGGCGCGAGCCGGCGGAGTGCAGCCTGCAAGTGACGCGCCGCCGCGTGCTGGTCTTCGCCGCGTCCGGCGTCCCTCGAGAAGGGCGGGTTCATCAGGATCAGCGTCGGTCGCGGCAGGTCGGCCATCGTTGCGTTGATCAGCGCACCATCGTGCGACGAGACGTGCGCACCCGGGAACAGCATCCGGAGCCGTCCGCGGCGCGGTTCGTCGAGTTCGTTGAGATAGAGCGCTTGCACCCTCGGTAGCTGGGCGACGAGCAAGCCGTTGCCGGCACTCGGTTCGAGCACGATATCGGTCGCGCGGGGCTGCGCCAGTACGACCGCGAGCGCGGCCAGATCGGCGGGCGTCGAGAATTGCTGGAGAGCGATCTGCTCTTCGCTGCGCACCGTCTGGGTCGGCAGCGAGTCGACTAGCGCGATGCGTTGAACCACGTCGTCGAGAATGATCGGGGTGCCTTGCTTCTGGAGATGAATGACGAGGCCAGCTTCCATGAGCTCGAAGCTGTCGCGCTGGGTCCAGCAGCCGGCCGCGTCGGTCCCGCCCCGCGCCTCGATCATCGCGGCGTTCAGCGTCTTACGGTCGAGAGGCCCGTGCGGCAGTGCGTCGGCGATCGCGAGGGCGGCAACGCGATCGGCATCGCCGCGATGCGTGAAGAGGTCGGTCATGGGGGATCTCCTGATGTGTCCGACACCGCCGGCTCACGTCATCCCACTCCCCCTCCCCTCTTCATTTGCAGCTCGAGCACCTGCGCCCAGTCCTTGCAGTGCCGCGGCGGCGGAACTCGCCGGACGACGAGATCGGGCCGCGCATAGTGGTCGCATGCGCGGAGCGCGGCACGCCGCCCCTCGGCATCGTTATCTTCGGCGATCAGCAGCTCGTTGACGCCTGCGGGAATGTCGACCTGATCCAGTCGGCGCGCGCCCAGCGTTGCCCAGCATGGCACGCCGTTCAGGATCGCGAAGGCTTCCGCCGTCTCGAAGCCCTCGGCCAACGCAAGCACGGCACCAGCCGCCCTGCCCCGCCATGCGCCGCGTCCAGGCCGGCCGAGTGTCGCCTTGGCGGTGTAGCCGCCGGTGTCGGCGTCGAGGAAGATGCGTTGGAGGGCGACTAGCTTGCGGGCCTCGCGCACGGCCACGAGAACCGCAGGTTTGAAGACCGTGTGGGGTTTGGGGCCGTGCGGGCAACGGGGATGGTAGCGGATGTCGGGCGGGGTTCGCACAAATCCACGGCCGCTGAGATAAGTCTGGGCAAGTGGCGCATCCGCCGACCCCGCCTGCTCCCACAGTCGCTCGACATTGGCATTCGAGGGCGGCGGGATCGCGGGCGGCATCGGGAACCAGCCGTTAAGGGGCACACGCGCCAGTTCGCGCAGGACGTCTTCACGCTCGCAACCGGCAAAGCAGGTCACCAAGATCCCGGTATCGCCTTGGCGGAGCGACAGGCTCGGCGTCCGATCGGCGTGTGCCGGGCACCGACACATGGCGACCAAACCGTGCCAGGTGCCGCCGAGAGCTCCTACGAGATCGACAAGCTGGCGGCTCGGCGACCGCGCGGTCAGGGGCATCGACTATCTCCTTCTTGCGCGACCACCCTCCCCTCTTCGCTTTCGTCGACTCCTTACCGCAGCAGCGAGCTCGCGACCGCCCGGTAATTCGATGGATGGACCCCGTCGCGTGTCGGGAATTGGCGGAGGTCGACGGCCTCGTCGCCAAAGCGCACAGCCACTTGGGCCACGATCGATGCGCGGCGTCGCTCGTATGGCAAAAGCCAGATTACCCGCCTGCTCCGAATGGTCAGCCGCAGTTTCCTGATCGCCGCGCGCATGCTTGCGCCCGGCATGTCGTTGGACCCTGTCGAGATCAATGCAGCCCCAAATACCGTATTCGGCAGCGGCCAGCACGCGATAGTCTTCGATGACGCCCCGACTTGGGCAATCGAGCCGCAGATCGATGGACGAAGTAAGTCAACCGCGACGGCTGTGCCAACAGCAAGGCTATCGCCGATGATCAGACAAGCAAGCATCAGGTCAGGGTCGCATCAATAGCTGCACAAGGACACAGAATCCGGCGCCGAGCGTCGTGTCGGTTCCTGATTGGAGCGCTACCCAGCGCTTAAACCCGGTCACGCAGACGAGTGTGGCATATCTTCAGGCGAAGATGTCCCGGTCCAAGGGACGGTATGTCCAGCGGCGCCCAGGCATGGGTCGGCGCTCCTTTTGTGCTGGCATCTAGAAAATGGCCTGGCGTATAACGAAGGCCGGTACATCGGGTACGATTGCGCCGAGCTGCCTGATGCGTCCGGCTGCCTTCAAAAATCCTTTCGGAGCTGCGTGCCGGAAGGCGGAAGTCGCCCCCCCCTTGAATCATCTAGCAAAACGCCGCTGCGCTAGCAGCGGATGGATTCATGATTCTAGTGATTCTGATTCAGCGATGAGATCTTGGCGGAAATCCATGAGTCGCGGGTGGTCAACCTGACTGCCTGGGGGAATTTGGCTGACCGGGTGGGGGCTATCGGCTGACGAATCGGGGGAGCTATCCTGACGCTTTGGGGTGCATCCTGACCCCTTGGGGGACGGTCGCGGAACCTATCGATTTGCGCGCCAAAATACGCTCCGATCCTGACTCCTCGGGGGAGCTCATGCGCCATCCTGTCCTGACTTGACGAAAGAGGACAGGTCAGATTAGTTTGGGCGAGAACGGGGCGAATCCTCAATGTGGCCGAACTAGTCGATCTTGCCGAAGTAGAAGCCCCTGGGGAAGAGCCAGGCGCGTCGAGCCGTGCGATGCGCGTTGCGCGCGCGCTGGCGAACAAAGGGGGCAGCGAGTTTGCCAAACCGGGCAAACTGGTTGAGGTGCGCTTCGTCAAAGGACAGTCGCTGAGCCTTACGGCATCGCGCCTCCTCGCCTTGATGATCCTGACCGCTGGCGGCGACGCATGGCAGGAAACTACGCACAAGATGCGAAAGGCCGATATTCGGCGCGGCCACAAGGGCAATGAGCGCATCACCGACATGCTCGAGGAATTGCACCGGACGCTGTTCTCCGAAGACGACCTATCGTGGCGCGGCAAGAAGGCGACGAAGCGGTTCCC
>CAZBYE010000233.1:0-5285 GCA_964496045.1 uncultured Stakelama sp.
CAATGGCACACTCTGGAACATGGTCGGCTTCCAGACCAAGCTGAAGCATGGCGCGCAGGTCGCGCTGTTCAGGACGATTCCGGGGCTTGAGAATGCCGAGTTCGCCCGTCTTGGCGGTCTTCACCGCAACACCTTCATCCGTTCGCCCGAACTGCTCGATGCGACGCTGCGGTTGAAATCGCGTCCCCACATCCGCTTCGCCGGGCAGGTCACGGGGTGCGAGGGCTATGTCGAAAGCTCGGCGATCGGCCTGCTCGCGGGCCGTTTCGCCGCCGCCGAGATTCTTGGCCGCACGCTCGCCCCGCCGCCGGTCGAAACCGCGCTCGGCGCCCTGCTCGGCCACATCACCGGCGGTGCGGAGATCGAGACCTACCAGCCGATGAACGTCAATTTTGGCCTGATGCCGCCGATCGAAGGCCGCACCAAAAAGGCGGATCGCAAGCTCATGTACACCGCCCGCGCCCGCGAGGCGTTTGCGACGTGGATCAAAGCGGCCTGAGCTACTCCTCCGCCGCCTCGGCCAGCGCCTTGGCGACCTCGGCGCGGCAATCGCATTGCGGGCGTGCCGGGGCCTTGCGTTTGGGCGCAGTGGTGGCGAATTCGGCGCGCGTCAGCCCGCCCGACTTGTCCTTGTCCGCCTCGGCGAACTTGGTCGAGGTCCGTGCCGTCCACTCCTCGAACGACAGCTTGCCGTCACCATTGGTGTCGAGCTTCGCGAACGCCTTGCGCCGCGGCTGCTGGAGTTCCGCAAGCGTGACCAGGCCGTTCCTGTCCTTGTCGCTGCGATCGAAGCGCTTTTCCTCCCGACTGCGGTCCGCCCGCGGCACGTCGGCTGGCGCTGCCGGATCGGCTGCGGCCTCGGTCTGCGCCGGTTTCGGCGCGGGCGGTACGGGTTCGGGCGTGGCCCCGCTCTGGAACAGAAAGACTCCCGCTCCCGCCATCAGCAACGCCGCGATGCCGCCCACGAAATAGCGCCACATTCCGACTCTCCCCCCAGCCAGGGGTCAGCCTACGCCTTCCATCAGCGGCAGCAAGACGTCACCTGCCGGTCAGCCGGTGCCATAGCGCTCGGCCCGTTCGCCGCGGCGCTCCGAACGGAACCCCGGCGAGATCAAGCCGGGCGAGATGCGCCATCGCACCCAGCGCACGGCCATTGCGGCTCCATTTGACCGCGCAGGCTTCCGCCAGCGCCTGTTCCGCGATCATGCGGGCCGCCGCCGCTTCCCCGCGATCGCTGAGGCCTCCGGCAAGGTCGGCAAGCGCCCAGCCCTCGCCAGCGAGCGCCAGCGGATCGCCTGCCCCGGCGCCCGCCAGTTGCCCCGCAAGCTCGAACAATCGCGCACCGCGCTGCGCAAAGGCCTTCAGCCCCGCAGCATCCAGCTCTTCCTGCAACACCGCCTGCCAGGCCAGTGCAATCTCCGCCACCGCAGCCCCGGTCGCCCCGTCGCGCAGCACGTCGCGCGCCACCGCCTCCAGCACCGGCTCGGCGGGCGCGGGCCCCGTGTCGAGCCGCACCAGCGCGTCATGCCACCATTGCAGGCGGATCTGGCCCAGCATCGGCTCGGTCGTCGTGCGCACCGTTTCCGCCAGCCTGTCGTCCAGCGCCAGCATCGCCGCCAGCCCCTGCCCCGCCGCGGCGTTCGGCGCATAGGACAGGATCATCCGTCGTTCCGGTTCCGCAATCACCGGCCTGCTCCGGTCCGGGTCAAGCCTAGAGGTTTCGTTAACCATGCGCTTTCAGCCGGCGTTAGCGGCACCTGCGCCATAGCCCCCCATCGAACCGGGGAAGACGCGCCGATGAACATGCGAGCAGGGGCTGCAAAAAGCGCCTCCACATGGCTGACCTCTCTCGCGCGCGACACGCGCGGCAACACGATCGCGATCATCGCGGCGTCGATCATCCCGCTTGCGGGCATGGTGGGCGGCGGCGTGGACATCAGCCGCATGTACATCGTCAAGACGCGCCTGCAACACGCGTGTGACGCGGGCGCGCTCGCGGGCCGCAAGATGATGGGCGGCGGCGGATGGTCCGCGAACAGTTTCGCCGCGCGAACCGAAGCTGAGCGATTCTTCGACGCGAACTTCAATCCGAACGCATATGGCACCACGCTCGAGGCCCCCGCCACGCGCCGCAGCTTCTCCGAGAGCGCGGGCAAGGTGACGGGGAGCGGACGCGCAGTGGTGCCGATGACGCTGATGCGCGTCTTCGGCAAAACCACGGAAACGCTCACAGTCACCTGCGACGCCGAAATGCGGTTGCCGAACACCGATGTGATGTTCGTCCTCGATACCACAGGATCGATGGATTATTGCCCGAACGGCGATACGAGCTGCAACGGCAATGCGAATTCGCGGATCGCCGCGCTGCGGATCGCGGTGAAGTGTTTCTATCAGATCGTGGCCCGGCTGGACGTGGCAGATACCGATTGCGAGGGCGAGGAGCCGAGCGGCGGCACCGGCAGCCAGGTGCAGATCCGCTTCGGCTTCGTGCCCTATTCGACCAACGTGAATGTGGGCAGGCTACTGCCCAACGACTATTTGGTCGATAGCTGGGAATATCAGTCGCGCCGGCCCCGCATGGCCGTTCCTCCCCAGAAGACCGAAACGCGCTGGCAAGTCTTTGGTGGCGGTTCGCTCAGCCAAAGCGATTGCCTCACCTTCATGAACAACCAGGCCGTTGGATCCTTCGTCCCGAGTCCGGCCAGTTCTGGTGGCCCCGCCCCCGCGCCGACGATCGAATCGACGTTTCCCAGCGACGGGTTCGCCACCGATGGCGGTGCGAACGGCGAATGGGGCTGGTCATCAGGGTCGAATTCGGTCGAGACCTGGAACAACGCGAGCGACCGCTCGACCGGCTGGGGTGACAACAGGAAGAGCTGCCGCCGCAAGGTGACCTCAACGACAACCTATTATGAGGACAAGTTCGCGGACTGGTATTATGGCCCGATCGATATCAACGTTGGTGGGCTCAAGGCGGGCGGCAGCAGCTGGAACAACAGCTTCACCATGCCAAGCTCGACGACCGATATCAGCACGCCTTCGATTGCGGACCCGGTGCCCGGGTCCGGCGGAAAGGATATTCCGCAAGCGACGATCTACTGGTCCGGATGTATCGAAGAGCGAGATACGATCCCGACGACGGATTATGATCCAATCCCATCGGGCGCGCTCGATCTCGACATCGACCTTATTCCCAACAGCCAGGAAACGCGCTGGAGGCCTGCTCTGCCTCAGCTGATCTTTACGCGCGGAACCACAAGTGGCGTCAACTGGGACGGAACCAGCTGGGGCTCCGGAAGCACCAACAACTGGAACGCGACGCCGGGCAACTGGCAGACCGACTTCGGCAACCGCTCGACCTTCTTTTGCCCGACGGAAGCCCGCAGGCTTCAGGGCTGGAACGACCCGGCGACCTTCCAGGGTTACGTCAACTCGCTGGACCCGAACGGCAATACCTATCACGATATCGGCATCATCTGGGGCGCGCGCCTCATGTCGCCGACCGGGCTCTTCGCGGCCGACAACCGGGCGACGCCGAACGGCGGCGAAATCGAGCGGCACATGATCTTCATGACCGACGGCGACACCAACGCGAACGCCTATGACTATGCCGCTTACGGCCTGCCCTTCTTCGACGCGCGCCAGACGCCGGCGAATCCCACCAAAGCCCAGCTCCAGGAGCAGGTGAACCTGCGTTTCCTCGCGATCTGTAACTGGGTCAGGAACAAGAACATCACGCTCTGGGTGATCAACTTCGGCGAGGGGCAGAGTCAGGACACGCTGGACCGGCTTGAGGCGTGTGCCTCGACCGGACGCTATTTCTCTGCAGCCGATTCAGCCGCACTTCAAACGACCTTCCAGTCGATCGCCAACCAGATTTCGCAGCTGCGGCTCACCAAATGAACCGTCGCGCTCGTCAGCCGCTCGCAAACGACAAGCGCGGCGCCGCGCTTGTCGAGTTCGCGATCGTGGCGCCGATGCTCGGGCTGATGCTGCTCGGCGCGTTTGATGTGGCGCATACCCTTTATGTGCGCGCAGCGTTGCAAGGCGTCGTCCAAAAGGCTGCCCGCGACCTGTCGCTCGAAACCGGACTGCTCACGGCCAAGCAGAACGCGCTCGACGACAAGGTGCGGGATCAGGTGAAGGCGCTGGCCAATAACGGCACGGTGACGATCACCCGGCAATGGTACCGGTCATACGAACATGCGGCGGCATCGAAATTCGAACCCTGGACCGATTCCAACAATAACGGCACCTGCGACGGGCCTCAGGGAGGAACACCCGGTGAGCCCTATGAGGATACGAACGGCAACAATCGCTGGGATGCGACGGGCGGCAATGCAAGCCAGGGCGGCGCAAAGGATGCGGTGCTCTATACCGCGTCGATCAGCTACGCCCGCTTCTTTCCGATGTACAACCTGATCGGCGGCTCGCGCACCACCAAGGTCACGGCCTCAACCGTGCTCCGCAACCAGCCTTATGGCGACCAGGGCGTGCCCGTTGTGAGGAACTGCCCATGACATTCCTTGCTTTGATCGGAAACACCGGCCGCCGGCTCGGTCGCGATACCAGCGGCCTGGCGATGCTCGAATTCGCCTTCGGGCTGCCGGTCCTGCTGACGATGAGCCTGACGGGTGCCGAACTGACCAACTACGTCATCGCCAAGATGCGCATCAGCCAGATCGCGCTTCAGCTGGCCGACAACGCGGCGCGCGTCGGTTCGGGCAGCCAGCTCGAATCCAAGAAGGTCTTTGAAAGCGACATCAACGATCTGCTCACCGGCGCGAATTTCCAGTCGGGCGAGCTGAACCTGTTCACCAACGGTCGCGTCATCATTTCCAGCGTCGAGCCGCATGCGACGACGGCGGGCCGGTACCGGATCCGCTGGCAGCGTTGCAAGGGCAGCAAGACCGCCTGGACGTCGAGCTACGGCACGCCTGCCACCGCGACCAATGTCACCGGCGTGGGTCCGACCGGACGCCAGGTGATCGCCCCGCCCAGCGGCGTCGCGATCTTCGTGGAGGTTCGCTACACCTACCAGCCACTCATCAAGACTTCGCTGTCCCCGGCGACAGAGATCAACGAGGTCGCATCGATGATGGTGCGCGATGCCCGCAATACCACGGGCGGAACCGACGGTCTCTATCAGCAGAGCGGCGTTACCGCGTCGACCTGCTGAACCACCTGCCACCTCCCCGCGGGGAAGGTGGCAGGCCGGCAATCAACCCTTGTAGGTCACCTTCTTCACCGCCGCGACGACCTTGTCCGCGGTGATCAGCGCCAGC
>CAZBYE010000234.1:0-5256 GCA_964496045.1 uncultured Stakelama sp.
CCATCGGCGCTGGCGACCAACGCGTCGCGCGCTTCAGGGGTCAAGGGGAGGGGGCGTTCCTCCACCGCCTCGGCGCGGTCGAGCAGCAAGGTGAGCGCGGCATGATCCAGCCGGCGCAGGATCAGCACCTGCGCGCGGCTGAGCAACGCGGCGTTGAGCTCGAAGCTGGGATTCTCGGTGGTTGCGCCGACCAACGTGACGGTGCCGTCCTCGACGAACGGGAGGAAGCCGTCCTGCTGCGAGCGGTTGAAGCGATGGATCTCGTCCACGAACAAAAGGGTGCGCTTGCCCAGCCGGGCATGGTCCTTCGCCTCGGCGAACACCTTTTTGAGGTCGGCTACCCCTGAGAACACCGCGCTGATCGCGACGAAGCGCAGGCCGACGGCATCGGCCAGCAGCCGGGCGGTGGTGGTCTTGCCGGTGCCGGGTGGTCCCCACAGGATGATCGACGACAGCCTGCCCGCAGCGACCATGCGGCCGATCGCGCCCTCGGGGCCGGTGAGGTGATCCTGGCCGACGACATCCCCCAGTTGCTGCGGGCGCAGGCGGTCGGCGAGCGGGCCGCCGGTGGTGGTTTCGTCAGGGGAGGTGGCGGATTCGAGACCGCCAAACAGATCGGCCATGCGGAACGATATAGGAACTTGCGCAAAATTCGCGAAGGGGGTTGTGCGATACATTCTAAGATATATCTTAAGCGCATCACGACTCGAATTTGAAAGGTTCAAGAATGTTTCGAGGACATCATCATCGCGGCTGCGGGCCGCGCGGAGAAATGCACTTCGGCGGCTTTGGTCCGCGTGGACGGCGCCAATGGGGGCCGTTCACCGTGGAGTGGGACGTGCGCGGCGAGGGCGAAGGCGGCGGCCGGGGACGACGGCGCATGTTCCAGGGCGACGAACTGCGGCTGATCCTGCTCAAGCTGATCGAGGAAGCGCCGCGCCACGGCTATGACCTGATCCGCGAGATCGAGGAGCGCACCGGCGGCGCCTATGCGCCCAGTCCCGGCGTCGTCTATCCGACATTGACCATGCTCGCTGACATGGGCCTGATCGCCGAGCAGGCGAGCGACGACGCCAAGAAGGTGTTCGCGATCACCACCGCCGGTCAGGCCTATCTGACCGAGCGCGAGGAAGAGGTCGAGGCGCTGATGGAGCGGTTGACCGCGATCGGCACGATGCGCTCGCGCAGCCATGGCAGCCCGGTGCGGCGCGCGATGGGCAATCTGCGTCAGGTGCTCCAGCATCGGCTGGGCGATGGCGAGGTCAGCCAGGAAACCCTACATGCGGTCGCCGACCTGATCGACGAGGCGGCGCGCAAGATCGAGAGGCTGTAAATGAGCGTAACCGCGAACGGATTTGCGAAGACGGAGAAGGCGAGCCGCTATCTCCAGCAGCTGTGCAAGCATTGGGAGCATAATCTGAAGGTCGAATTCTCGGCCGATCACGGCACGATCGTGTTCCCGAAGGATGCGCGCGGTGCGGACTGGCCCGGTGACGGGCTGGTCACGCTCGACGCCAAGCCCGATGGCCTCGCGATCCGCGTGGATGCCAGTGCCGACGGGCAGCTCGAGGGACTCAAGGGTGCGGTCGAGCGGCATGTCGATCGCTTTGCGTTTCGTGAAGCGCCGCTTAAGTATGAGTGGGATTCAAAGTAAATATTGGCATCCGGAAATAGTCAAGTTGCACATGGTCATGAATGGACGATGATCATTCATTACGGATCCCTGTTGCGTCAATTATGAATGTAACTGATTTTGTGTGGTTTGAGGTCTGAACATAACATCCCGGCGTCGGGTTTTTCCGGCGATCAACAGGAGGGGTGTTATGGAAGCGAAGGGAAATCTTCCGGGATTCGACTCAAATGTAATCGATCAGTCGCTTGAGGCGGCGCAGCGCCATGGCCAGACGCTGAAGGCAGCAGCGGCAAGCCATGAATCATCGCTGGCCGACGGCGCGCTTAAGGTCAGTGCGCAATGTATCAGCGTAACGGTGCAGAACGGGCAGGTCTGCCTCAACCTGCCCCTGGGCATTGGCAATGTCTGTCTGCCGATTCCGTCATGGATCCCCAACGGCACCGCGGCGCAGGCGTGCCTCGACATCTGTACGAAGTGGGGCATCCCCTGCGGCGTAGAGGTGACGGTCTCAGTCGCCGGGCAGCGGATCATCCAGAAAGGCTTCGGCTGCAGCTGCTGATGATGTGAAGGAAGGGCGTCGCGCGTCGAGCGTGGCGCCCTTTTCTATGTCCGGCTGCGGCGCTCCGCCATGACTTCGAGATACGCGTCGAGCACGGCCTGATTGATGCGATCCCAGACATAGGCCTGCATCTTCGTGTGCCCGGCCTCGCCAAAGCTGCGGCGCATCGCCGCGTCGCGGGCGAGGCGCTCGATCGCGTCTGCATAGGCGGTGACATCACGCGGTGGCACGAGGAACCCGGTGACGCCCTCGTCCACCAAATCCATCGCGCCGGTGGCTTTCGCTGCGACGACAGGGACGCGGCACGCCATCGCCTCGGCGGTGACGTTGCCGAAGGTCTCGGTGACCGAGGGGTTGAAGAACACGTCCATCCCTGCGACCGCGCGGCCGAGATCGTCGCCCGACTGGAAGCCGGTGAAGATCGCGTCGGGGACGCGCTCGGCGAACCAGTCGCGTGCAGGGCCCTCGCCGATCACGAGGATGCGGTGCGGGACCTCGCGGCGCTTCAGCTCGCGTGCGACCTCGGCGAAGATGTCGAGGCCCTTTTCGAGCACGAGGCGGCCGAGAAAGCCGATCGCGGGGACATCGTCGGGAATGCCGAGGCCCCGACGCCAGGCGTCGTCGCGGCGTTGCGGGTTGAAGCGGGCATGATCGACGCCGCGCGACCAGATGCTGATCGGGGTGCGCACGCCCCAGTCCTTGATCAACTCGGCGATCGAGTTGCCGGGCACGACCACCCGGTCGAACTTATTGTAAAAACGGGTGAGGCGGCGGATCATCCACGGCTCGAGGAAGCCGAGCTTATAGTAGCGCGGATAGGTTTCGAACCGGGTGTGGAGCGAGGCGACGTTGGCGATGCCGTTGTCGCGCGCCCAGGCCACCGCGGCGTGACCGAGGAACTCGGGTGCGGCGACATGGACGAGGTTGGGTCTGAACGCCTCAAGGTCGGCGCGCGGCGCCTTGGGGAGGCCCAGCGCGACCTTATACTCGCCGCGCCCGCCGGGCATGGCGAAGGCAGGAACGCTGACCAGATCGCCTTCCGGCTCGAACGCGGGATGCTCGACGGTGGGTGAATAGACGCGGACCTGGACGCCGCGATCGAGCAGGTGACGGACAAGCTTGTTCAGCGCCTGGTTGGCGCCGTCGCGGACATAGTTATAGTTGCCGCTGAAGAGGGCGACACGGAGGTCGGAAGCTTTCATCGCCGCGCCCATAGCGCAGCGAACGCGGCATGACTATCTCGCGGCCCCAAGCAGGAGGCTCCATCTATGACCGATCTGTCGCAGTTCCCGATTACGACGCGCTGGCCGGCGCAGCATCCCGACCGCATCCAGCTCTATTCGCTCGCGACGCCAAACGGGGTGAAGATCGGCATCATGCTGGAGGAGACGGGGCTGCCCTATGAGGCGCATCTGATCGACTTTGCGACCGACGACCAGAAGTCGCCCGAATTCCTGAGCCTCAATCCCAACGGCAAGATTCCGGCGATCATCGATCCCAACGGGCCCGGCGGGAAGCCGCTGCCGTTGTTCGAGAGCGGGGCGATCCTGATCTACCTCGCCGAGAAGAGCGGCAAGTTCCTCGACCCGGCGCAGCGCTATGAAACGATCGCGTGGCTGATGTGGCAGATGGGCGGGCTGGGGCCGATGTTCGGGCAGGTCGGCTTCTTCCACAAATTCGCCGGGCGCGAATATGAGGATAAGCGCCCGCTGGAGCGCTACGTCAGTGAATCCAGGCGGTTGCTTGACGTTCTCGATGGCCGGCTTGAAGGCCGCGAGTGGATTATGGGCGACTATTCGATCGCTGACATCGCCTCGCTGGGCTGGGTGCGCAACCTGATCGGCTTCTATGAGGCGCGCGATCTGGTCGGGTTCGACGACTTCACGAATGTTGGCGCATGGCTGGAACGTGGACTTGCGCGCCCGGCGGTACAGCGCGGGTTGCTGGTGACGGCGAAGGGCTAGCCTCCGCCGCCACCGGGGGCATCAGGCGTCGATCGTCTCGGCGTCCTTGGCACAGGCTGCTGCGTGTGCGGGGCGGTCGGCGACGCGCGCGAGCCAGACGTCGATTGCGGCGCTTTCCGGGAAGGCCTGACGTGCCCAGGCGATCGTCGATCCTGCCATCACATCAACGGCGGTGAAGCGATCACCCATCAGATAGGGGCCGTTGGCGAGTGCGGTTTCAATGCGGCGGATCACCTGCTGGTAATTGCGTTCGGCGCGCGGATTGTCTCCGCCGCCACCATAGAGGCGACCGAAGATCGCCGGCTCCATCTCGGTCGCGAGCCACATCAGCCAGGCGGGGAAGGGGCCGCGTTCGGGCGAGCCCTCGGGCGCGCTGAGGCCGGATTCGGGAGCGAGGTCGCTGACATAGATGGCGATGGCGTAGCTTTCGGTGATCAGCACGCCGTCATGGACGATCGCGGGCACCTTGCCGTCCGGGTGGACATTGGCGGGATCGAGGCCGCCGCGGCCGTCCATATGCTCGATCGTGACATAGCGCGTTTCGTAGGAGAGGCCGCTCTCCTCCATCAGCCACATCGTGCGGCCCGAGCGGGTTTCGGGCGAGTGGTAGAAGGTGATCATCGCGGTGTCCTTTCAGGTTTCGGCCGGCGGGTGTCGCCGTCGTTGAAACCGTGCTACTGCCATCCTGCTGCCAACATGCTGTCAGCAGTGTGGCAGTAGGGTTTGAAATGAGGTTGCAGCAACGCAGCCGGACATATCCGTCACCCCGGCACAAGGCCGGGGTGACGTGGGATTGAACAGGAAACGCCCCATGCGCCGCGCCGACCGCCTCTTCCAGATCATCCAGCTGCTACGACGCCACAGCAGGCCGGTGACCGCGGATGCGATCGCCGAGGAGCTGGAGACGTCGAAACGCACCATCTATCGCGACATCGCGACGCTGATGGCGCAGCGCGTTCCGATCCGCGGCGAGGCGGGGATCGGCTATGTGCTCGACAGCGGGTTCGACCTGCCCCCGCTGATGCTGACCACCGATGAAGTCGAGGCGGCGGTGCTCGGCGCGCAATGGGTCAAGGCGCCGGGTGACCGGGTGCTGGCGC
>CAZBYE010000235.1:0-5233 GCA_964496045.1 uncultured Stakelama sp.
CCCAGTCGCTCCGCCACCGACGCCAGCGTCAGCACCAGCGCCGCCGCCCCGTCGGAAATCGACGAGGCATTGGCCGCGGTGATCGTGCCGTCCTTGGCAAAGGCGGGCCTGAGCGTCGGGATCTTCGACGGATCCGCCTTGGCCGGCTGCTCGTCCTTGTCGACCGTCACCACACCCTTGCGCGTCTTGATCTCGACCGGTGTGATCTCACGGTCGAACCCGCCGGTCTGCTGAGCCTTCTGCGCGCGCATCAGGCTGGCGATCGCGAATTCGTCCTGCGCTTCGCGGGTGAACTGGTATTCGGTCGCGATTTCCTCAGCGAACGTGCCCATGGCGCGGCCCGGCTCATAGGCATCCTCAAGCCCGTCGAGGAACATATGGTCGAACAGCCGGTCATGCCCGATCCGCGCGCCGGCGCGATGCTTCATCGACAGATAGGGCGCGTTGGTCATGCTCTCGAGACCGCCCGCGACCAGCAGATCGACTGACCCCGCCGCCAGCGCCTCAGCGCCCATGATCGCGGCCTGCATCCCCGATCCGCACATCTTGTTGACCGTGGTCGCCTCGACATGGTCGGGAAGACCTGCCTTGCGCGCCGCCTGACGCGCCGGCGCCTGACCGAGGCCCGCTGGCAACACGCAGCCCATATAGATGCGCTCGACCGCTTCGCCCTTGAGGCCGGCACGCTCGACCGCTGCGCCAACCGCCGCCGCACCCAGCTCGGTCGCAGTTGCATCGGACAGCACGCCCTGCATGCTGCCCATTGGGGTACGGGCGTAGGACACAATGACGACAGGATCGGTGGACATGATCGCCTCTCCGCGAATTTGAATGTTGGCGCGATCTAGGCCCGGTATTTCGCAATTGCAAAACAGGATACGACAATCGCGATGCGCAGCTCGATGGAGTCCCCTTGATTGAACCTTGGATATGGCCCGCCGCGCTCGGCGTGCTCGGCCTGATCTTCGGCAGCTTCATCGCCACGGTCACACTGCGCTGGCCTGAGGGGCGCAGCGCGCTGCGCGGCCGCTCCGAATGCGATTCGTGCCACAAGCCGCTGCGCGCCCATGAACTCGTGCCGCTGCTCAGCTATGCGCTCCAGCGCGGCCGCTGCCGGGCCTGCGGCGGAACGATCCATCCCGGCCATGTCGGCGTCGAGATCGCCGGAGCGCTTGTCGGGATCGCCGCGGGTCTGGTCGCACCGGGCTGGCACGGCGTTGCCGGCGCGGCATTCGGCTGGCTGCTGCTCGCCCTCGCCGCGCTCGACCTTGCCGCCTTCTGGCTCCCCAACATCCTGACCAGCCTGCTTGCGCTGACCGGCATCGTCGACGGCCTGTTCTTCCCGCCCGACTGGGTCGATCGCGCATTGGGCGGGCTGTTCGGCTTCGGCCTGCTCTGGCTCGTCGCCTTCACCTATCGCCATGTCCGCGGGCGCGAAGGCCTTGGCGGCGGCGATCCCAAGATGTTCGCGGGCATCGGCCTGTGGCTCGGCGTGTCGATGCTCGCCCCGGTGCTGCTCGCCGCCAGCGTCACCGGCCTCGCGGTCGCGCTGGCCGCTCGCATCTCGGGCCGCAAAATGGAGATGACGAGCCGCCTTCCGCTCGGCACATTGCTCGCCGTCGCCGCATTTCCGGCGTGGCTCTATTCGACAGGGGTTTGAGAGAATGCGCGAAATTCTCGACCGCCAGCGCGTGGCGTTCATGGCTGAACTGCCCGTCTCGATCGAGACCCGCAAAGATCGCCTCCGCCGCGCCATCGCCCTGGTGAAGGACAATGCCGCCCGCTTCTGCGACGCGCTGAGCGAGGATTTCGGCCATCGCAGCCCGCGCCAGTCAATGATCACCGATGTCGTCGCGTCGGTATCGCCACTTAAACACGCCGAAAAGATGGTCGCGCGCTGGGCGAAGCGCGAGAAGAAGCCGGTGATGTTCCCGCTCGGCCTGCTCGGCGCGAAGGCTTGGGTCGAGTATCAACCCAAGGGCGTGGTCGGCATTATCGCGCCCTGGAACTTCCCGGTGAACCTCGTCATGTCGCCGCTCGCCGGCGTGTTCGCTGCGGGCAATCGGGCGATGGTCAAGACCAGCGAGTTCACCCCCGCCACCGCCGCGCTGTTCGAGGAGCTGTGCCCCCGCTATTTCGACCCCGCCGAGCTCGCCTTCGTCTCCGGCGGCCCCGAAGTCGGGCAAGCCTTCTCCGCCCTGCCCTTCGATCACCTCCTGTTCACCGGCGCGACCGGCATCGGCCGCCACATCCTCCATGCCGCCGCCGACAATCTGACGCCGGTAACGCTCGAGCTCGGCGGCAAATCGCCCGCGATCCTCGGCCGCTCGGCCAATCTCGCCCAGGCGACCGAGCGGGTGGCGATGGGCAAGATGCTCAACGCCGGCCAGATCTGCATCGCCCCCGACTATCTGATGGTCGCCGCCGAACAGGAGCAGGCTGCAGTCGACGGCCTCGTCCGCGCCGCGACGGCGATGTACCCGACCCTGCTGTCGAACCCCGATTACACCGCGATCATCAACGACCGGCACTTCGCGCGCCTCACCGCCGCGATCGACGATGCCCGCGCCAAGGGGGCCGAAGTGATCGCGGTGAACCCCGCGAACGAGGATTTCGCCACCTCGAACGCGCGCAAGCTCCCGCTCCACATCGTCCGCAACGCGACCGACGACATGATCGTGATGCAGGAGGAGATCTTCGGCCCCGTCCTGCCCGTCCGCAAATATGACAGCATCGACGGCGCGATCGGCGAGGTGAACCGCCGCGACCGCCCGCTCGCGCTCTATTATTTCGGCAGCGACGAGGCCGAACGCCGCCGCGTGCTCGACCGCACCATCTCGGGCGGGGTCAGCCTCGACGACACGATCTTCCACGTATCGATGGAGGAACTGCCGTTCGGCGGCATCGGCCCTTCAGGCATGGGCGCCTATCATGGCGAGCCGGGCTTCCGTACCTTCAGCCACGCCAAATCGGTGTTTAAACAGTCGCGGCTCGACGTCGCCGGGCTTGGGGGGCTCAAGCCGCCCTATGGCAAGAAGACCGACGCGGCGATCAAGCGCCAGCTCGGCTAGAGGCCCTTAAGCCACTCCGCGATCATCGCCCGCCCGGCCTTGACCGCATCCGATCCGTGGCGGTCATGCTGCCCGCGCAGCGCGTCCGGCGTCAGCCCGGCCTGCCCGACATAGGCGTCGGCGCCGTCCAGCCATTCCTCGAAGCGCGGATCCTCGCCCATCTCGGCATGGAATTGCAGCGCCAGCAGCTCCGGCCCGCGCCGAAACGCCTGATGGTGATAGGCGTCGGTCGACGCGAGCAGCTCCACCCCCTCGGGCAGCGGGAAGCTGTCGCCATGCCAGTGCAGCACCGGCACGCCCTCGACATGCCGCAGCGGCGACTCTGCCCCCGCCGCGCTCAATGCGACCGGCGCGAAGCCGACTTCCTTGACCGGCCCCGAATAGACCTTCGCCTCCATCGCCGCCGCAATCATCTGCGCGCCGAGGCATACCCCGATCGTCGGCAGGCCCAGCGAGATGCGGCTCGCCAGCCGGTCGATCTCGCAATCGATCCACGGATGGGCGTCGCGCTCATACACCCCCATCGGCCCGCCCATCAGGATCAGCAGATCGGGGGTGTTGAAATTGACCCGTGCGAAGTCCGGATCGGTGACGTCGATCCGGTCGAGTTCGTAGCCCGCCTCCTCCACCGGCTGGCGGAACCCGGCGATCCCCTCGAACGGGACATGGCGGATGATGAGACCCTTCTTCATGCCGCCAGAGCTAGCCCGGTGTCGCCCACGATCCAACCTAGTCTCGCTTGGCCCGCGGCAAGCCGTGCTCAGGCGATACTCCAGCGGAAGCGCCCGGTCAGCGGATGCGCCGTGAGCGCGTCCTCCTCGCGCGCGCCCGCGCCGATATTGTGGATCACCAGCCATCCGTTCGGTCCGCGCCGGTCGGAAACGATCCCGGTATGCGGTAGCCGCCCGCCGATCAGGCTGGTGAAGATATCGCCCGGCTGCCAGCCGTCGGCCGCAGCTGGCACCGGCAGCGCCGCACCACGACGGCGGAAATAGGTGGCAAGGTTGGGCACGCGGCGATGGTCGATGTTGCGATCCGGGCGCCGCAGACCCCAATTACGCGGATACACGCCGAAATGCGCGCGCATGTCGGCGTTGAGCAACGCCTGCAGATCGAGCGTCAGGGCATCGCGATAGGCGCGGATCAGCACATCGGTGCACACGCCCTTCGCCCGCGGCACGTCGCCATTGGGAAAGGGGATGCGCGAATAGGCCGGGTCATAGTGCAGCGTCACGCCGACCTGGCGCCGCGCCGCTGCAATCAGCGCCCGCGCATTGCCCGGTGCGGCCATCGCCGGCAGAGCGTACCCCGCCACGCCGCACACCAGGCCGGTGAGAAGTGCACGGCGGGTTACGCTCAACGCGATCAGTCTCCGGTCAGGATGCGATCGACCAGCTGCTTTACCGTCGGTACGAACCCGTTGGAATAGAAGTGGTCGCGCCTGAAGTTGTACGCGGCATCGCCCGCGAACATCAGATTCTGGTCGGAGTCGCCGCCATGCGCGATGTCCTGCAGTGTCTTCTGGATGCAGAAGCTGCGCGGGTCGACGAGACGCCCGGTCGAGTTGGTCTCGGTATCCGCCCAGGACGAGAAAGAGCACTGGCTGAGGCAGCCCATGCAGTCGGCCTGGTCCTTGCGGATATCCTGCTTCTCCGCCGTGTCGACGAAGATCAGCGTGTTGTCGGGGGTCTTGAGCCCGTCGGTGAAGCCCAGCCCCACCCATTCGCGCGCGCGCAGCAAGTCGTTGCGCGTCACCCAGAAATTCTTGCCCTTCACGCCCACGTCGAGCTGGAAAGTGTGATCGCCCGCCTCTTCGGTCGAATAGGGGATCTGGCGCTCCGACCGCGCCTCGAGGTTGCGCAGGAACGGGTTGCGCACCGCCGACGAATAAAAGCCCGTCGGAGAGAAATGATGGAGGAGCACATCGCCCTCCTCGATCTCCATCAGCTTGGACTTCCACCCTTCGGGGATCGGCGATTCCTGCGTCCGCAGCGGCCGCGTACCGAACTGGAACGCGATAGTGCCCAGCTCGGGATTATCGATCCAGTCGTTCCAATCGAGAAGATACCAGAAGCCGCCAGCCATCACTATCGACCCGTCGGCCCCTATTACGCCACTCCCCCTCCACGCTCGCACGCCTCACTCCCCCAGAACGGGCACCC
>CAZBYE010000236.1:0-5230 GCA_964496045.1 uncultured Stakelama sp.
GCGTCCACTGCAAGACGTGCGACATCAAGGACCCGACCCAGAACATCAACTGGGTGGTGCCGGAGGGCGGCGGAGGACCGAACTATCCCAACATGTAAGCGCCTGATCCTGTCGCTGGCCCCCGCCGGACTGGTTGTCGCCGGGCTGGTCCTGCCCACCGCTGCGCTGGCCGATGCGCGTGCCTATGTCCGCGCCCGGGCGGCGGCGGCGGACGGGGCGGTGGACGTGGCCGCGGCAGGCTATGCTGCGGCGATGGCCGCCTCGCCCGATGATGGGGTGGTGGCGATCCGTGCCTATCGCAACGCGCTGGCGGCCGGGGACATGGTGTTGGCCCAGCGTGCGGCGGCGGTGCTAACGCGATCGGATGTCGCTCCGGCGGACGTTTCGATCCTCGATTTTGCCGTGGCCTTGCAACGGCGGAACACCGCAGCTGCGGAGGAGGCGCTCGGCAAGATCGGCACGGGGCCGCTCGATTTCCTCGCGCCGGTGCTGCGTGCCTGGCTAGCCTTCGACCGCGGCGCCGATCCAATGCCGTTGCTCGACAAGGCGAACGAGAGCGGGCTGAGCCGGCGCTATATCGCCGAGCACCGCGCGCTGCTGCTGATCGCGACCGGCCGGACGGAGGACGGCATCGCCGCGCTGCAGGCCGCGGTGGGTGCCGATCCGGGAAGCATCGACCTGCGCTGGAACGCGGCGGTGTTGCTGGCGGCGAAGGGCAAGCGCGATATCGCGCTGTCGCTGCTCGCCGGTGACGATCCGGTGCTGTCGGGGCTGCGTGCGCGGCTGAAGAAGGGGCCGAAGCCGGGCGCCGCGTTCGGTGCGAGCCGCGCCTTTACCCGGCTCGCGGCGGATCTGGCGGGGCAGGAGGCGCAAACGCTCTCGATCCTGTTGACCCGTTCCGCTCTGTTGCTCGATCCTGCCGACGATCGTGCGCGCCTGTTGCTCGCCGATGCGCTGGCCGGGGAGCGGGCCTATGATCGCGCGATCGGTACGCTCGATACGGTGAAGAAGGACAGCGCCTTCTATCCCGCTGCGCTGAGCGAGCGGGTGGGGCTGCGCAGCAAGCAGGGCGATGCTGCCGGAGCGCTGGCGCTGGCAGCATCACTGGCGAAGGCGCCCGGTGCGAGCGTGGCCGACCGGCAGCGCTATGCCGATCTGCTCGCCAATCAGGGGCGTGAGAGTGAAGCGGCCGATGTCTATGCCGGCGCGCTGACGCAGGCGGGCGAGAAGGCGAGCTGGGTCAACTACCTTCAGCTTGGCGGGGCGCTGGAGCGCGCGGGCAAGTGGGAGGCGGCGCTGCCGCACCTGCGCAAGGCGGTCGAGCTGGCGCCTGAACAGCCGGTGGCGCTCAACTATCTGGGCTATGCGCAGGTCGAGCGTGGCGAGAATCTGGTCGAGGCGACGGGATTGCTCGAACGCGCGAGCAAGCTGAGGCCCGACGACGCAGCGATCACCGACTCGCTCGGCTGGGCCTATTTCCGCCAGGGCGATTTTGCGAAGGCGCTGCCGCTGCTCGAACGGGCTGCGCAGAGCGATTCATCCAGCGCGACGATCAACGAACATCTGGGCGATGCCTATTGGCGGACAGGGCGCCGGTTCGAGGCGCGCTATGCCTGGAGCGCTGCGGCGCTCTATGCCGAGGGCGAGCAGAAGACGCGGCTGTCGGCCAAGGTCGCCGACGGGATGAACCAGAGGACGGCGGCAAACTGATTCTGACTGAGCCCGCGCCGGCCAAGCTCAACCTCGCTCTGCATGTGCGGCGGCGGCGTGCGGACGGCTATCACGAGCTGGAGACGCTGTTCGCCTTTGTCGCGGATGGCGACAGCGTGACGCTGGGCGATGGCGAAGGGTTCGCGGTGGACGGGCCGTTCGCAGGCGCGCTGGCGGGGGAAGGGGATAATCTCGTCACGCGGGCGGCGGCGCGGTTTGCAGAGGCATTCGGGATCGAACCGGCCGGGCGGATCACGCTGACCAAGCGGTTGCCGGTGGCGTCGGGGCTGGGTGGCGGATCGGCGGATGCGGCGGCGACACTGCGGCTGCTCGCGCACCGTGAGGGGATCGCGCTGGACGATCCACGGTTGTTTGCCTGTGCCGATGCATTGGGGTCGGACGTGCCGGCCTGCCTCTTTAGCCGTACGGCGATCGGGCGGGGGCGGGGAGAGCGGCTGGAGCCGATCGCGGGGGCAAGCGGCACGCCGGTGCTGCTGGTCAATCCGGGCGTTGGGGTTTCGACGGCGCAGGTTTTTGGCGGCTGGGACGGGATCGATCGCGGCGCGCTGGAGGTTGGCGATCTGCTCGACGTGGCGCGAGCGGGACGCAACGATCTGGAGGTGCCGGCACTGGCAGTTGCTCCGATGATCGCGGAGGCGCTGGAGTTGCTTTCGACGCAGCCGGGCGTCGCGCTGGCGCGCATGTCCGGATCGGGGGCGACCTGTTTCGCGCTGTTCGATGACGTCGATGCGCGCGATGCTGCCGCGGACGCGGTGAACGCGGCGCATTCCGGCTGGTGGTGTCTCAAAACGGTGCTGTTGTGACAGTTGGTTGTTCCAAAATGGAGCGATCGGTGGCAAAGGCTCCCCGCGCGCTCTGGGGAATCGAAACTGGCCCCAGATTTGCTGTAGGTTCGGTGCGGGCCATGCGCCGGGAGCGAAACGTCCGTGGATGGCCCCCGCTCGCTGATGCGAGCGGGCGCTATCCTCGCCGCCCCAAGGGGCGAGACCCGTCATGATTCACTGGCAACTTCACGATCATATCGCGATCCTGACGCTCGACCGCGGCGGGGCGCGCAATGCGATTGCGACTGCAGGGTGGGAGGCACTGGCCGAGGCCGCGGGCGCGATTGCTGTGTCGGATGCTCGCGCTGTGATCCTGCGTTCGGCGATGCCGGGTGTCTTCTCGGCCGGGGCCGATCTGGCAGAGTTTCGTCAACTGACCGAAGACCCTGTGCGGCGCGTCCGCTTTCGCGAGGCAATGGCCGCGGGGATCGAGGGGGTTGCTGCGCTGCCGATGCCGGTGATCTGCGCGGTGGATGGGGGTTGCTTCGGCGCCGCCGTCGCGCTGACGCTGGCGTGCGACATCGTGCTGGCAGGAGATCAGGCGGTGTTCGCGACCACGCCCGCCAGGCTCGGCCTGACCTATCCCGCTGGCGATGTCGCGCGGCTGAGGGCGCGAGTGGGCGAGGGGCAGGCAGGACTGATGCTCTTCACCGGCGCGCGGATCGATGCGGACGAGGCGGCGCGGATCGGCCTGGCGCATCGTCGCGTCGACCATGCTCAGCCTGCGGCGCACGAATTCGCCAATGTCATTGCGGCGAATGTGCCTGAGGCAGTGCGCGCGCTGAAGGCGGTGCTGCGTGATCCGGATGGCGCGGGCCACCGGCAAGCATTTGACGACGCCTTCGGCTCGGACGCTTTCCGGGCCCGGCTTGGTGCGTTTCTGGAGGGTAAGAGATGAGTGTGGCGCGGCGCATCGATGGAACCGCGGACGTCCTGATCCTGTGCGACCATGCTTCGAATGCGGTGCCGTCCGATGTCGATCTGGGTATCGATCCCGCGCTGCTGGCGAAGCATATTGCGATCGATATCGGCGCGGCGGCGGTGAGCGAGGCGCTGGCCGCGCATCTCGAGGCGCCGGCGATCCTCGCCACGGTTTCACGGCTGGTGATCGACCTCAATCGCGAACCGGACAGCGCCGGACTGATCCCGCATGTCAGCGACGGGCACCGGATTTCCGGCAATGGCGAGGTCGCGCGCGTCGAGCGGATCGCGCGCTTCCATGCGCCCTATCATCGTACCATCGCCGACGCGATCCGGGCGCGGCATCCGAAGCTGCTGGTCTCGGTGCACAGCTTCACGCCGAGGTTGGAGCAGCATGACGGCAACGACCGCCCGTGGGAGATCGGCATCCTTTATAATCGCGATGCACGCGCGGCGCGGATCGGGATCGAGCTGTTCAAGGCGGCGGGCGTTGTCACCGGGGACAACGAACCCTATTCGGGTCGAATTCTCAACGCGACGATGAACCGTCATGCCGAGGGCAATGGCATCCCCTATCTGGGCGTCGAGATCCGCAACGACCTGATCTCCGACCCCGAAGGTGTTGCGCATTGGGCGCAGCTATTGGCGGGAATAGTAAAAGACGCGCGCAACAGACTTGCGCAAACCGGGTCCGCGGCGACATAGGCGTTCGCGCCATGACCAATCGTTTCGACAAATCCCGCCTGCCGTCGCGCCACGTGTCCGTCGGTCCCGAACGCGCTCCGCACCGCAGCTATTATTACGCGATGGGCCTCACCGAAGAGGAGATTGCCCGCCCGTTCGTCGCGCTCGCCAGCGCGGGCAACGACAGTGCACCGTGCAACACGACGCTCGACGCGCAGGCCGATGCCGCGCGCAAGGGCGTTGTGGACAATGGCGGGATGCCGCGCCGCTTCAACACGATCACCGTCACCGACGGCATCGCGATGGGGCATCAGGGGATGAAGTCTTCGCTCGTCAGCCGTGAGGTGATCGCGGATTCGGTCGAGCTCTCGGTGCGCGGCCATTGCTATGACGCGCTGGTCGGCTTCGCCGGGTGCGACAAGTCGCTGCCGGGGATGATGATGGCGATGCTTCGCCTCAATATCCCGTCGATCTTCGTCTATGGCGGGTCGATCCTGCCCGGCCGCTATCAGGACCGCGACGTTACTGTCGTCGATGTGTTCGAGGTTGTGGGCAAGTTCGCCGCCGGTACCTGCCCGATCAGCGAGGTCCATGCGCTCGAGAAGGTCGCATGCCCCGGTCACGGCGCATGCGGCGGACAGTACACCGCCAACACCATGGCGTGCGTCGGCGAGGCGATCGGGCTGTCGCTGCCCAACAGCAACATGGTCCCGGCACCCTATACCAGCCGCGAGCAAATCGCGGTCGCGGCGGGCTGGCAGGTGATGGAACTGCTCGAGCGGAATATCCGTCCGCGCGACATTTGCACGCGCGAGGCGTTCATCAACGCCGCGCGGATCGTCGCGGCGACGGGCGGCTCGACCAACGGCGCGCTGCACTTGCCGGTGATGGCGAGCGAGGCCGGGATCGATTTCGATCTGTTCGATGTCGCAGAGATATTCAAATCAACGCCTTATATCGCTGATTTGAAACCCGGCGGTAAGTATGTGGCGAAAGACATGTACGAGGCCGGTGGCATCTATATGCTGATGAAGACGCTGCTCGCCAACGACCTGCTCGACGGCAATTGC
>CAZBYE010000237.1:0-5193 GCA_964496045.1 uncultured Stakelama sp.
TCCTGTTCGCGTTCGGCATTTCGTTCCTGCTGCCGGTGCTGCTGATGCTGCTCGAGCGCGGGGGTATCGTCACCTATGAGCAGCTCAAGGGCGCCTGGCGCTATTCGGTGGTGGCGGCGTTCGCGATCGCCGCGGTGCTGACCCCGCCCGATATCGGGTCGCAGCTGCTGCTCGCGATTCCGCTGTGCGGGCTCTATTTCCTGTCGCTCGTGGCGATCTGGTTCACGCGCCGGCGCCGGGAGAAGGAAGGCGAAAAGGAAGCGGCGGCCGAAGCCGCCGCCGGGGAATAAGCCTCTCGGCTGAAATTACTTGGCGCCGTCGGCGGTCTTGGCGACGGTGTCGCCCGCCGATTTGACGTCCTTGCCCACGCCCTCGATCGTGTTGCACGCCGACAGGGCTACAACCAGCGCCATCGCAAGCAGCTTACGCATCTTCAGTCTCCGTCTTGAATTGCCGGGGATCAATGTGCGGCAAGCTGCTTCGTTCCACAATCGCCGCATGCTGAACCCGCTTGCCCCAAGAAGGAATTAGGCCCGGAGGGTACCCCGGGGGGGGGGGGAGGTGGATGCGTCCGGGCCTGTTTCGTGGATAGCGAGAGCGGGGGGGCAAAAGGTCGCTATCCGAGGTGCAGAACGCGGTCGGAACGCGCGGGTTCCGCGATCCGGCAACTTTTTTCGATTTATTTTAGTGGCGGCCCGCAACCGCGATCGGGAGCTCGAAGATGCCCGCCAGCATGTCATGATGCAGCTTCGAGCGGAGCTGGCGCACCAGCCCGCCGATCACACGCCCATAGCGACTGTCGTAGAGGCCGGCGAAATCGGGGCTGTCCGTCAGCGCCGCTGAGCTGATCTGCAATATCGCCTGGCCGGGATCCGCGCCGTCCTTCATTGCGATATGGATTTGTGCGGATGGACTGACGTTCATCGCCAGTTCGGCGATTTCGGTGATCAGAAAGGCGATCGCGACCGCATTATCCTGTGACACCAGCCAGGGATCGACGTCGAGCACGATCCCGATCCGCGATTCTTCGGGCGCGGTAGCGCGCAGGTTCGACGCGAGCTCGCCGATCACCGGGCGGATTTCGATCCCCAGCGTTTCCTCGAACCCGGCATAATGGTGTCGGTGAACCACCGCGAGCGCATCGACGCGGCGCTGGATCGAAGCATAGGCGCCGAGCGCCTCCCCTGACTTTGCGCCACGGGCATGGAAGTTGATCAGGCTCGCAATCACCTGGAGGTTGTTCTTGACCCGGTGATGCACCTCGCGTGTCAGCTTGGTCTGGCGCGCCAGGCCTTCGGCAAGATCGAGCTCGTGCGCCTGGACGGTGCGGCTGAGTCCGCGGAAGGTCTCGCCCAGTTCGCGAATTTCCTGTGCGGGGATATCGCTGCCTGCTTCCGGGTCGATGATCTCGCCGGGCTGGTACGCGCTGACGGTCCGGCGCAGCCGCCGAAGAGGACGGATCAGCAGGCGGTCGACCACGAACCACGCGATTCCCGCCGCCAGCAGCCACATCAGGAAGGGCGAGAGTGCGGCGATCACCATCGACGAGGTGATCGGGGCGCTCGCCACGGTCATCTCGAGCGACAGTCCCTGAACGCCGAGATCGACCCGCTGCGATTCGCGCCGGTTGAGCGCGTTGCTGGCGGAGATCTGCCGCAGCGTGAGCGTGGTTTCCTTGTCGGCAAGGGCAAGGCCGAAGTCGCGCGTCATCCCGCTCGGCTCTGCCGCGGCGGCGAGAAACTGGGTGGGGAAGAAGGCGCGGGCGATATAACCGGTCGGCCCGGTCACCTCAAGCTGTGCACCAGAGCCCGGGAGCAGATGTGTCGCGGTGCTTCCGTTTGCGAGCGTCTGGTTGCCGGCCGTCGGGATCGGTACGCCGCATAACAGCCGCTTGTCGGCGTCGAGCAGCGCGTAGCGAACGCCGTTAACGGCCTGCGGCTCGAACACGCCGGCGAGTCGGCCGCAATTGGGGGCGATCCCCTCGACCGCGGGCAGGGCGCCGCGCAGTTCGCGTAATTCCCACGCGATTTCGCTGCGAAGCGCGCGCGCGGATTCGGCGCTGGCAAGCCGAAGCCGGCCGCGTACTTCCTGGTCGGCGAGACGGGTGGTCTGGATCGAGGCGAAGAAGGCGATGAGCGCGAGCGGTAGCAGGCCGGCACTGAGAATCAGGAAAACCTTGGCGCCGGTCGGCATCCGCGCGATCGCGGCGATGGGCCGGCCGCGGTGACGGCGCGTCTGGTCGTCCCCGTCCATCGTCACATGGTTAATCGAGCTTGCTCAGGAGATCGAGAAGATCATCGGGAACACGCTCGTCGGCCGCGTCCTGATAGACGCGGCGAAGGGCTTCGCCGATGTTGCGGTCCTTGCGCGTGGCCATCCCGCCGCCTGTCCGCCCCAGCGGCTCCTTCTTTTTCTCATCGGCCGAACGCACTTCGTCCCCCTCAAAGCCCTTGGGAATGGGCGGATGCACAAAAACATCGCCGGCGGCAAGCCGCCGGGAACACACAAGTACACATGTGTGTGCGACCCGTGAAACCAATTTAAGGCTCGTTGGTTCCACAAGACGATGCGAAATCCGGGGAGGGGCATTCTTCGGAGGCCGCAGCACGAACTTGCATTGCCAGATTGCCGCCAGCACAAGGGCGGCAACCCGAAGGAGAACAATAACATCATGTCGCTTGGACAGCAGCTCGCTCCCCACCTTCCGTTTCTGCGCCGTTATGGTCGCGCGCTCACAGGGAGCCAGATGGAAGGTGACCGTTATGTGCGCGCGACGCTCGAGGCGATCGTGGCTGCGCCGGAGGAGTTCCCGCGCGAAGTCGATCCGCGTCTGGGCCTTTATCGCACGTTCCAGGCGATCTGGGGTTCGACCAACCTCGACGACCGTGTCGAGGAGAGCGATCCGCTGAGCGACAATGAGGCGATCGCGCGCGCGCGCCTTGCCCGCCTCGCGCCGCGTTCGCGCCAGGCGTTGTTGCTGACGGCGATGGAGGGATTCACCAGCGAAGACGCCGCCTATCTTCTCGAGGAAACCCCTGAGTCGGTGGACGGGCTGGTGGCCGACGCGCTTGCCGAGATCGACAGCCAGACTCGTGCGCGCGTCCTCATTATCGAGGACGAGCCGCTGATCGCGATGGATCTGGAGACGATCGTGCGCGATCAGGGGCATGAGGTGACCGGCGTTGCGGTAACCCGCGACGAAGCCGTAGCGCTGGCGATGGACGATCGCCCGGGGCTGGTGCTTGCCGACATCCAGCTTGCCGACGACAGTTCGGGCATCGATGCGGTGAAGGATATTCTGGCGCAGTTCAACGTGCCGGTGATCTTCATCACCGCTTTCCCCGAGCGGTTGCTGACCGGCGAGCGGCCCGAGCCGACCTTCCTGATCACCAAGCCGTTCCAGCGATCGACGGTGAAGGCGGCAATCAGCCAGGCGCTGTTCTTCGACCAGTCGACGGTCCCGGCGCAGTAGGATTCGGCGCCGGGTTCCATTTCTTACGGAGCCAAAACGGTTCTCGCGTGTTGATGCTGCATGGTCGATCCAAACGAACCCATGCACATCGACGCCGAGCGCGCCCGCGCCGGGGCGACGCCGCATATGACCCGCTATATTCTGTCGGTCTCGCTGGTTCTGATCATCATCATCTACGCCGCCTACCTGCTGTATAGTGCGGGTTGAGAGGCGGGTGCGCCCAGCGTATCTATCCGAAGCGAAGCCGCACTCCGCCGGCGAACAAGAACGGAACCGAATGACCGATACCGACCAGGAAGGCGAAGAAGGGACGCCGCCGGCCGAGCATATTTCGCTCTCCGATCCGGAGTTCAAAGAACAGCTCGCGATGGTGATCCCGCATCTGCGCGCCTTTGGGCGATCGCTGTCCGGCAGCCGCGATGTCGCGGACGATCTGGTACAGGAAACGTTGCTGAAGGCCTGGGCGGCGCGCCAACGGTTTCAGGCCGGCACCAATATGCGCGCCTGGACCTTCATCATCCTGCGCAACCTGTATCTGAGCCAGATGCGCCGGTCGCGCTTTCGCGGTGAATGGGATGATCTGGTTGCCGAACGGCTGCTCGCCGCACCCGCGACGCAGGACAAGCATGTCGATCTCGCCGATATGCAGCGGGCATTGCTGCACTTGCCCCAGCCCCAGCGCGAGGCCCTGATTCTGGTGGGGGCGGGCGGCTTTGCCTATGAGGAGGCGGCCGAAATTTGCGGTGTCGCGGTTGGTACTATCAAGAGCCGCGTCGCGCGCGGCCGCGTCGCTCTCGAGGTGCTGATGAGCAACGGCCAGCTCCCGTCACGCCGCGACAGCGAGAGCGACGGCCGCACTGCGCTCGATACCATCATGGATGAAGTCGATGAGCTGAGCCGCGAGCGTTAAACGCTGCGGCTTAAACCGATCGTTAGGGGCGCCGGTTTCCGTTCATCCGGCGCAGCAGCAGTGTCATATCGTCGGGCAGTTCAATGTCGCGCAGATAGGCGTCGCGCAGCACAACCCCGATCGCATCATGCGGGCGCGGCAGTTCGACGCGATAACCGCTTACCGGCTGATCATTTCTCTGCTGAGTCGCGTGACGAACCATGAACTTCAAAACGACCGATCGCCGGTTTTGTTGCTTGACATCATGCGCTTTCGTTGCCTGACCGATTTTCGATGGATGAAATGAACGGCGATGCGGGCGCGCTGCGCGATGCGATCGAGCGGGCGCGGCTCTGGTCGCCCTTTCTGGCGCACCTGATCGAGCGCGAGTCCGAGCTGGTCGCGCGATTACCTGCGGTGTTGGCCGATCCGTTCGCAGCGGCGCGGATCGACGATCCGGCGATGCCGACGGGAAAGCGATTGCGGATCGAGCGGCGGCGGCTGGCGTTGAGCGTTGCGCTGGGAGATCTGGCCGGCCTGCTCGACTTTCGGACCGCGACGCAGGCGTTGTCGAACTTTGCCGACTATGCGCTCGACGCGGCGATTCGCGCGGCGGTGGCTGAGCGGGTGCCGGGCGCCGCGCCGGACGGCTTCGCAGCGATCGCGCTGGGCAAACAGGGCAGCAGCGAGCTCAATTACTCGTCGGATATCGACCCGATCCTGATCTTCGATCCCGAAACATTTCCGCACCGCGAGCGCGAGGCGCCCGAGGAAGCGGCGGTGCGCGTCGGGCGGCGCGTGGTCGAGCTGCTGCAGGCGCGCGATGCCGATG
>CAZBYE010000238.1:0-5192 GCA_964496045.1 uncultured Stakelama sp.
CCTTGTCCAGCATCGAGCTAGGCCACCATTCCGGCTGCCCGTTCTTGGCGGAGGGGGCCCGGCGGGCGGCCTCGAACGCGTTCGCCAGCACCCGGTCGGGGTTCGGCTCACCCGAGAAGCTGCGCGGCGACCAGCGGTCGACGAACAGCGGCGCGACGGGATGATCAGGAATCCGGCTCATGCGCGCACCTCGCGCACCGGGAGGTGGACCAGATTTTCCGGAGGCGGCCCCGTGAGTTCAGCGAGAATCTCGTCGCGGATGCGATGCACGACCGGAGAGGAGCGCTGGCGCGGATGGGGCAGGTCTATCTCGACGATCCGGCGAATGCGCCCAGGCTTGGCGTCCATCACGATGACGCGATTGCCGAGATAGACCGCCTCCTCGACATCGTGGGTAACCATCACCATTGTCGAGCGCTGCGCCATCCAGATGCGCTGCAGCTCGCGCTGAACATGGACGCGGGTGAGCGCGTCGAGCGCGCCCAATGGCTCGTCGAGCAGCAGCAACTTGGGCTCGGTCACCAGCGCGCGGGCGATCGCCGCACGCTGCGCCATCCCGCCCGACAGCTGGTGCGGATAGGCCTTCTCGAAGCCGGAAAGGTTCACCAGCGCGATATGCTCGGCGACGATGCGCGGGCGCTGCGCCTTAGGGATATCGGTGTTGAGCAGTGCCAGCCCGATATTCTCCTCGAGCATCAGCCAGGGGAACAGGCGATGGTCCTGAAAGATCAGCCCGCGGTCGAGGCTGGTGCCGGCGATCCGTTTGCCGTCGAGCCGGATCTCTCCCGCATAGTCGGTGTCAAGTCCGGCAATCAGCCGCAGCAGCGTCGACTTGCCGCAGCCCGACGCGCCGACGATACTGACGAACTCGCCTGCGCGGATGTCGAGGTCGATCCGGTCGAGCACCGGCAGCGCGGCGCCGTCGATCCGGAAATCCTTGGACAATCCCGCGATGGCGAGCGCGCCGGTCGCCGGTGCTTCGGCCGGGACAGGCGGGGTTTCGATGCGGGTGTGCAGAGTCATGACGAGCTCCTTCAATTGATCTCAGGCTGCCAGCGGAGGAGGTGGCGGCGGAGGGTTGTGATGGAATAGTGGAGTGTGAAGCCGAGCGAGGCGGCGGCGAGGATCGCGACGAGGATGATGTCCATCCGCTGCTGCGCCTGAGCGACCCCCATCGTCGCACCGAGCCCGGCATCCGCGCCGAACAGGATCTCGGTCCCGATCGTCGCGATCCAGGCGAAAGCGAGCGCCTGCGCCACTCCGGTGAGGATCAGCGGCAACGCAGCGGGCAGCAGCAGATGGACGAAGCGCTGGGCGGCACTGAAGCCGAACAGCGCGGCGACCTCGACATAGCGCCGCTCGACCGTGCGGACGCCTTCATAGCTGTTGAGCACCGTGGGATAGAAAGCCGCGAGGCTGACGATCAGCAGCTTGGCTTCGTCGCCATTGCCGACCCACAGCCCGATCAGCGGCAGCCAGCCAAGCAACGGCACCTGCCGCACCGCATGGTAGAGCGGCCCGACGACGCGATCGAGCGGCCGCGACATCGCCATCGCGACGCCGAGCGCAGTGCCGGCCAGCCCGCCGAGCAGCAGCCCGGTGACCGCGCGCGACACGGTCGCCAGCGCGTCGTTGAGCAGGAAGCCGCTCGCAAGCTGCGCCACGAGCGTCGCGCCGACATCCTGCAGCGGCACGAAGGCGAGCGCACGCGCCCCGCCCTGCGCGGACTGCGCCTGCCACCAGAACAGGATCAGCACCGGAACGGTGAGGCCAAGCAGGATGCGAGCGGCGGGTGTATTGAGGCGCGCCATCTCAGGCCTCCTTCCAGCGGACGAAGCGGCGCTCGACGAGCTTGACCGAGCGATCGAGGAAGAAGCCGACCAGCCCGCTGACGAACACGCCGGCAAGGACGACGTCGATGCGGAACATCTGGCGCCCCATCTCCATCATCTGGCCGATGCCGCTGTCAGCGGCGAGCAGCTCGCACGCGACCAGCACCAGCCAGCCGCGGGTGAGACCGAGCCGAAGCCCGGTGAGCACCGGCGGGATCGCAGCAGGCAGCAGGATGCGCGTGACGAACGGCAGCAGCGGGGTGCGATAGAGCCGGGCGACCTCGAACCAGGATTTCGGGATCGCGCGCACCCCGTCGAAGGTGGCGAGCGCGACCGGAAAGAACACTGCGACCGCGACGACGACGATCTTGAACCGTTCCTCGATCCCGAGCAGCAGCACGAGCATCGGGATGAAGGCGAGCACCGGCACCTGCCGGACCGCCTGAAACAGCGGCGCGAACAGCGCCTCGAACAGCTTCGACAGCGCCATCGACGTGCCGAAAACGAGGCCGATGGCAGCACCTGCGAGGAAGCCCGAGACGAGCCGGAACAGGCTGGTGCCGAGATGGTTGCCAAGCTCGCCGTTGCGCCACAGCTGAGCGAGCGTCGCCGCGACCTCGCTCGGCGGGACCAGCACCTGCGGCGGGAAGACGCCACTGGCCGAGGCGAACTGCCAGAGCAGCAGCAGGCCGAGCAGCGGCGCGAGGCCGGCGGCGATGCGGGAGACGCGGTTCATGGCAGAACCTCCTGCGGGGTGAACGGGCGCGCGAAACGGTGCCGGGCGAAGGCGATCGCGGCGGCGCCGAACAGCAGAGGCAGCCACAGCAGGAACACCGACTGGAGCGGCACCAGCTTGGTCAGCAGCCCGCCGCCAAGTGCCCCGGCCGAAGAGCCAGTCATCGAGGCGAGGTTGTACAGGCCCGCCGCCTTGCTCTTCGCGCCGGGGATGCTGGCGAGCATCCGCACGTTGATGAGATGGACCACCGCCGAGGCGGCGCTGAGCAACACCGCGCCCACCGCCAATGCCGGGAAGCCATGCGCGAAGCCGAGCAGCGCGAGCGCCGCCGCCGCAAGGGCAAGCGCCAGCGCATAGGCGGTGCCGCGCGTGAGCCGGGCGACCAGCGTGCCGCTGAGGAACAGCAGCGCCACCGTGCTGACGCCCTGCACGAGCAGCACGGTGATCCCGTCTTCCTTGGTCAGCGGCGGGAGTGCGGCAGCAAGCAGCAGGATGAAGGTCGAGAAGAGCGAGCCGGTGGCCGAACTCAGGAATTCGACGAAACTGCTTTCCGCCACCGCGCGGTTGCCGAGCAGCGCGCCGATTTCGGCGAAGAAGCTGACGCTTTCCTCGGCCGCAGGCTGACGCGCGGGGAGGAAGGACAGGCTGAACAGCGCCATCACCCCGAACAGAGCCGCGACGATGAAGAAGGCAGCGGTCACGCCGGCCTTAAGGATCAGAATACCCGCCGATGCCGGGCCGAGGATCGCCATCCCGGCGGTGAGCGCGCCGCGATACCAGCCGCCGCGCGTTTCCCCCTGCCCGCGCAACCGCTCAAGGAACGCGCCGTTCATCGCGACCATCCGGAACGGGATGCACAGGCCAATCAGCCAGCGCCCGCCCGCCAGCGCCGCCCAGCCCGCCGCGAACGGCATGGCGAGATTGACGAGCAGCGGCCCGAGACTGGAGGCGAAATAGATGCCGCGCGCGCCGTAGCGGGCGATGATGAACCCGGCGGGGACGGTGACGAGCACCATGCCGATCGATTCCATCGCCCCGATCACCCCGACCTGAAAGGCGGTGGCGCCGAGGTCGATCGCGTAAATCGTCGTCACCACCTTGCCGAGGCCGACCGTCAGACCGCTGACGAGCGCGAGCAGCAGGAAGTTGGCCATGAAACGCCGGTCGTTCATCGCGCCGCCGCCTCTGCCGTATCGGGCTTCCACTGATCCTTGAGTTTGAGGCGATCGAGCGCCGCGGTGGCGAAGCGCCGGTCGAGCAATTTGTCGACATCGATCTTCTTGCGGACCAGCCCCTGATCGAAGGTGTAGGCCGCGGCGTCGCGATAATGCGCGATCATGAACTCGTCATAGAGCGGCGAGTAACGGTCGCCCCAGGCGAGGCGCGGTTCGTCCAGCTCCGCCTCGATCACGCTGCGCGGGGATTCCGCGCGTGACGTGATCTCGATCACCTTTTCGCGGTTGGCGGGATCGGCCGACCAGGCCTGGGCGCGGACAAAGGCATCGGCGACGAGCTGGGTCAGCTCAGGATGCGCGTCGACGAAATCGCCGCGCCCGAACAGCTCGGCGCGCATCTTCCACGATTGCGGCGCCTGTTTGGTCGACCAGACGATCCGCCCGACCTTCTTTTCGACCAGCAGATGCGCGTCGGAGAGCAGGAACACCGCATCGACATCGCCCGATGCGAGCGCGGCGTGGCTGGCGGGCGGGTTGATGTTGAGGATGCGGAAGTCGCTGAGCTTGAGGCCGTTGGCCTCAGCCAGCTTAGCGAAGGGCAGTTCCCACGGGCGACCGCGATGGAGCGCGATGCGCTTGCCCTTCAGATCCTTGATGCTGTTCGCGGCGACGCCATTGCGCACGACCAGATAGGCGTTCTGGCCGCGCCCGACCGGCACCACCAGCCGCAGATCGACCCCGCCCGCGATCGCGATGATCGCGGGGAAATCGCCATAGCTCGCAAAATCGATGCGTTTGGCGGCGAAGCCTTCATTGACCACCGGGCCGCCGACTGCGGTCGCGACCGGGAACCATTGGAGCTTGACCCCGCGCTTCGCCAGCTCGCTTTCGAGCCAGCCCTGTTGCTGGACGATCGCGTTCTGGCCCTGATAGCGCTGTTGCCCTTCATGCGGATAGGCGATGGCGGCGATGGTCAGCGTCGCAGGAAGCTGGCCCGGGGCCGGTTGCGCGGTGCCGCGGAACTGGTTGAATATCAGCGCCCCGAGCACACCGATCGCGACGATGGCGATGAGGATCGTCTTGCGGCTCATGCGGCATCCAGTGCTTGCGTGAAATCGAGCGCCTCGAACGGGCGCGGGTCGACCCAGACGGCGACGTCGACGCGTGCGGGCAGGAAGCCGCGGTCGAACAGGAAGTCGCTGAAATCCTGCAATGCCGTGATCGAGGCCGCGTCGAGATCGGTCTTGAGCCGGCGGTGGAGCGTGTCCCCGCCATAGGCGGCGCGGACGAACTGGTCGGGCGAGCCGGTTTCGCGCGCGATATAGGCGAAGGTCTCGTCGGGATGGTCCTCCGCCCATTCGCCCGCCGCCGCGACATGCGCGAGGAGGCGGCGTGCGACCGTGGGATATTGTTCGAGCGTTGCGGCATCGACGGTGAGCGGACGCGGCG
>CAZBYE010000239.1:0-5139 GCA_964496045.1 uncultured Stakelama sp.
GCTTCGGCCATCAGCGCGACCACCGCACTCGAATCCACCCCGCCCGACAGGAAGGCGCCGAGCGGCACGTCGGCAATCATCCGCGATCGCACGGCCGCACGCATATGCTCGACCAGTTGCGCTTCGAGATCGCGGACCGATCCCTTCGTCCGCTTCGAGAAATCGACGTCCCACCATTCGGTCGATGCCGGCACTGGCTTGCCGCGCTCGAGCAGCAAATAATGCCCGGCCGGCAGCTTCCTCACCCCAGCCAGTACCGACGTATCGTCGGGAACATAGCCAAGGCCAAGAAAGTCCTCGACCGCACTGAAATCGGGTTGCCGCCGGAACAGAGGATGCGCGAGCAACCCCTTGATCTCAGAAGCAAATGCGACCGCGCCATCCGACAGCTCCGCATAGTGAAGCGGCTTCACGCCCAGCCGGTCGCGCGCCAGTAGCAGCGATTGCTTCCGCGCGTCGTACAGCGCGATCGCAAACATGCCGTTGAGCCTGGACAGCATCGCCGGTCCCCAGGCGCGCCATCCGTGCAGCAGCACCTCGGTATCGCTGTTGCTCAGGAACCTTGCGCCCTTCGCCTCCAGCTCGGCACGCACTTCCAGGAAATTGTAGATCTCGCCATTGTAGCTGACGACGCAATCGCCCTCCGGCGTCGTCATCGGCTGCGCGCCACCGGCGAGGTCGATGATCGACAGGCGGCGATGCCCCAGCCCCACGCCCGGCGCGACCCACACGCCCGACCCGTCCGGCCCACGATGCGCGAGCGCGTCGGCCATCGCCTTGACGCGCATCGGCTCTACCGGTTTCGGCACACCCGGATAGTAAAGCCCCGCAATCCCGCACATCAGCTGGTTCGTCCCGCCCCGTATCGCACTGTTCCTCCCGCTTTCGCGGGGATGACGTCAAGGTGCAAGCGTCACGCGGTCGGCAACCTGTTCGACCGGACCGGCTGCGCCCAGGAACCGTTTGATCGCAGCACGCGTCGGCAGTTCGCCCTTTTCGGCCGAAACCATCACCGCCACCGCACGCTGCTTCCCGCCCAGCAGCTTGGCCTTGAGCGTTTCCGCCTTCACCCGCGACTCGCTCGGCGTCAGCACCTCGCCGATACGGTACCAGGTGACTACCTCACGCTCGACCGGCCCGGGGGCTGTCATCCGCATCGCCTTGCCGCCGTCGAGCTCGGGCAGATCCTCGATCCGCACCCATTTGTCGTTCTCGCGGATCGCGCCCTGGCCGAAGCCGACCAGTTCCTTGCCCTCGCGCTGGCTGCCATAGATCGCCAGCACCAGATCGACCTCGGCGCCCATTCCGTCCGAATAGCGGCCCATCAGGAAATGGTCGGCACCGGGGAAATTTGGCTTCCACTCGGCGCGCTTGCTCAGCGGGACCTGAGTCCAGCCTGCGACCTGCGGCAACGCGACCTTTGTCGGCAGCCTATCGGCACGCGAGGCGATCGCCCCGCCCCACGCCATGAACAGGCTCACAATGAACAGGCCGGTCAAGGCGACGACCGCCGGCATCTTCGCGGTGCCCCACCAGCGCGTCTGCAGCTTCGACGCATCGAACCACGGCGCATCCGGATCGCGGTCGAACCATTTCCAGCCGATCGCCAGCACGCCCGCCATCACCGCGCCGAAGAAGAACCAGCCATAGACGATATGGTCATAGCCCGTCGCCGCCTCGACCGAGGTCAGATACGCGGCATAGACTGTCCCGAACGCCCGCACACCGTTGGCGAGGATCGGCACGATCAACGCCACTGCCATGAACGCTACACGCCGGGTCCAGCTGATGTAACAGACGTTCGCCACCAGCGCGCCGTACGCGATCATCGCAATCACGAACTTCGACCCCGAACACGCCTCCGCCACCTCGAAATAGCCATTCGGCGTGGTGATCAGAACCCCATCGACATGCGCCGGCACTCCGAACAGGTCGAGCAGCGGCACCATGATCGCCACCGTCAGATCCTGCAGCGGCTTCTCCAGCGAACCGCCGAACGGGACGAGGAAGATCATGTAGCAGAGTGGGAAGAGAAGCGCGCGGGCGACGTTCGGCCCCAGCAGCGCGACCACTGCCCCTTGCAGCATCACGGCCAGCCCGAGGTGGCGGAACAACGCCACGCCTGCCGCGTCCCCGAGCAACCAGGCGAACCCGCCCCCGCCGACCACCACCAGCCCCGGCCACCATGCTTCGGCGCGGACCGCCGGCAGGGTCGCGCGACGTTGCCACACCAGCCACGCCACGACGGGCGCGATGAACAGGCAATGCCCGAAGGTCGTATTGGTCCAATAGATCGTCGCGAGATCGGCAACATCGCGATGGAACAGCAGCAGAAGCACCGCCCACACGCCCGCCAGCAGCCCGGCGTTACGGCGCCAGTTCGCATCGAACCCGCTCACAGGCGCTTCAAAACCGTTCGCCACTGCCGTCGTCATGCTGCCGCCTTCCGGCGCGGCTGCGGATCGCTGCGCCCCTTGAAACCCATAATATCGTCAAGCGCTGCGAGTTTCGCGTCCCAGCCATAGAGATCGATCACGCGCTCCCGCGCGGCCTTGCCCAGTGCGACGCCTTGCGCAGGATCTGCGATCAGCGCGTTCACTGCATCGGCCATGCCGCCAACGCCCTCGCCCAGCGCAATCGTACCGCCATGATCGATACCGGTCGCCGCCGCTGTCGTTGCGACGACGGGCCGCGCCATCGCCATCGCTTCAAGCACTTTGTTCTGCACGCCACGCGCGAGTTGCAGAGGCGCAACGACAACCGAAGCCGCGGCCAGCCACGGCCGCACATCGGGCACCTCGCCCGTCACGGTCACGCCATCGATCTTCGTCAGCGCCTGCACAGCCGCATCGGGTTTGCGCCCGACGATTGCGAACTGCGCGTCGGGATGACGAAGCCGGATATGCGGAAACACCGCCTCGGCGAACCAGCTTACACCCTCGATATTGGGGCGGTAGTCCATCTGCCCGGTGAAGACGATCAGCGGCGCAACGGCCTCGATCTGTCCAAACTGCGCCGCGGGGTCGAACTTCACCGTGTCGATCCCGTTCTCGACCGCGTACACGCGTTCAGCGCGGGAGCGCTCCCGGAACAACCCGGCCTCGGCCTCGCTCACGAACAGGCTCGCATCGGCCTTCGCTGCGACCGACTTCTCATACTGCGCGAGCATCCGCGCCTCACGCCGCATCATCCAGCCGGTAAAGCCGCGCGTCGTCTTGCCGTAGGTCGCGAACTTGGCCGAATCCATGTCGACGAAGTCCATCACCACACGCTGGCGCGGCTTGTGCGGCAGATACTGCGCCATCTGGCTTGAGAAGACGTAGATGGTGTCGATCGGGCGCTGCGCGAGCGCTGCCGTTACCGCGTTGCGCAGCACGGGATTGTCGAATGCAGTCAATGAAAAGGGCCGCCGTGCCGCCAGCGCCTGAATGCCCGCCGTCGCCTGTCCCTTGCCGCGCCACACGATCTCCCGACTCGCCGTGACCTTGGCGAGGCCACTGCGTCCCTTGAGGTCTGCCGGGTCGTCGGCAAAGGCAATCAGATGCACGCGCTTATGGCGCGACAGATAGCGCAGGATGTTGAACGCGCGGATCTTGTCACCCCTGTCGGGCGGAAACGGCACGCGATGCGCAAGGAACAGGATATCGCCCATCAGCCAAGACCCCGGGAAATCCACGGGCCCACCCGGTTGGCAATGGCGAGCGGGAGCTTGCTCCACACCGCTACTTGCAGCCGGTATTTGGGATTGAGCGGATTGGCGTCGCGGATCTCTGCGCCCTCGGCGACGCGGTCGTAATAGACCAGGGGTTCCGGCTCGAACCCCCAATTCTTCTTGAACGCGGCCGCGCCGGTGCCGACCTTGGAGCGGCCGAAATCGAAGCGCGTGCAGCCGCGCGTCCGGGCGTGACGCATCAGCTCGAAATACATCCGGTCATTCGCGCGCAACCGCCGCGCGTCCGCGGTTCCGCCTCCCCAATAGGGATAGACCGTCCCCCGCCAGTACAGACTCAGCACCCCAGCCACTGCTTTCCCCCCGTCCCGCACGATCAGGACGTCGGCAGCACTGCCAAATGCGTGCAACATTTCCGTGAACAGCCGGCGCGGAAAAACCGGTGTGCCCAGATTGCGGACGGACTCGGCATAGATCGCATAATGGGCGGCAACGTCCGCCGCGTCCTGCCCCGCCGAAATATCCAGATCATAGCCCAGCGACTTGCGCACCTCTGCGCGCTGCTTGCGGGGGATCTGGAGCAGTTCCGCCTCATCATCCGCGGCGAGGCCGCGCGCAAAGCCCAGATAGTGGCTGTCGTCGACGGTCCATTCCGGTCCGGGCTTCGGTCCGCCGCGCACCTCGGCGCTGGGACAGCTCAACTGCACCGCGAGCGTCCAGCACGCCTCCGCCAGCATGCGCGCCACCTCGGGCTTGTCGGTCAGAATTCCGCCACCCACGCCAAACCCCGCGGAAGCGAGCACCCGTCCGAACAACGGAGAATGCAGCTCGGTCAGCGGCATCACGCCCACAATGCCCTGCTCGCCCCGCTCGACGACCAGATAATGCGCCTTCTGCCCACACCCCTTCTCAACCGCCAGGCTCCAGGCGGGGAGGTGGAAGGGCGTCCCGTCCGGATGCGCTTCGACGAACGCGTCGATCCGCGCCCGCTCGCCCGGATCGGTGAGATCGGCCACGCGCAGGGTCGTCATCGGCAGGCGCACCGGAGCGTTCACCTGAGCTTCGCTGCTTCGGCGGCAGCGACGCGGTCGGTGCGATCCCAGCGATGCTTGCCCATCAACGTGCGCAACTTGCCCGCCATCGCGCCGAGCCGCGGATAATGCCGCAGCTTTGACCTCAACGATGCGTTCGCCACACGCGGCTGTCCCGGATCGACCTCCCACGGGTGGAAGTAGAAGATCGCCGGATGCCCCGCGCTGTTAAGCCCGTCGATCGCCCGATAGATGACGTTACCCGGCAACAGCCGGAAAAAGCCGCCGCCGGTGGTTATCTCACGCCCCAGGAATTTCGCAGTGGTCACCGGCAGTTCGATCAGGTCGCTGCCCGCAACCGGGCGATAGGCGCGGCGCGGTGCGTCCTTCCAGCCATAAAGGTCGTGCCCGATCGGCCCGACGCTCAAACAATAGGCC
>CAZBYE010000240.1:0-5124 GCA_964496045.1 uncultured Stakelama sp.
TCAAATGGCAGGCGATGAGCCTCTCCCCGGCGGATATGGATTTCGTCGGGCTGAAGGCCGCGGCGGCGCGCGAGATCGCGCTGGCGTTCGGCGTGCCGCCGATGCTGATCGGGCTGCCCGGCGACAACAGCTACGCCAATTATCGCGAGGCCAACAAGGCGGTGTGGCGGCTGACGATCCTGCCGCTTGCCGAGAAGATCCTGACCGGGCTGGCGCAGGGGCTGAGCGGCTGGTTCCCCGAGGCGCGGCTGTGGGTCGCGATCGACAAGGTGCCGGCGATGGCCGAGGACCGCGAACGACTGTGGAGCAGCGTGAGCGCGGCGGACTTCCTGACCAACGAGGAGAAGCGCGCGATGCTGGGGCTCGACCGATGAACGCGCCGGTGGATGCCAGGGGAAATGGTAGCCTGCTCGCCCAGCTGATCGCGCACGGGGTGGCGGAGGGCGCGGATCTGACAACGCTGCGCGCGATCGCCGAGGAGGCGGGCGAACTGGGCGCGAGCCGGGCGCTGACCCGGCTGGGCCTCGACGATCCGCAGGCGGCCAAGGACATGGGCGATCTGCGCGAACTGCTCGGCGCATGGCGTGATGCCAAACGGTCGGCGGTCAAGGCGGTCGCGGAATGGGTGGTGCGGATGCTGCTCGCGCTGGTGATCCTGGGGCTGGCGGTCAAACTGGGCTTCTGGGGACTGGGCAAATGACCGTCCGGTTCGCGGGCTATGCCGCAGTGTTCGATGCCCCCGACCGGGGCGGGGATGTGATCCGCCGCGGTGCGTTCGGGGCGCGGGTGCGGCGGGTGCCGTTGCTGTGGCAGCATCGCGGTGAGCCGGTGGGCGTGATCGAGGCGATCGGCGAGGACGCGCGCGGACTGCGCGTGACCGGCCGGGTGGATGCCCCCGATCTTGCGGCCCTGGTGGCGAAGGGCGCGGTGACGGGGCTGAGTTTCGGATATCGCACGGTGGCGGCGCGGCACGGGCGGTGGCGCGAGCTGCGCAGCGTCGAGCTGTGCGAGGTCAGCCTGGTCGCGCGGCCGATGCAGACGCTCGCGCGGGTGCATGCCTGTTGCGCGGCAGATGCCGATGCGGCAGCACAAACGGATGGAGGAATATCGCCCCGCATCCGACTTTCTGATCATGCTGGTTCATAACGAGATTCCGCTGACCGGGAGCCCGATGGCGGAGGCCAATCTGGCGCGGCTGATCGAACTGACTGCGGACACGGACGACAGCAATCGCGACTGGGCGACGATGCTGCTGGTACATTCGGAAATCGATACGCCGGAGGTGCGCGATGCCCTGCGTCGCGCTGCCGACGATCCGCATGCCGGTACGCGCTGCGAAGCATTGCTTGGGCTGGTAACGCGCGAGCCGGATTTTGCGTTGCCGCGCGTTGCAGCGATGCTTGAGGCCGAGGAAATCTGCTCGGAAACGATCGAGGCGGCGGCGCTGCTCGCCGACCCGTCGCTGGTACCGATACTCGAGGCATTGACCGAAGCATGGGCCGACGACGACGACCGTTGGTTCAGGAAGCTGCTGACGGAAGCGCTCCGCGCTTGCCGGACGGGGGTTCCTGTTCAAGCGTGGCGCTGACGGCAGCCTTCCGTGCTGCAGGCGGGAAGCCCGCCGGTTGAACGACGGGCAGACGCGAACGGGATCGTCTGTAGCAAGGGCATAGGGAGGCGTGGATGACGGCAATCGCATGTGACTGCGGCACGGTGCGGATCGAAGCGGATGGCGCGCCGATGCTGAGCGGTATCTGCCATTGCACGAGCTGCCGCACCGCGGGGCAGGCATTTGACGCCGCCTCGGGCAGCGCGCCGATCGTCGATGCGACGGGCGGAACGTCGACCGTGCTGTGGCGCAAAGACCGGGTACGCGTCGCCGCCGGAGGCGATCGGCTGGACGCGCATCGGCTGACGCCGCAATCGCCGACGCGGCGGATGGTCGCGACCTGTTGCGGTGCGCCGATGTTCCTCGATTTCACCAAGGGCTTCTGGGTTACGGTCTATCGGCCGCGGGTCGCGGATGCGCCCGCGCCGACGATGCGGGTGATGACCGGCGACGTTCCAGCCGATGTGGTCCTGCCCGATGACGGGCTGGCGCGGCATCGCGGGCATTCGGGACGCTTCATGCTCAAGCTGCTCACGACCTGGGCGGCGATGCGGTTCCGGTCGCCGAAGATCGCGGGCGTGCCGGACTGAGAGCGTCTCGTGCCTGCGTCAGCGCAGGCGGCGGGCGTTGGCGCGGACCTTGCGCCGGTAATGGGCAAGCGCCTTGCGTGAGGCGGTGGCGGGGTTGGTGCCAAGCGCGCCGGTCATCATCGCCATCTGGAGTTCCACGGCTGCCGCCACTTTCTCGGCGACCATGAGTTCGGTTTCGCGCTGCGCTTCGATGCCACCTTTGGCGATCTTGACCGAACGCAGGCCGATGACGGCGGCGGCTTCCCAGCCGAGCGACCAGGCATCGAATCCGGCGTTGATCCAGCGGGTGGTCGATCGTTTGGACATAGGGGTTCCCGGCCTTAGCCGCGCGGTTGCGCGGTGACGCGGTCTCTAACGATGCGCGCGCGGGAATGGACCCCATGCGTTCGAAGAAACTGCACCGCCCTGCGGACTGAATGAAGAAACGACGGGGTTCGCTAGCCGCGTGCCCCCTCCACCATCGCGTTGCGATGGTCCCCCCTCCCCGTTCCGGGGAGGATTCTGTGCTGGAACGGGAGAAGATTATGGAGACGAAGGCAGACGTCCTCGAACAGTCGTTCGAGGCGATTGAGGGCGCTGGCGTGCCGATGGCGCGGCCGGTGCTGGAGGGTGCGCGGGCGCCCAATGGAGCGATGTTCGAGGGATTCCTGCGCTCGGGTGCCGGCGCGCTCGAGATGAAGGCGATGTCGGGCACGAGCGACGGCGCGGGCGGCTATGCCATTCCGCGCGAGATCGATGCGCTGGTGGATGTCACGCTGGCGTCGATCTCGCCGATCCGTGCCATCGCCAATGTGGTGACGGTGGGCAGCGCGGGATACCGCAAGCTGGTGGCGTCGGGCGGGACGCCATCGGGCTGGGCGACCGAAACCGGCGCGCGCGCCGAGACCAACACCGCGACGTTCAACGAGATCGCTCCGCCGATGGGCGACCTCTATGCCAACCCCGCGGCGAGCCAGACGATGCTCGACGATGCCGCGTTCGATGTCGAGGCGTGGCTGGCCGACGAGATCGCGCGCGAATTCGCCCGGGCCGAGGGTGCGGCGTTCGTCAGCGGCAACGGGACGAACAAGCCCAAGGGCTTCCTCGCCTATACCACCGCGGTGACAGGCGATGGTGCGCGCGCCTTCGGCACGCTGCAGCATGTCGCGTCGGGGGCATCGGGTGCGTTTTCGACCAATCCTGAGGAGAAGTTGATCGACCTGGTTCAGGCGCTGCGGCCGCCCTATCGGCAGGGCGCGGTGTTCGTGATGAATTCGTCGACGCTGGCGCGGATCCGCAAGTTCAAAACGAGCGACGGCGCGTTCCTGTGGCAGCCGGGCATTGCGTCGGGCCAGCCGGCGACGCTGCTGGGCTATCCGGTGGTCGAGGCCGAGGACATGCCCGACATCGCCGCGAATTCGTTGTCGGTCGCGTTCGGCAACTTCAAGGCCGGCTACCTCATCGCCGAGCGCGGCGAGACGCAGATCCTGCGCGATCCGTACAGCAACAAGCCCTTCGTCCACTTCTACGCCACCAAAAGGGTCGGTGGCGCGGTGACCAACAGCGAGGCGATCAAACTGCTGAAGTTCTCCGCCTCCTGACGGAGGCGGTGGCAAACTGCTGAAGTTCTCTGCTTCCTGACGGAGGCGGCGGCAGGCTGCTGAGGTTCAGCGCGCCCGGAGGCGGCTGACGACGTGCGGGTGAGGCTTCGGCCTTGCCCGCCCGGCGCTGTATCGAGGGGGGAGGCATGACATGACGCTGGAAGAAGCGAAGGCGTATCTGCGCCTGGACGGGAGCGGCGAGGATGCGCTGCTCGGCCGGATGATCGAGACCGCGACGATCCTGTGCGAGGCGTTCACCGGCACCGTGCTGGTGCGCCGGGAGTGTGTCGAGACGATCGCGGCGGAACGCGGCTGGCAGCGGCTGACGCACGCGCCGGTGGTGGCGATCACGGGCGTCGAGGCGGTGCCGGCCGAGGGTGCGGCCGAGCCGCTGCCCGCTGACGCTTATGCGATCGATATCGACGCCAGCGGCACCGGATGGGTGCGGCTGACACGCGCAGGTGGAGCATCGCGGCTGCGCGTCACGTCGCGCGCCGGGTTGGTCGAGGCTGCGGCCGACATCCCCGCGCCGCTGGCGCAAGGGGTGGTGCTGCTCGCCGCGCATCTGTTCGACCGGCGCGAGACGCCGGGCGCGCCGCCCGCAGCGATCGCGGCGCTGTGGCGCCCCTGGCGGCGGATGCGGCTGCACGATCCGGAGCGCGTGGCGTGAGGGGGATGCAAGGCCGTGCGGCACGGCTGGGCGCGATGCGGGCGGCGGTGGTTGCTGAGCAGCTGGCGGATCGGGTCGCCGGTGCGGTGCCGGGTGTGGCGGTGGCGGCTGAGGCCGATCGCGTGATGCTGAGCGGGCGGGACCTGACGCGGCGGGCGGTGACCGATCCGCTGTTGCACGATCTGGGGAGCTGGGTGCGATGAGCGTTCAGATGCGATTGCAGGGCGCGCTGGTGGCGGCGCTTCAGGATCATGCACCGCTCGGCGCGCTGACCGGGGTGTTCGACGCCCCGCCGGTGCGCGCGGCGCTGCCCTATGCGGTAGTGAGCGAGGCGGTGCTGGGCGACTGGAGCACCAAGGACATGGCGGGGCGCGAGGGTCGCGTCGCGGTGCTGCTGCACGATGGCGGCGAGCGGCCGGCGCGACTGCGGCTGCTGACGGGCGCGGCCGAGGCGGCGAGCGAAGCGATGCCGCGCGATCTGGGCCATGGCTGGCGGGTCGCGAGCCTGACCTTCGTACGCAGCCGGATCGTGGCGAATGGCGCCTGGCGCTGGATCGCGTCGAGCGAATATCGGGTGCGGATGCTGGAGAGCTTTTGAGGGCGGCGCAGGCCCGCTCCCCCACCCGACCTCCCACAGCGTATTCTGAACGGGAGGCCGGGTGGGGGAGCGGGCCG
>CAZBYE010000241.1:0-2671 GCA_964496045.1 uncultured Stakelama sp.
CCGGTCCGCCACCACGATATCGGCCGATCGGCACACCGCCATCATCTCGCGCCAGGGCACCAGATAGCCGCTCCGCGTCGCCGCGATCCGCCAGCGCCGCCCGTCCCGCTCGACATCGATCAGGCACAAATCCGGGCTGCACCACGCATCTTGCTGGTCGGCCAGCGCAGGCAGTTCGGCATCCACCCCACCATTCTCGGCCATCATGTCGCGGACATAATCGCCTGCCCGGTCGCGCAATATCGCCACTTCCCCGCTCGCCGTGCGCAACGCCAGGTGGCGCCCATCGCCGGTCACCAGCAAATCGGGCATCGGCGTAGCCAGCGCCCACACCGCTCCTGCCGCTGCAGGAACCGCGCCCGCCAGCTGCACTCGCGTCTTCCACAATGCGAACCACAATCCCCCTGCCACCATCAGCAGATAGGCGCCGCCCGGCATCCCCGGCAGCATCGCCAGCGCCCCCGGCGCGCCCGCCGCGGCATGCGCGATCCACAGCAGCAGCTGCAACGCCTTCCCTGTCAGCCACCAGAACGGCGCGCCAAGACCGGCAAGGTCTAAGAACAGTGCCGCCGCCTCCAGCGGCATGATGACGAAAGTGGTGAGCGGGATCGCGACGATGTTCGCCAGCGCGCCATAGACGCCCGATTTGTGGAAGTGGAACAGCGCGATCGGGGTCAGCGCGATCTCGACCACCAGCCCCGTCAGCAGCAGCGATCCCACGCCGCGCGCGAACCGCCATCCCCAGCCCTCCTCGCGCCGTTCGAACCAGCCGCGCACGCGCCTGCTCTCGTGCAGCGCCACAATCGCGGTCACCGCGGCAAAGCTCATCTGGAAGCTCGGCCCCATAACTGCCTCGGGCCACAGCAGCAGCACGACCAGCGCGCCGAACGCCACCAGCCGCAGCGTGATGGCCTCACGCCCCAGCATCATCGCCGCCAGCACCATCAGCGCGGCGATGCACGAGCGCACCGTCGGCACCTCCGCGCCGGTCAGCAATGTGTACCCCACCGCCGCGACACCCGCCGCGCCCGCTGCGACCACCGGCAGTGGCCAGCGCAGCGCCAGTGCCGGACTCAGCGCAAGCAGCCGCAGCACCAGCAGCATCGTCGCCCCCACCACCGCGGTGACATGCAGCCCGCTTACCGAAAGCAGATGCGCCAGCCCCGAACGGCGCAACGCCTCGCCATCTTCCTCGGAAATCGCGCCGCGGTCTCCGGTCACCAGCGACGCCGCGATCCCGCCCGCACTCCCTGAAACCTGCGACTGGACGTGCGCCGTCAGCCGTTCGCGCAGCCCGCTCTTCGCTTCGCCTGGCGTCACGATCTCGACCGGCGCAAATCCGCGCCCGCTCGCGCCCAGCCGGTCGAACCACGCCACCCGCTCGAAATCATAGGCACCCGGCACCGCGGGCGCCGCCGGCGGCATCAGCCGCGCGCGCAGCTTCACCACTGCCCCCCGGGTCAGCCCGGCGGGCACATCCTTCGCATCCAGATTGACGCGCACCAATGGCGGCAGCCCTGCCCCCGTTTCCGGCGCGATCCGCACCCGCACCATGTCGCGCGCCGGCAGCTTCTCGACTCGCTCGACCTTGCCCTGAAAGGCGACGATAGCGGGCCGCGCCAGCACCGGCGCAGCCACCCGCTCGGCCCGCCACCACACCAGCGCGCAGCCGGTCGCCACCATCAGCCCGGCCACCGTCACGCATCGCGCCGCCCGTCCGCCGCCGCCCAGCGCCAGTCCGGCGGCTGCCACCGCCAGCCCGCCCAGTATCACCGCGCCCCAGCGGCCCGCATCGGGCAGCGCGAACCACGCCACGATCCCTGTGCCCAGCATCACCGGAATCCACAGGACGATCTGTCCGCGCTCAGCCTCCAGCCAGCGTTCGATTCGCTCAGCGAAACACCAGCCCCCCGCTATTTGAAGCAGGCGAAACCCCGTGCTAGGGGCGCTCGCGGCTGAACTGGCCATCGATCACAGTTTCTGGGAGCAAGCGCGCGTGGGCGCAACATCTGAACCCGCCACGGGTACGCAAATCGTCACGCGCTTCGCCCCGTCGCCGACGGGGTTTCTGCACATTGGCGGCGCACGCACCGCGCTGTTCAACTGGCTGTTCGCGCGCCATCACGGCGGCAAGTTCCTGCTGCGCATTGAGGATACCGATCGCGCTCGCTCGACCGATGCGGCGATTGAGGCGATCCTTGACGGAATGCGCTGGCTCGGTCTCGATTGGGATGGCGACGAAGTCTATCAGTTCGCCCGCGCCGAACGCCATGCCGAGGTCGCACACGCGATGCTCGAGTCGGGCCACGCCTATCGCTGCTGGATGAGCCAGGAAGAGATCGCCGCCCAGCGCGAGGAAGCGCAGGCGGCGAAGAAGCCCTATCGCATCCGCAGCCCCTGGCGTGACCGCACCGACGGCCCGCTCGACCAGCCGCATGTCGTCCGCATCCGCGCCCCGCGCGAAGGCGCGACGACGATCCGCGACGCGGTACAGGGCGAAGTAACGGTCCAGAATGCCGAGCTGGACGACATGATCCTGCTCCGCTCGGACGGCACACCGACCTATATGCTCGCGGTGGTGGTCGACGATCAGGACATGGGCGTGACCCATGTGATCCGCGGCGACGATCACCTCAACAACGCCTTCCGTCAGCTGCTCATCGTCAACGCG
>CAZBYE010000241.1:2681-5108 GCA_964496045.1 uncultured Stakelama sp.
GTCACGGCGAGGGGCGGGCCCGGGCCGGGCTACCGCCACTTCCCGCTGTACCATGGGGCGGTCGGGGCGAGGCTTTCCACGCGTCACGGGGCAATGGGCGGCGATGCCTATCGCGCCGAGCTGGGCGTGCTGCCCGGGGCATTGTTCAACTACCTGCGCCGCCTCGGCTGGGGGCATGGTGATGACGAGATCATCAACCGCGAACAGGCGACCGAATGGTTCGACCTGCCGGGCGTCGGCAAATCGCCCTCGCGCTTCGATTTGAAGAAGCTGGATAGTCTCAACGGCCACTACATCCGCGCCGCAGACGATGCGCGACTCGCAGCGCTCGCCGCGCCGTTCCTGCCCTTCGAAGCGTCGCCGCAGCAGATCGACCTTCTGCAGCGCAGCATGCATGCATTGAAGCCGCGCGCCGCGAATCTCCGTGAAATCGCGGACGGAGCGGCCTTTCTGTTTCGCACTCGCCCTCTGGAAATGGACGCAGATGCACAAGCTCTGCTAGGGGACGACGCGAAAGCGATCCTCCATTCCCTTCACACGGCGCTTGACGCGGTCGCGGACTGGAATACGGAAGCGCTCGAAACGGCGGTACGCCAGGTGGCGGAGTCGGGGGGAGTAAAACTCGGGGCGGCCGCACAGCCGCTTCGCGCCGCACTGACTGGGCGGAAGACCTCTCCCGGCATCTTCGACGTCCTCATCCTTCTGGGGCGTGAGGAAAGCCTGGGCCGGATCGCCGATCAAATGGCAGCCCCCTCGCAGGGCTGAGACGAAAGGACGAAGATATGACCGACTCCACCCTCAATATCGCCGGTAAAGACTATCCGGTTCGACAGGGAAGTGTCGGTCCTGAAGTCGTCGATATCCGCAAATTCTACGCGCAGACCGGCCAGTTCACCTACGATCCCGGCTTCACCTCGACCGCGTCGTGTGAGTCGGGCCTGACCTATATCGATGGTGACGAGGGTACGCTGCTCCACCGCGGCTATCCGATCGGCCAGCTCGCCGAGCATTCGAGCTTCATGGAGGTCGCGTATCTCCTGCTGAACGGCGAGCTGCCCAGCAGCGAAGAGCTCGGCCAGTTCAGCCACACGATCAGCCGCCACACCATGGTGCACGAGCAGCTGGCGACCTTCTACCGCGGCTTCCGCCGTGACGCGCACCCGATGGCGGTGATGTGCGGCGTGGTCGGCGCGCTCTCGGCCTTCTATCACGACTCGACCGACATCTCGGATCCGTATCAGCGCATGGTCGCCAGCCACCGCCTGATCGCGAAGATGCCGACGATCGCGGCGATGGCGTACAAATACACCGTCGGTCAGCCGTTCCTCTACCCGGACAACAACCTGTCCTACACCGGCAACTTTCTGCGCATGACCTTCGGCGTTCCGGCCGAGGAATATGTGGTGAACCCGGTGGTCGAGCGCGCGCTCGACCGCATCTTCATCCTCCACGCCGATCACGAGCAGAACGCCTCGACCTCGACCGTGCGTCTCGCCGGCTCGTCGGGCGCCAACCCGTTCGCCTGCATCGCCGCCGGCATCGCCTGCCTGTGGGGTCCGGCGCATGGCGGCGCCAACGAAGCCGCGCTCAACATGCTGCGTGAGATCGGCCGTCCGGAGCGCATCCCCGAATATATCGCCCGCGCCAAGGACAAGAACGACCCGTTCCGTCTGATGGGCTTCGGCCACCGCGTCTACAAGAACTACGATCCGCGCGCGACCGTGATGCAGAAGACGGTGCGCGAGGTGCTGAAGGAACTCAACGTCACCGACCCGCTGTTCGACGTTGCGCTCCAGCTCGAGGAAATGGCGCTCAAGGACGACTATTTCGTCGAGAAGAAGCTGTTCCCGAACGTCGATTTCTACTCGGGCGTAATCCTGTCGGCGATCGGCTTCCCGACCACGATGTTCACGGTCCTCTTCGCCCTCGCCCGCACCGTCGGCTGGGTCGCGCAGTGGAACGAGATGATCAGCGATCCAGACCAGAAGATCGGCCGCCCGCGCCAGCTCTACACCGGCCCGACCCAGCGCGACTACGTCCCCGTCGACAAGCGCTGATCCGGACACCGGACGAGAAAAAGGCCCGCCGGAGCGATCCGGCGGGCCTTTTCGTTGGAACTAGAGCGGCCGCTGGTCACCGAGCCAGAAACGCCACCACAGTCACTCCGTCGTCATCCCGGCCTTGTGCCGGGATCCACAGCGCCACACGCAATGCGATGGAGCCTCTGGTCCATAGGTCGCCTCCCCGTGGATCCAGGCACAAGGCCGGGATGACGGAGAATTAGAGCGACCGCGCTCGACTCAATTGCGGGTGTCAACGACGCGCCGCGAGCACCGCGATAGCCACAAACACAAGCAGGATACCGAAACCAGTGATCCCTCGACAACGACGGGCCCCCCCTTCCCGCCAACCTAACGCCGGTATTTT
>CAZBYE010000242.1:0-5098 GCA_964496045.1 uncultured Stakelama sp.
CGCCGGGCGAGTTCGAGCGCATAGGCGCGGCCGAGACCGCCGCCGGCTCCCGTCACAATGGCAACACGCCCGTCAAACCTGATCGCCATACCGCCTCCTCGAATCTTCCTGCGGGCTAGTGCCGCGCGCGCGCGATTTTCGCAAGAGATACGAGAGGGGAGAGCAAACGTGCGCAGTTTGAGAGGGAATGCGCCTGTTGCGGCGTACCGATGCTGCGGTTCGCCCGGCGGAACCGGATCGTCAAGCGCGGATGGAGCGCGGCATTGCGTTGCGCTCCCGGGCGATCAGCCGCCGCGCTGGCGGCAATTGTCGGTCTGCCCTTTTTTGCACAGCGGATATTTGTCGAGCGGCGGCGGGGGCGGGAACGCCTGAGTCGGCGTCATCGGATTGGCCTGGAAGATCGGCTTCTGGCCGCTGCTGGTATCGCCGTGAATGGCGGGGGTCGAAGGCTGATAGCCGCCGACAGGATCTTCGGGTGCGGGGGCGGCCGGGGCCGTGGGCGCCGGATTGGCTTGCGTATCCTGCGCAAGCGCGGAGGCGCCGGTCATCGCGAACGCAGCCGCGGCGAGAGCGAGCAGCTTCATGGGATTTCTCCTGACGTTGGGCGGGTCGGAGCATATTTTTTGCTCGGCCCGCCAACGCATCAGGAAGCGATTCTATCCCGCGTCGAGCGCATAACCGGCCGAACGGACGGTCCGGATGATGTCGGGACGGTCGCCGGTGTTGATCGCCTTGCGCAGCCGGCGGATGTGCACATCGACGGTGCGGCTCTCGATGTCGCTGTCATGCCCCCACACCGCGTCGAGCAGCCGCTCGCGTGAGAAGACCCAGCCCGGGTGCTCGAGGAAATGCTTGAGCAGGCGGAATTCGGTGGGGCCGAGCGGCACGACATCGCCGCCACGGCGCACCTTGTGGCCCACCGTGTCCATCTCGATGTCCGAGTAGAGCAGCGCCTCGCCCGCGAGCGCCGGACGCACGCGGCGCAGCACCGCGCCGACGCGTGCGACCAGCTCGCGCGGACTGAACGGCTTGGTGACATAATCGTCGGCGCCGGTTTCGAGCCCGCGAACGCGGTCCTCCTCTTCGCCACGTGCGGTCAGCATGATGATCGGGACGTTGGCGGTCTCGCTCATCCGGCGCAGGCGGCGGCAGACTTCGATCCCCGACAGACTCTCGACCATCCAGTCGAGCAGGACGATATCGGGCGCACACTCCTTGGCGAGCAGCAGTGCCTCCTCGCCATCGGGGGTGTGGCGGACGTCGAAGTCCTCACGCTTGAAGTGATAGGTGAGGAGCTCGGCGAGCGCGGCGTCGTCCTCAACCAGCAGCATCCGGGCGCGACTCATGTCAGTTCTCCGCGGTGTCGGTATCGCGATCGGCCAGATACTGCCCGGTTGCGGCGAAATAGACCATCTCGGCGACATTGGTGGCGTGATCGCCGATCCGCTCGATATTCTTGGCGACGAACAGCAGGTGCGCGACCTCGCTGATCGTCCGCGGATTCTCGACCATATAGGTCACCAGCGTGCGGAAGATGCTGTCGTAGAAATCGTCCAGACGCGCGTCGCGCTCGGATACGCGGATCGCCGCTTCGGCATCGCGCGCCGAGAAGGCGTCGAGCACGTCATGGACCATCTCGCCCGCCATCTGCGCCATTGCCGGCAGCAGCGAGATCGCCTCGATCCGATCGCCGTCGGTGGCATGGATCAGCGGCGTGCGCTTGGCGATGTTCTTGGCATAGTCGCCGATCCGCTCGATCACCGCGGCGATCTTGAGCGCAGCGACGACCTCACGCAGATCGTCGGCCATCGGCGCGCGCAGCGCGATGACGCGCACGGCGAGCTTCTCGACCTCCGCCTCGATCGCGTCGATCGCCTTGTCCTTGGCGCGGACTTCCTTGGCGAGTTTGGTGTCGCCGCGCTGGAGCGCGATCATCGCATCGCGGATCGCTTCCTCGGCCAGCCCGCCCATCTGCGAGATCAGCGCGCGGAGGTGTTTGATATCCTGATCGAACGCCTTGACGGTATGTTCGTGCCCGGTCGTCGCCATTACCCGTACCTTCCGGTGATATAGTCCTTGGTCCGCTCCTGACGCGGGGCGGTGAAGATCTGGTCGGTCTCACCATATTCGACAAGCGTGCCGAGGTGGAAAAAGGCGGTGCGCTGCGAAACGCGCGCGGCCTGCTGCATATTGTGCGTCACGATCACGATCGCATAGCGGCCGCGCAGCTCGTGGATCAGCTCCTCGATCTTGGCCGTCGCAATCGGGTCGAGCGCCGAGCAGGGCTCGTCCATCAGGATCACCTCGGGGTCGACCGCGATCGCGCGGGCGATGCACAGACGCTGCTGCTGACCGCCCGACAGCGCGGTACCGCTGTCCTGCAGCCGGTCCTTGACCTCGTCCCACAGGCCTGCGCGGCGGAGCGAGCGCTCGACGATCTGGTCCATGTCGCCCTTGGCGCGCGCAAGGCCATGGATGCGCGGGCCGTAGGCGACGTTCTCGTAGATCGACTTGGGGAACGGGTTCGGCTTCTGGAACACCATGCCGACGCGCGCGCGCAGCTGAACCACATCCATCGACTTGTCGTAGATATTCTCGCCGTCGAGCGTGATCTCACCCTCGACCCGCGCGCTGGCGACGGTGTCGTTCATGCGGTTGAGCGTGCGCAGGAAGGTCGACTTGCCACAGCCCGACGGGCCGATAAAGGCGGTGACATGATCCATGTCGACGTCGATCGACACGTCGCGGATCGCCTGTTTCTCGCCATAGAAGACGTTGACGCCGCGCGCCGACATCTTGGTGGCGCTCTGCGCCGCGACGGTGTCGGTGGCTTCTGCGATATCGGATTGGGTCATCACTGCGGTCATCACCAGCGGGTCTCGAATTTGTTGCGAAGATAGATGGCGAGGGCGTTCATCGCGAGGAGGAATGCGAGCAGCACGATGATCGCGGCACTCGTCTTCTCGATGAAGCCGCGGCTGACCTCGTCCGACCACAGGAAGATCTGGACGGGCAGCACGGTGGCGGGGTCGAACACACCGCCCGGCGGCGTGACGATGAAGGCGCGCATCCCGATCAGCAGCAGCGGCGCGGTCTCGCCCAGCGCGCGCGCCATGCCGATGATCGTGCCGGTGAGGATACCCGGCAGCGCGAGCGGGATGACATGGTGGAACACGACCTGGATGCGGCTGGCGCCGATGCCGAGCGCGGCGTCGCGGATCGACGGCGGCACCGCCTTGATCGCGTTGCGCCCGGCGATGACGATCACGGGCATGATCATCAGCGCGAGCGTCAGGCCACCGACCAAAGGCGCCGATCGCGGCAGCCCGAGCGTGCCGAGGAACACCGCAAGGCCAAGCAGGCCAAAGATGATCGACGGAACCGCCGCGAGGTTGTTGATCGACACCTCGATCAGGTCGGTCCAGCGGTTCTTGGGGGCATATTCCTCAAGATACACCGCCGACAGCACGCCGATCGGGAAGGCGATCAGCAAGGTCACCAGCATCGTCAGGATCGAGCCCTTGAGCGCGCCCCAGATGCCCACCGAAGTCGGATCGGTCGAGTCCGCGCGGGTCAGGAAGTCGGCGTTGAAGCCGCTCTGCAGCGCGCCGCGATCGCGCAGCTGCTGGACGACCGTCCGCAGCTCCGGCTCGCCGCCGCCATCGGCCGCGGCATCCAGCTCGCTCGACGCGGGCACCCAGATATGCGCGCTCTGGCTCAGCAGATTGGGGTCTTCCCTGATCGCGTCGCGCACGGCGGTCCAGGCGTTCTCGGCGATCAGCTCTTCGCCCTTCGCGCCGAAGGCGGCGGTTGCGGCGGTCTTCACGCGATCTTCCAGGCCCGCGCCCGCCAGCGCCAGATCGGCGCCGCGCGTGGCCAGCTGGGCGCGATCGACCTCGAGCGGGGCCGATTTGAAGTCGATCGGCAGCGCAACCTCGGTTCGCATGAACCCGGCGGCGCCGTTGCCGATCATCGTCGCGAGAAGGAAGAACAGGAACGCCGCCGACAGCGTGACCGCGCCCATGCCGATCAGCCGGAACCGGCGTTCGGCGCGGTAGCGCTTGCGGATGCGCTTCTGCATCGCATCCGTCTTCCAGTCGGTGGGCGCGCGGTGGCTCAGCTCACTCATATGCTTCGCGATACTTTTTCACGACGCGCAGGGCGACGATGTTGAGGAGGAAGGTAATCATGAACAGCGTCAGGCCCAGCGCGAACGCGGCAAGGGTCTTGGGGCTGTCGAACTCGGCCTCACCGGTCAGCAGGTCGACGATCTGCTTGGTGACGGTGGTCGTGCTGTCGAACGGGTTGAGCGTGATGCTGGCGGCGCCACTGGCGGCCATCACCACGATCATCGTCTCGCCGATCGCGCGGCTGACTGCGAGCAGCACACCTGCGACCACGCCGGGAAGCGCTGCCGGAAGCAGCACCTTGCGGATCGTCTCGCTGGTCGTCGCGCCCATCGCCAGGCTGCCGTCGCGCATCGCGCGGGGCACCGCGGCGATCGAATCGTCGGCCATCGAAGAGACGAACGGGATGATCATCACGCCCATGACGAGGCCCGCCGACAGCGCGCTTTCAGAGCTGGCATAGGTAAAGCCCATCGAGACCGCGAGATCGCGGATCGCCGGGCCGACGGTGAGCGCGGCGAAATAGCCATAGACCACGGTCGGCACGCCGGCGAGGATCTCGAGCAGGGGCTTCATCCACTGGCGCACCGCGGGCCGGGCATATTGCGTCAGGTAGATTGCGCTCATCAGCCCGAACGGGATCGCAACGAGCATCGCGATCACCGCGCCGATGAAGAAGGTGCCCCAGAACAAGGGCACCGCGCCGAGCGACTGGCCGGGATCCTTGGCCGAGATGATCTGCGGGCTCCAGTGCGTGCCGAACAGGAAGTCGGTGATCGGCACCATCTGGAAAAAGCGCGCGCTCTCGACCAGCAGCGACAGGAAGATGCCGAGCGTCGTCAGGATCGCGATCAGCGAGGCGACCAGCAGCGCCAGCATCACCCCGCGCTCGACCTGCGCGCGCGCGCGGAACGCCGGGGTGACGCGCGACAGCGCATAGGCGCCCCCGGCGAAGGCGAGCAGCACGGCGG
>CAZBYE010000243.1:0-5092 GCA_964496045.1 uncultured Stakelama sp.
CGAGCGCGTGCTGACGATCGAGGACGCGGCCGAACTTCGCCTGCAGCAGCCACACTGGCTTCCGCTTGAAACCCGCCCGCCGAACCTTGAGGGTCAGGGCGAGATCACGATCCGCGATCTCGTCAAGAACGCGCTGCGTATGCGTCCGGATCGCATCATCCTCGGCGAAATTCGCGGATCGGAGTGTTTCGATCTGCTGTCCGCGATGAACACCGGCCATGACGGCTCAATGTGTACGCTCCACTCCAACAGCCCGCGCGAATGCCTCGGCCGTATGGAGAACATGGTGATGATGGGCGACATCAAGATCCCGAAGGAGGCGATCAGCCGCCAGATCGCGGATTCGGTCGACCTGATCGTCCAGGTGAAGCGCCTGCGCGACGGTTCGCGCCGCGTGACCAACATCACCGAGGTGATCGGGATGGAAGGCCCTGTGATCGTGACGCAGGAGCTGTTCAAGTTCGAGTATCTGGACGAGAGCGCGGACGGCAAGATCATCGGCGAGTATCGCTCGATGGGCCTTCGTCCTTACACGCTCGAAAAGGCGCGCTCGTTCGGCTTCGATCACGCGCTGCTCGAGGCGTGCCTCTGATCAGCCGCGTGCGGCCCTGCGTTTGCAAACGGGACATTAACCACGCCCGCAACGGCTGGCGCGCTGTCGCCTGCGGGATATCCTCCCGCGAATGGATGTCCGCGCAGCCATGACCTTCACGCTCGCCCTGCTCGCGTTGCTCGCGCCCGCATCGGACGTACAAGCCGCCCCGCCCGCTTCGCACCTCGCCACCGATACCGAGGCGCGCTGGGTTCCCTTTGAGCTGACCGCGGGTAACCAGATCCGGTTCCGCACGCTGCTCAACGGGCGCTGGGTCGATGCGATCCTCGATACCGGTGTGAGCGACACCGCAGTCTCCGCTCGGTTCGCGCGTGCTGCGGGGATGAAGCCGCTGGTCGCCGGACAGGCCGATGCGATTGGCGGCAGTGTTGCGCTCAGCTGGGGCGCGGTTGACCGGGTCGAAGTTGGCGGCCTCGTCCGCACCGGCGGCCGCATCGCGATCATCGACGCCGATCCGCGCGTCACCGGTCCGGCACCGGTCGACCTGTTCGTCGGAGCCGACCTGCTCGCGGCGCACGCGCTCGAGATCGACTATGATGCGCAGCGCTTCCGCCTGCTTCCGTCGGGGCGAATGCCGTTCCGCGGCGCCACCGCGCCGCTGCGCCTCGCCGGCCCTGCCGGTCTCTATCTCAGTGAACTGGATCTTGGCGGGCGACGCCATCGTCCGATGATCGTCGATACCGGCGACGGCAGCATGCTGACCCTCACTCGCTCGGCCTGGCGCGGGATCGAACCGCCAGGCGCAGCGGTCACCACCGCGATCGCCTGGGGCCTTGGCGGACAGATCGAGAGCGAGGTCACGATCGTCCCGGCCCTCCGCATCGCTGCACTTCCCGCGAGCGAGATCGAGTTGCGGATAGAGCCGGACAGCGGCTTCTCCGCGCGCAAGGGCGCCGCGGGGCGGCTCGGCGGCGGATTGCTGCGGCGACACCGCGTACTGCTCGATCCCGGTGCAGGCCGGATGGTCCTTGCCCCCGCCGCGCGCAGCGACTGGCCGGTGACTCGCTCGACCAGCGGATTGATGCTCGGCCAGCGCGGAGATCGTCTGCGCGTCCTCCATGTCATGCGCGGCAGCCCCGCAGAAGCGGACTGGCAGGCAGGGATGGAGATCTGTGCGGTCGACGGCACCGCGATCTCCGCCGCCTATGCCACCAGCCCGCTCGCAAGCTGGTCGACCGGCGCGCCGGGGCGGGTTGTTCGACTGCGTTTATGCGACGGCGCCGAGCGCACGCTCACGCTCGCGCGCTTCTATTAGCCCTTGATCGCAAGCGCCGCGGTGATCACCGCGCCAAGCACCGCCATCACCTGAATCAGCGTCCACGGCATCCAGCCGACACGATCGAGGTCGCGCCGCTTCACCCGCCGCCATTCCGCAAGACCACTGCCCGCAGCAACCGCGACGAAAGCGCCGACGGCAATCCATAACGGCCCCAATAACGACCCTTGCATCGCCGCGCGCTCCGCTTCACCAATCGGCGCCATATCGGAGAGGAGCCTAGAATGCGCAACACCCTGACTTTTGCTGCCATAACCGCCACCGCGCTCATCAGCGCCGCCGCCATTGGCGCGCCGCAGATGGGAGGCGTCAGCAAGGAACTGAAGGCAGCGGTCGCAGCACCGACCCGCACCGCGGCAAACACCGCGCGCGACCCCTATCGCCACCCCGCCGAGACGCTTGGCTATTTCGGGGTCAAGCCCAGCGACACGGTGGTCGAACTGTGGCCCGGCGGTGGCTGGTACACCGAAATCCTCGCGCCCTATGTCCTCAATGGCGGCGGCACCTACTACGCCGCCTCGCTCGAGAAGCTGTCGGGCGGCACCAGGCGGATGATGGCGGCGAACCCCGAACTCTATGGCAAGATCAGGACCGCCCATTTCCCGACCTTCGACCCCGCCGACGTCAGGGTCCCGGACAACAGCGCAGATGTCGTCCTCACCTTCCGCAACGTCCATAACTGGCGCATGGGCTATCAGCGCGACGACAAGCAGGATTATTCGGCGGCTGCGTTCAGGCAGATCTTCGCGATGCTCAAGCCCGGCGGCACGCTCGGCGTCGTCGATCATCGTCTCCCCGAGGGCGCCGATGCCGAGCGCGAGCGCACCAGCGGTTACATCAAGACCTCGACGATCAAGAAGCTCGCCGCCGAGGCCGGCTTCCGCCTCGCCGGCGAATCCCAGATCAACGCCAACCCCAAGGATACCGCCGACTGGGAAAAGGGTGTCTGGACGCTCCCGCCCAGCTACGCGCTCAAGGACGTCGATCGCGCCAAATATGCGGCAATCGGCGAGAGTGACCGCATGACGTTGAAGTTCGTTAAACCGAAATAGAACTGTCTGGAGTCGCCTCCTCCGTTTCCTGTGATATCATGGGAAACGGAGGGGGACGACGATGCGGCGACTTGTCTTCTGCTTTGACGGCACCTGGAACAAGATCGATGGCAACTATCCGACCAATGTCGCACGGGTGGCACAGTCGGTCAGCCGGTACGATGACGATATCCCGCAGATCATCTACTATGACGAAGGCGTCGGCACCTCTGCGACCGAAAAGTGGACGGGCGGCATCTTCGGCCACGGCCTGATCGAAAAGATCATCGAGGCCTATCATTTTCTCATCCTGAACTACGAACCGGGCGACCAGATCTACGTCTTCGGCTTTTCCCGCGGGGCCTTTGCAGCGCGGTCGTTCGTCGGCCTGATCCGCAACTGCGGGATCATCTCGCGGCGATCGCTCACGCACATCCGGGCGGCGGTCGAACTCTATATCAGCCGCGACGGGAACGCGTCGCCCAACTCCGAGAAATCGCGGACCTTCCGCCTGAAACACTGCCCCAGACTGTGCCTGCCCGGCGATCTCGAATGGCGCAAAACGGCCTATCCCGGCCATCTCGGGCCCGACCTGATCCAGCTGCGGATCGCCTATCTCGGGGTTTGGGACACGGTCGGCGCACTGGGCATTCCGCGGCACCTCAGGTTGCTTGGCTTCCTCAACCGCAAGTTCCAGTTCCACGATACCAAGCTGTCGGGCTTCGTCGATCGCGCACGCCACGCCATTTCCACCGACGAGCGCCGGCGCTCGTTCGAGCCGTCGCTGTGGACCAATCTCGACGACCTCAACGCCTCCGACCCCGCAATCCAGCCCTATGAACAGCTTTTCTTCCCCGGCACACATGCGGCGGTGGGCGGCGGCGGCCCGGTCCGGGGTCTGTCGGATGCCGCACTTGAGTGGATCGTCAACGGCGCGCGCAAGAGCGGCCTGGCGTTCGACCGCGATGACCAGTCCCCGATCTTCAGCCTGCTCCCGGATCACCGCGCCCAGTTGTTCAACGCCACCGGCAAGACACGCTGGTCGCTGGGGGATCGTATCATGGGTGTCGGGCTGCGCGACCGCACCTTTCCCGAGATGGACCAGCGCGCAATCCATTCCTCGCTGATACGCCGCTATCATGCGACCGCAGAGGAACTTCCGGAAAAGCAGCTCTACCGCCCGCCCGCACTGCGCTCATTCTGGGAAGCGATGGAGCAGATCTGGCGGCAGCGGGTCGAGAAGCTGCAGAGCCGAAAGCTCGAGCTCAAAAGTGCCGGTGACGACCGCGCGTTGCGCGCACCTACGCGCGTACGTCGCTATGTCGTCCAGAAGGGCGACACGCTGACCGGGGTTGCCGAGCGACAGATGGGTTCAGCCGCCGACTCGGCAATTCTCGGCATTCACAACCGCAATGTCGGGCTGCTGTTCGAAGACGATGTGCTGTATGCAGGCAGCGAGCTGGAGATCCCCGAATATGCTCCGGTGGCCGTGCCGGCTCCTGTGCCCACACCGGTTCCGGAGCCTCCGCCGCCCGCTCCGGCCTGAGGACGAAGCAAGCAGGACGATGTCACGGCCCCTTGTGCACCACGCCCGCACGCATCACGAAGCCGACCGATTTGAGCAGCTTCACATCGCTCAGCGGATCGCCGCGTACCGCAATGATGTCGGCACTCTTGCCCGGTTCGATACTGCCGACTTCCTTGGCCAGCCCGAGCAGATCGGCGGCGTTCACCGTCGCCGCCGCGATCGCCTGCATCGGCGTCATGCCATGCTTGACCAGCAGCTCGAACTCGTCGGCGTTGCGGCCATGCTTGGACACGCCGGCATCCGTGCCGAACGCGACTTTCACCCCCGCAGGCACCGCCTTCTCCAGCGCCTTGCCGGTGATGCCGATGCGCCAGTCGATCTTGGCGCGCACTTCGGGCGGATAGGCGTTGGGATCCTTGGCGATCCGCTCAAGATAGCCATTCACGGTGGAGAGCGTGGGCACATAATAGGCACCGGTCTTCCTGAAGAGTGCGATGCTCTCCTCGTCCATCAACGTGCCATGCTCGATCGAATCCGCGCCCGCGCGCAGCGCCACCGCGATGCCGTCCGCGCCATGCGCGTGCACCGCGACCTTCTTGCCATAGAGATGCGCGGTATCGACGATTGCCTTCGCTTCATCGTCG
>CAZBYE010000244.1:0-5090 GCA_964496045.1 uncultured Stakelama sp.
GCGCGTGGGGGGGGTCGTTACGGAAGGTAGAATGATGGGGGGCTGTTGCAACCGTTTCTTTTCGTCCGTTCACGCCCGGCCGGGCGCAAGGATCGAAGCGACGTGCCGTGCCGAGACTTCCTTCGCGTCCACGCCATAGCCGCCGCCCAGCGCACTCGCGAGCGGCATGCCCCTTGCCCTCGCCAGCGACGCGATCCATTTGTCGCGCACCACCAACCCTTCGCGGCTGAGCTTTAGCCGCCCGAGCCGATCCCCCTCCCACGGATCGACGCCAGCCTGGTAGAGAATCAGCGTCGGCGCGAAATCCGTTACCAGTCCCGGCAGGCTGGTCGTCAGCGCGTCCATATAGGCGACATCGTCAGCACCGTCGGGCAGGCCGATATCCAGCGTTGAGCGCGCCTTACGCACCGGGAAATTCTTCTCGGCATGGATCGAATAGGTGGCGACGTCGGGGCGGCCCGCCATCAGCGCTGCGGTGCCGTCGCCCTGATGCACGTCGCAATCGACGATCAGCACGCGCTCGCCCTCTCCAGCCAACCGGTTGGCGGCGATTGCGAGATCATTGAAGACGCAATAGCCGGCACCCGTATCGTGCAGCGCGTGATGGCTTCCCCCCGCGGTGTTCGCTGCAAAGCCATGCCGCTGGGCCAGCTTCGCCGTCAGATAGGTGCCGCCCGGTACCGCCACGGCGCGCAGCGCCACCGCCTCTGTCACCGGAAAGCCAATGCGCCGTTCTTTTTCACGCGGCACCCGCGTTTCGATGACCTCGGCGACATAGTCCGGATCGTGCACCGCTTCGATCCAAACGCGTGGCATCGCCTCCGGCTCGTACCATTCGAGATCGGCTCCACTCGCGCGCAGCAGATCGCGGACCAGTCCGTTCTTGTTCCACTGATACTGGCTGCGCGCAGGCGCCGGAGCGACGTAGAGCGGGTGGTGGACGACCGGGATCGGCCGCCCATTCACGCCGCCAAAGCCTCCAGCGCCTCGCTCGCCTCTACCCATACAGCCTCAGCGGCCTCGATCTCCTTCGCCACCGCGCCGCGCTGCTTCATCAGCTCCGTCATGGTGAGCTTGGCGAGGTCGGGCGAAGCGGTGGCGGGATCGAACATCGCGCGGTCGATCGCGCTGAGCTTCTCGCCGAGCTTCGCCATCTCGGCCTCCGCCGCCTTGGCCGACTTGCGCAGGGCGTTGCCCTTCTCGCGCGCCTCGGCCGCTTCGCGGCGAGCATCCTTGCGGTTGGCCTTTTCCGCCGCGGTCGCCTTGGGCTCCTTGGCGAGCACGAAGGCGATGTAATCGTCGAGATTGCCGTCGAAGGGTTTAGCCGTTCCCTGATCGACCAGCACGAGCCGATCGGCGGTCATCTCGATCATGTGGCGGTCATGGCTGACGATCACCACCGCGCCGGTATAGGCGGTCAGCGCCTGAATCAGCGCTTCGCGCGAATCGACGTCGAGGTGGTTGGTCGGCTCGTCGAGGATCAGCATGTGCGGCGCGTCGCGGGTGATCAGTGCCAGCGCCAGCCGCGCGCGCTCACCGCCCGACAGCTTGCCGACCTTGGTCATCGCCTTGTCCCCGCCAAAGCCGAAGCGGCCAAGCTGGGCGCGGACGAAGGATGGCTTCTCGCCCTCCATCAGCCGCTGCATGTGGTCGAACGGGGTGTCGTCGCTATGCAGCTCCTCCACCTGATACTGGGTGAAATAGCCGACGCGCATCTTGGCCGAGGCGGCCTTCTCGCCGTCGATCGGGGTGAGCTGAGCGGCGAGCAGGCGCGCGAGCGTGGTCTTGCCGTTGCCGTTGCGCCCGAGCAGCGCGATGCGGTCGTCGGGGTCGATGCGCAGGTTGAGCCGCTGCAGGATCGGCTTGCCGTCATAGCCGACGCTGGCGTGATCGAGCGTGATCAGCGGCGGGCGCAGCGGATCGGGATCGGGGAAGCCGAACGCCAGCGTGGGATCGTCGACCACGGCGGCGATCGGCTGCATGCGGGCGAGCGCCTTGGCGCGCGACTGCGCCTGCTTGGCGGTCGAGGCACGGGCCGAGTTGCGCGCGACATAGTCCTGGAGCTTGGCGCGCTCGGCGAGCTGCTTCTCGCGCGCCGCGGCCTGCTGCGCCTGACGTTCGGCGCGCTGGCGCTCGAAGCTGTCATAGCCGCCGGGATAGAGGGTGAGCTTGCCGCGTTCGAGGTGGAGGATGTGGTCCACGACGTTATTGAGGAAATCGCGCTCGTGGCTGACGATGACGATCGTCGCCGGGTAGCTCTGGAGGAAATCCTCGAGCCAAAGCACGGCTTCGAGGTCGAGATGGTTCGAGGGCTCGTCGAGCAGCAGCAGGTCGGGCTGCGAAAAGAGTAGCGCCGCGAGCGCGACGCGCATGCGCCAGCCGCCCGAGAAGCTGTCGAGCGGGCGGTGCTGCGCGTCCTCGTCAAAGCCGAGGCCGACCAGGATGCGCGAGGCGCGCGAGGGCGCCGAATAGGCGTCGATCGCGCCGAGCCGCTCATGGATCTCACCGAGCCGGTCGGGGTCCTCGAGACCTTCGGCCTCGGCCATCAGCGCGGCGCGCTCGGTATCGGCGGCGAGCACAGCCTCGAACGGCGTGGTCTTTCCGGCCGGCGCTTCCTGCGCGACATAGCCGATGCGCGCGCCGCGCGGCATGTCGGCGCTGCCCTCATCGGGGTCGATCTGGCCGGCGATCACCTTGACCAGAGTCGACTTGCCCGCGCCGTTGCGCCCGACCAGCCCGATCCGGCCCCGCGGCGGGAGCGCGGCACTGGCGCGGTCGATGATGACGCGGCCGCCGAGGCGGACGGTGATGGCAGAAAGGTTCAGCATGGCGGCGCGCCTAGCACCGCCGGGTGCCTCAGGACAACCGGCCCTCGAAATCTTCGTAGCCGAACGACTTCACGATGCGCAGATCGTCGCTGCGACTGTCCCACAGCGCGATGGTGGGCAGCGGCACGCCATTGAAGGTCGTGGTCTTGACCATCGAATAATGCGCCTGATCGAGAAAGGCGAAGCGCTGGCCGGGCACCGGGCGCTCGGCGAAACTAAAGTCGCCGAGGATGTCGCCGGCGAGGCATGAGGGGCCACCGAGGCGCACCAGCACGTCGCCGCCTTCGCCCAGCATCGCCGGGCGGTACGGCGCCTCGATCACGTCGGGCATGTGGCAGGTGGCGGAGATGTCGACCACGCCGATCGGCATGCCGTTGTCGAAGATATCGACGAACTCACCGACAAGGATGCCGGTGTCGAGCGCGATCGCCTCGCCCGGCTCGAGGATCACTTCGAGGCCGGTTTCCTCGCGCACTTCCTTGAGGAACGCGACCAGATCGTCGCGCTGATAGTCGGCGCGGGTGATGTGGTGGCCGCCGCCGAAGTTGAGCCATTTGAGCTGGCCCAGATACGGCGCGAGGCGCGGGCGCAGCGCTTCCCAGGTGCGGCGCAGCGGCGGGAAATCCTGCTCGCACAGCGAATGGACATGGATGCCGTCGACGCCCTCGAAATGCTCAGGCGCCAGCTGGTCGGCGGGGAAGCCGAGGCGGCTGTGCGGCTGGGCGGGATCGTATTTCTGGACCTCACCCTCCGAATGCATCGGGTTGAGGCGCAGGCCGACGTCGAAACGCTCGCCGCGGGCGCGGGCGGCGGCGAGCTCACCCTTCATCGCTTCATGCTGGCTGGGGGTGTTGAAGATGACGTGATCGGAGATGCGGCAGACCTCCGCCATGTCCGCGGCCTTATAGCCGGAGCAATAGGTCGCGATTTCGCCATGATAATGATCGGCAGCGAGCCTGGCTTCGTACAGGCCCGACGTCGCGACGCCATCGAGATACTTGCCGACGAGATCGCCGAGCGACCACATCGAGAACGCCTTGAGCGCGAGCAGGATCTTCACCCCGGCGCGGTCGCGGACATCGGCGATGGTCGCCAGATTGCGCTCGACCGCCGCCGCGTCGACGACAAAGCAGGGCGACGGCACGCGGTTGAGGTCGAACCCGGCAAAGGCGCCGGGGTCGCCGGCCTTGGTGGACATCACGGGCGGTGCGGCGCGGGTTTCGGTCACTGACAATACCTCCGTTCGCCCTGAGCTTGTCGAAGGGCTCTCACCAAGAACACGGTGCTTCGACAGGCTCAGCACAAACGGAAGAAGGGAGCAGATGCCCCCTTCCCCTCGATCAGAACTTCAGCGGCTCGGGCAGCTCATGGACCTGCCAGGGCAGGCCGTGCCGGTTCAGCATGTCCATGAACGGATCGGGATCGAACTGCTCGATGTTGAACACGCCCTCGCCCTTCCAGGTGCCATTGAGCATCAGCGCCGCGCCGATCATCGCCGGAACGCCGGTGGTGTAGCTCACCGCCTGGTTGCCGGTCTCTTCGAACGCGTCCTCGTGGTCGCACACGTTATAGACGTAGAAGGTCTTCTCTTCGCCGTCCTTGGTGCCGGTCGCGATGTCGCCGATATTGGTCTTGCCCTTGGTCGTGGTGCCGAGCGTCGAGGGCTCGGGCAGCACCGCCTTGAGGAACTGCAGCGGAACGATCTCGCGGCCCTCGTACATAATCGGCTCGATCGAGGTCAGCCCGACATTCTGCAGCACGCGCAGGTGCGTCAGATACTGTTCGCCAAAGGTCATCCAGAAGCGCGCGCGCTCCATTTCGGGGATGAACTTGGCCAGGCTCTCCAGCTCCTCATGATACATGAGGTACATGTTCTTGGCGCCGACCTGATCGAATTCGAACACCTGCCGGGTCGACAGCGCCGGGGTTTCGACCCAGTCGCCATTCTCCCAGTGCCGCGCCGGCGCAGTGATCTCACGGATGTTGATCTCGGGATTGAAGTTGGTCGCGAAATGCTGGCCGTGATCGCCGCCGTTGCAGTCGAGGATGTCCAGCGTGTCGATGCGGTCGAGCAGATGCTTCTTGATGTACGTCGCGAACACGCTGGTGACGCCGGGGTCGAAACCCGAGCCGAGCAGGGCCATCAGGCCGGCGTTCTTGAACTTGTCCTGATAATCCCACTGCCAGCCATAATGGAACCGCGCCTCGTCGCGCGGCTCGTAATTGGCGGTGTCGAGATAGTCGGTGCCGGTGGCAAGGCAC
>CAZBYE010000245.1:0-5084 GCA_964496045.1 uncultured Stakelama sp.
GCTTCATCAGGGCCTTTTTCTTGATGCTTGCCGGTTGAATTGTCATGCACGTGCGGCCGCTCGGCCTCTGAGGAAATCTCGGAGCGCTGATCGGCACCCTCAGTAAGGTCTTGATCATTCAGCATGTTCCAACTCCGAAAGGCTCAGGGCGTCCTTGTTATTGACCGAACGGTTCGGTCATGTTGCGCTTGACATAGAGGCAGGTGCGGCTTATGTCAATGACCGAACGGTTCGGTCAACGATCTTGTGATCGGAGCGATGACGCGGGGAGCGAGGTGAACCATGTCCACGACGACGGCGCAGGAAAGGCTGGTCGAAGAGCGCCAGGAGGACAGTGCGAAGCGCCGCCAGATCATGGACGGAGCTCGTCGGACGTTTCTGGCAAACGGTTTCGATGCAGCCAGCATGAACGAAATTGCCAGGACGGCCGGCGTGTCGAAGGGCACGATCTATGTCTATTTCGACAACAAGGAAGAACTCTTCGAGGCGATGATCGAGGAGGAGCGTTGCGCGATCTTCAGCGACCTCTACTGGGCCCTGGAACAGGGCGGCGAGGTGCGTGGCACGCTGATCCGCTTCGGGGTGGCGCTTGCCACCAAGATCACGTCGGAGAAGGTCACGCGCGCGCAGGGAATCATCTCACGGCTCGGCACGCGTATCGCCAATGTCGAGGCAATCGCCTGGCAGGACGACCGGGAGCGCCCGGTCGCCGCTGCCCGGCTGAACTTCCTGCTGACTGATAGCTGAGTCGGATTCAGCTTCGCTGAATCACGGCATCAGCCCGCTCCCTCACCCAGCCACCCACATGATGCTACCGCTGGGTGGCCGGGTGGGGGAGCGGACTGGTGCCGTTACCGATGAATCCTAGCGTTTCGGCATCAGCTTGAGCAGGCGGCCCTGCGAGCCCTGTCCGCCATCCTCGAGCAGCCATATCGCGCCATCCGGGCCTTCCTCGACTTCGCGGATGCGCGCGCCCATCGGCCACTGGTCGCCCTTGGCCGCCCGGGTGCCGTTGACGTCGACGCGGACCAGCGCCTGGCTCGACAGCCCGCCGATGAACAGGTCGCCCTTCCATTGTGGGAACAGCTTCCCCGAATAGACCATCAACCCGCCGGGCGAGATCGCCGGGTTCCACGACACCTTGGGCGCCTCGAATTCGGGGCGGGTCTTGTGGTCGGGAATGTCCTTGCCGTCATAATGATCGCCGTCGGAGACGATCGGATAGCCGTAGTTCCTGCCGGGCAGCACCAGATTGACCTCGTCGCCGCCCTGCGGCCCCATCTCCTGCTCCCACAGGTTGCCCGCCTTGTCGAAGGCGATGCCGAGCAGGTTGCGATGGCCATAAGACCAGATAGCGGGGTGGAATCCCCTGGCGGTCAGGCCGGGATCGCCGGCAGGCTTTCCGTCGAGCGTCAGGCGCAGCACCTTGCCCAGCGTCGATTTGGGGTCCTGCGCGGGATCGAACTTCTGGCGCTCGCCATTGGTGAAGAACAGATGCTTGCCGTCGGGGGCGAACGCGATGCGGCCTGAATAATGCCCGTTGCCGGTGACATAGGGGGTCGCTTTGAACAGCGTCTGGACGTTGTTTAGGGCGGGGGATCCGCCGTCCGCGAGGGTGCCGCGCGCCAGCACCACGCCCTTGCCGCCGTCGCCCGCTTCCGAATAGCTGAAATAGACCTGCCGGTTCTTTGCAAAGCCGGGCGCGAGCACCACGTCCTTGAGTGCGCCCTGACCGGCGCTGTCGACCGCGGGAATGCCAGTCACGGGAGTCTTGGTCTTGCCGTCGGCGCTGACCAGCAGCAGTGTGCCCGTCTTCTCGGTCACCAGCATCCGGCCGTCGGGCAGGAAAGTCATCGCCCAGGGCGAGTCGAAATCGGCAACCGGGGTGACGGTGAAGGGAAGGCTGCCGCTTTTCGCCGATGTTTGCGCGGCGGTTTCCTGGCTGTTGCCTGGCTGGGCGCCGGTGCAGGCGATCAGGGTGAGTGAGGCGGCGGCGATCGGCAACAGGCGCATCGGTTTCTCCGGGGAAGCTGCTAGACCCGCAACGCATGCGGGCGAGGGGATGTTGCACGGCATTTACGCCATCGCAACGCCGCACCGCTAACAGCATGCGGTTCGACATTGGGGGTGGGATGCGCCGGTTTCAGCAAGCGCCGGTCAAGGAGGCGCTGCTCCTTCTCTATCTGATCGCCGATGGTGGTAGCCTCGCCGATCGGGTGACGTCGCTCGGCCTGTCGCCGTCGCTGGGCCTGTTCGCGGCCTTTTATATCGCATTGGCGAGCGCGCTGTGGGTGGCGTCGCGGCTCGCCTCCAACCCGTTGCGCCGGACGATGGCCGTGCTGCTGTTCGCCGCCGCCGCCTTTATCGGCGCGAGTGAGCGGATCCTCAACGATCACCTGACCTATGACGGGTTCCTCAATCTCATCGGTTCGGCCGGATTTGCGGGCGACGCGATGGCCCAGCACGGGCTGCGGATCGGTGGGGAAATCCTCGCTGCCCTGCCGCTGCTCTTCGCGATCGGCCTTAGCCCGCACCAAAAATGGCGGTTCGATGCACGCTGGGTTGCGGCGCCACTGGGCGCGCTGGCGCTGCTGACCGGCATGTTGTTTCTGCGCGGTGGCGATGGCGCGCGCGGTTTGCCCGGTGCATTCACCTCGCTCGCCTATCTGACCCTTGCGACAGGGGAGGAGCTGGCAAGTGACGGGGCGCGGCGATTGGTCGTCATGCAGCCGCAGCCGGTGCCGGGTACCGGCGACATCGTCCTGATCGTCGATGAAAGCGTCGCTGCGCGTTATCTCGACCTTGCCGATCCGTTCGGGGTGCGCACGGGGTTGCTGACCCCGCCGCCCGGAATCGCGGTGCATAATTTCGGGGTTGCTGCATCGATCACCAATTGCTCGCTCGGCACCAATCTGACGCTGCGCCACGGCGGCACGCGTGAGCGCTATATGGAGCTCAACGCCAGCGGCCCCGCGATCTGGGACTATGCGCGCAAAGCGGGGTTCGCTCCGGTCTATATCGACGCACAGCGCACCGGCGGCGGGTTGCACAATGGCATGGATGCGGTCGAACGCGCACGGATCGAAACCTTCGTCCAGTTCGACGGTGTTGCGGTCGAGGAACGCGACCACGCCGCCGCGGACCGGATCGTCCAGCACCTCGCAAATGGCCGGCGCGAGTTCATCCTCGTCAACAAGGTCGGCGCACATTTCCCGGTGCACGACAAATATCCCGACAGCCATGCCGTCTATCGCCCGGCGTTGCCGCGCGGCCGGTTCCTCGGGGTTTCGGATACGGGCAGCCGTGACGGGTTCGACGGCAGCGCCGAGCAATGGCGCCGTTACCGCAACGCCTATCGCAACACGCTTCTGTGGAAAGTCGGCGGGTTCTTCGAGCGGCTGATGGCGCCCGGTACCCTGCATGGCGCGACGGTGATCTACACCGCGGATCATGGACAGGACCTGCGTGAGCGTGGCGGCGGCGGCGTGCATACGCATTGCAGCGCGCATCCCGTCGCCGAAGAAGGTGCGGTGCCGCTTGCGGTCCTGGCCGATTCGGGCGCGGAGGGCGGTTGGGCCGGCGCTGTGCAGCGTAACCGCGACCGCGCGAGTCACTATCAGCTGTTCCCCACCATTCTCGCGATGATGGGGTATCCGGAAAACGCCGTTCACAGCGAGTATGGTGTGTCGCTGCACATGACGTTGACCGACGAGATGCGCTTCAACACCCGCTTCAACGCGCGGTTGGGGCGCAAGCCCGAATGGAAGGGGATCGATGTCGCAGCGCTCGCCCGCCCGCCGCGCAGCGACAGCGGTCCGGCTATCGCGGCGCGCTGACTCGAACGGCTTGCTGTCGCCGCGGCATGCGCCTATAGAGGCGCTGTTCTCGACATTGGAAACCTTGCCGAGGCCGGCCCCACGGGGTTCGGCGGCGACGAGGCGTATCCGGTGTCTATTGGAGTTTTCGCGTGGCGGATATCGCTGCATTGACCGATCTGATCGAGCCTGAAGCACGTGCGCTGGGCTTCGATCTGGTGCGCGTGAAGATGTTCGGTGGCGAGGGCGACCGGACGCTGCAGGTGATGGCCGAGCGCCCGGATACTCGCCAGCTGCACATCGACGATTGCGCCGACTTGTCGCGCCGCATCTCGGATCGGCTGGACGAGCTGGAAGCCGCTGGCCGTGATCCGATCCCCGAGGCCTATCGGCTCGAGGTCAGTTCGCCCGGGATCGACCGCCCGCTCACCCGGCTCAAGGATTTCGAGGACTGGAAGGGGCATGAGGCCCGCATCACGCTCGCCGAGAAGATCGACGGGCGCAAGCAGTTCAAGGGCGACCTTGCCGGCGTGGCGGGCGAGACGATCGCGATCACCGACGGACAGGGCGTGACTCACAGCATCGCCTTTGCCTCCATCGAGGACGCGAAGCTCGTCATCACCAACCGGCTTATCGCCGCAACCCGACCGCTCTCCAGCGAGGGCGCAGACGAATTCGAAGCAGAGGAACAGGACTGATGGCCACCGCCATTTCCGCCAACAAGGCCGAGCTGATCGCGATCGCGAACTCGGTGGCGTCCGAGAAGATGATCGACAAGGCCATCGTCATCGAGGCGATGGAGGACGCGATCGAGCGCGCCGCCAAGAACCGCTACGGAATCGAGAACGATATCCGCGCCAAGCTCGATCCGCAGACCGGCGACCTTCGCCTGTGGCGTGTGGTCGAGGTGGTCGAGGCCGTCGACGACTATTTCAAGCAGGTCGACCTCAAGGGCGCGCAGAAGCTTCAGAAGGACGCTAAGGTCGGCGACTTCATCGTCGATCCGCTGCCTCCGATCGAATTCGGCCGCATTCAGGCGCAGGCATCGAAGCAGATCATCTTCCAGAAGGTCCGCGACGCCGAGCGCGAGCGCCAGCACGAAGAGTTCAAGGACCGCGTCAACGAGATCATCACCGGCGTGGTAAAGCGCGTCGAGTTCGGCCACATCGTGGTCGATCTGGGCCGCGCCGAGGGCGTCGTCCGCGGCGACCCGCAGATCCCGCGCGACCTCGTCCGCGTCTGTTCCGGCGCCCGCTCGATCATCCTGAC
>CAZBYE010000246.1:0-5084 GCA_964496045.1 uncultured Stakelama sp.
CCCACGGGGTTTACAACTTTTCCCTCCACGGCGGCTTTCCGGTGTTGGCGCGGGGGAGGGGTCCGGGGGCCAAGGCTTCGGAGAATGTCTGGTTCGACATCGCCGAGGGGCTGGGCGGAACCGAATTCACCGGCTACGCCGCGACCGACGGCGAGGGCCAGGTGGTCGCGCTGATCAAGGACGGCGCACGGGTCGAGAAGGCCGGGCAGGGCGATGAGGTCTTCATCCTCACCAATCAGACCCCCTTCTATGGCGAAAGCGGCGGCCAGATGGGCGACGCCGGCGTCATCAGCGGCGACAAGGTGACCGCAACGGTGAGCGACACCAGCAAGCCGCTGGGCCGCCTTCACGCGCATCATGCGACGATCGAGAGCGGCGAACTGGCGGTCGGCGATACGGTGAAGCTGGCGATCGATGTCGCACGCCGCGATGCCATCCGCGCCAACCACTCCGCCACGCACCTGTTGCACGCAGCGCTGCGCAACCGCCTCGGCGGGCATGTGACCCAGAAGGGCAGCCTGGTGGCGCCCGATCGCTTCCGCTTCGATTTCTCGCACCCCTCGGCGCTGACGCCGCAGGAAATTGCCGAGATCGAGGCCGATGTGAATGCCGAAATCCGTGCGAACGAGGCCGTGAGCACCCGGCTGATGACCCCGGACGATGCGGTGGCGGCGGGCGCGCTGGCGCTGTTCGGCGAGAAATATGGGGACGAGGTCCGCGTGCTCTCGATGGGCCGCGTCACCGACAAGCGCTATTCGGTCGAGCTGTGCGGCGGCACCCATGTCCGCGCCACCGGCGATATCGCGATCTTCAAGATCGTGAGCGAAAGCGCGGTGTCGAGCGGTGTGCGCCGGATCGAGGCGCTGACCGGCGAAGCCGCGCGGCTGTGGCTGGCCGATCGCGATGCCAAGCTGCGTGAGGTCGCGGCGACGCTCAAGGCCTCACCCGACGAAGTGCCTGGGCGCATCGCGGCTTTGGTCGATGAACGCCGCAAGCTCGAGAAGGAACTGGCGGAGGCCAGGAAGGCGCTGGCGCTCGGCGGCGGCGGTGCGGCTGCGCCTGCCGGCCCGGAACAGGTCGGCGGCGTCAACTTCGTCGGCCAGATCCTCGACGGGCTCGATCCCAAGGCGCTGCGCGGCGCGGTGGACGAGGCCAAGGGCCGGATCGGTTCAGGTGTGGTAGCTTTTGTCGCGGTAAATGAAGGGCGTGCAGCGATTGCGGTCGGCGTCACCGACGACCTGACCGGAAGCCTGAGCGCCGTTGAGCTCGTCAAGCGTGGTGTCGCCGCGCTCGGCGGACAGGGCGGCGGCGGGCGCCCGGACATGGCGCAAGGTGGCGGACCGGAGGGCGAAAACGGCCCGGCCGCAATCGAAGCCGTGAAGGGGGCGCTTGCCGAGGAGAAAGAAGCTGCCTGACCGTGTTTTCCTGACCGCCGCTGCCGCCGCGGTCCTGTTCGCAAGCTCCGGCGCTTCGGCGCAGAAGCTGCCGCCTTATCCCGACGCACTGCGTTGCGCCGCGCTGACCACTGCCGCCGCCAAGATCGGCAAGGGCACGCCGCAGGAATCTGCACTGTTCGATCATGTGATCTTCTGGGGCATGGCGGCGTCCGATGCCGGCCGCGGCGCGGGCAAGACCGCCAAGGCCGTGGAGGCAGAGGTCACGCGCGACGCGGCTGCGGCCGAGGCGCGGCTACGCGCGCAGGACGGCGCGACCACAGGTGCATTGGCGACCTGCGTGCGCCAGGTGCCCGCGCTCAACAACTGATCTGATGGAGTGACAAGACCGATGCCGATGCGCCGCCGTTCGTTCATGGGTTCGGCCGGCGCTGCGGCGCTGGTCGCCGCGCTGCCTGCAACCGCACGCCAGGGGAAACCGGCAGCGGGTGGACAGGACGCTAAGTTCCGCGTGCTGCTCGACAAGATCTTCGAGGACAGGCTGGCGGAGAACCCCGAAGGCGCGACCTCGCTCGGTCTCGACACGGGCAAGAATGCGGCGCTCAAGTCGCAGCTTTCGGGGCGCGCGCCGGCGGACGATGCGCGCGACCTCGCCCGGTCGAAGCGTGAGCTGGCGGCGGTGCGGGCCTTCGCCCCGGCGACGCTGGGCGAGGATGCCAGGCTCGATCAGGATGTGCTGACCTATCAGCTCCAGCGCAGCATCGCGGGCCGCGAGCAGTTCACCTATGGCGACAGCGGTGGCCGTTTCGTGCCCTTCCGCCTCAGCCAGCTGAGCGGCGCATATCGCGAGGTTCCCGATTTCCTCGACACCCAGCACCGGGTGAAGGACGCCGTCGACGCCGACGCCTATCTGGCGCGTCTCGGCGCGTTCGCGACGGTGCTGGATCAGGAGACTGCGCGTCAGCGTGACGATGCCGCGCGCGGCGTGTTCGCGCCCGACTATATTCTCGACACCACGCTCAAGCAGTTCACGACATTGCGTGAGAAGCCGGCAGCGGAAACGGGGCTGGTGACCGGCTTCGCGGCCAAGCTCAAGGGTGCGAACCTGCCGCCCGAGCGCGCCGCCACCGCGGCGAAGATCGTTGCCGAGAAGATCTTCCCCGCGCTCGATCGCCAGCGTGCGCTTGTCACGGAATTGCGCTCCAGGGCGTCGCATGACGCGGGTGTGTGGCGATTGCCCGATGGTGAGGCCTATTATGCCTCAGCCGCTGAGGCCGCGACGACCGTGCGCATGACCGGCGACGAGATTCACAAGCTCGGCCTTGAGCAGGTCGCAGAGATCAGTGCGCGGATCGACACGATCCTGAAATCGCAGGGGATCAGCGACGGGACGGTGGGTGCGCGTCTGGTGGCGCTCAACGAGCGGCCCGATCAGCTCTTTCCCAATACCGATCCGGGCAGGGAAGCGCTGCTCGAGACGCTGCGCACGCAGGTGCGCGCGATGGAAAAGCGGCTGCCCGAACAGTTCGCGAGCTTGCCCAAGGCACCCGTCGAAGTCCGCCGCGTGCCGCCGTCGATTCAGGCGGGCGCGCCGGGCGGCTATTATCAGGCCGCGACGCTCGATGGCTCGCGCCCGGGCATCTACTATATCAACCTGCGCGATACGTTCGACCGGCCCAAATTCGGCCTCGCCACGCTGAGCTATCACGAGGCGGTGCCGGGCCATCATCTTCAGGTGATGCTGGCGCTCGAATCCTCGGCGATACCCCTGATCCGCCGTCGCGGCGGCTTCAGCGGCTATAGCGAGGGGTGGGCGCTCTATACCGAGCAGCTGGCCGACGAGATGGGGATGTATGAGGGCGATCCGCTGGGGCAGGTCGGCTATCTCCAGTCGCTGCTGTTCCGCGCCACGCGCCTCGTGGTCGACAGCGGGATGCACGCCAAGCGCTGGAGCCGCGAGAAGGCGACCGACTATTTCATCGCCACGACCGGTATCGCCCGCGGTCGCAGTCAGGGTGAGATCGATCGCTACACCGTCTGGCCGGGTCAGGCGTGCAGTTACAAGATCGGGCACACCGTCTGGGTCAGACTACGTGACGAGGCCAAAGCAAAGGCCGGCGCCAATTGGGATCCGCGCCAGTTCCACGAGGTGCTGCGCAAGGGCGCGATGCCGCTCGCAGTGCTGGAACGCGTGGTGCGGGGGCGGATGGCCTAGGCCTCCGCTTCCTTCTTCCGCACGCGGCGAAGGCGGGGCTCACGTTCGAGGTTGGCCGCCTCTTTGATCGTTTGGCGCATCTGATCGCGCTTCTCGTGGATCGACGCGATCACCGGGCCAACCGCAACGCCGAGATCGACCAGCACGGCTTCGGAAAGCTGAAGCGAGCTTTCGAGGGTCTCCGGCACGGCGTCGGTGGCGCCTGCCTTATAGAGCTCGGCCGCATGGGCTGCGTCGCGGGCGCGGGCGATGATCGGAATATCGGATACCCAGCTGCGGACCCGGCGGGTCAGGCGGACGGTAAGGACCGGGTCGTCCATCGTCAGGATCAGCGCGTCGGCATGGCCGAGGTTGAGCCGGTCGACCAGCTCGCTGCGCGCAACATCGCCAAACATGACCGTATAGCCCTCTCGCCGCGCCTGCGCGACGCCATCGATATCCGCGTCCACGGCGATATAGGGCTTGCCGTGCGCCTTGAGCATATCGGCAACGGTGCGGCCGACCCGACCGAACCCCATGATGACCGTCCCGCCCGGAATGATTTCGGGATTGGCGGCGATATCCGCGTCCAGATCGCGTTCTTCCAGCTTGCGTGAAGCAAAGCTGCCTGCCTTGGCAAGCAGCGGGGTGATGGTCAGGCCGATCGCGGTGACGGTGGTCCAGAAGGCGGCGGTCGATGGCTGGATCAGGCCCGCGGTCGCCGCGACGCCGAGCACGATCAGCGTGGTTTCGGACGGGCTTGCCATCAGCACGCCTGCTTCGGCCGCGGTCCCGGTGCGTGCGCCCGACAGTTTGAGCAACGCGATGGTCACGATGACCTTGATCCCCATGACCCCCAGGATCGCCGCAAGCAGCAGCGGCCAGTCGTTCATCACCATGCGCAGGTCGAGACGCATCCCGACGGTGATCAGGAAAACACCCAGCGCGAGCCCCTTGAAGGGAGCGGTGATGACTTCGACTTCGCTGTGATATTCGGTCTCAGCGATCAGCAGGCCTGCAAGCAACGCGCCGACGATAGGCGACAGGCCGACCGCGGTGGTGGCCATGCTGGCGACGATGACGACCAGCAGGCTGGCGGCGAGGAACAGCTCGGGCGATTTGGTGCGGGCCGCCTGAGCGAAGAGGCGCGGGAGATAGAGACGGCCGCCGATATAGAGGATCGCGACGACGATTGCGCTGCGGCCCAACACGACGGCCAGTTCGCTGATACCAACGTCCCCTGCGGCGGGTGCGAGCGCGCCGAGCAGGAAGATGATCGGCACCAGCGCCAGATCCTCGAACAGCAGCATCGCGAAGGCCGAGCGGCCGACCGCGCTGGTCGTGCCCGCGATGGGCAGGACCAGCGCCGTCGACGAGAGGGCAAGCGCAAGACCGAGACCCAGCGCGCCGGACCAGCTCTGACCGAGGAAATAGAGGCCGGTACCGATCAGGAGCGCGGCTCCGAGAAGCTCCGCGGCGCCAACCCCGAACACCAG
>CAZBYE010000247.1:0-5082 GCA_964496045.1 uncultured Stakelama sp.
CGCGGGCGAGATCGTCGCGGTGGGCGCAGACGTGCCCGAGGAACTGATCGGCCAGCCGGTCTGCGCGCTGGTCGCAGGCGGCGGCTATGCCGAATATTGCGTCGCGCCGCACGGCCAGTGCCTGCCGGTGCCCGAAGCGCTGACCATGGTCGAAGCCGCGGCGATCCCCGAGACGCTCTTCACCGTGTGGACCAATCTCTTCGAGCGCGGCTACGCGACCGAGGGCGAGACGGTGCTCGTGCACGGCGGCACCAGTGGGATCGGTACGATGGCGATCTCGCTTTGCAAGCTGTTCGGCGTCAAGGTGATCGTGACCGCGGGCAGCGACGACAAGGTCGCAGCGTGCCTTGCGCACGGCGCCGATCATGCGATCAACTACAAGACCGAGGATTTCGTCGCGCGCGTCAAGGACCTGACCGAGGGGCGTGGCGTGAATGTGGTGCTCGACATGGTCGGGGGCGACTATGTCGCGCGCAACATCAGGTGTATGGCCGATGATGCGCGCCACGTCTCGATCGCGGCACAGGGCGGGATGCAGGCGACCGTTCCGGTGTTCGAGATCATGCGCCGCCGCCTGACGCTGACCGGATCGACGCTGCGCGCGCGCGACGTGGCGTTCAAGGGGCTGGTGGCGGACGAGCTGTCGCGCAACGTGTGGCCGCATGTCGAAGCGGGGAGGCTGAAGCCGGTGATCGACCGGACTTTCCCGCTCGCCGAGGCGGCCGAGGCGCATCGCCACATGGAAAGCGGCGCGCATATGGGCAAGATCGTGCTGGTGACCGGGGCCTAGTCTGCGAGCGTCGCGTAGCGCGCGTCGATCTGCTTTGCCATGTCGAGCAGGTGCGCGCGGGCCTGTTCCAGGTTCGCCGGACGCGGCGACCAGTCGGGGTCGGGAAACTGCCCGATCGCGCGCGCCAGATTGGCTTCGTCGACGAAACCGGCGTCCGGCGTCGCGGCGCGCAGATCCCTGAACGGCGCAAGGAAGATATAGCCGTCGAACAGGTCGGCGAGCGTGAGGTCGCGGTCGCAGATCCCGTAATAGCTATAGTCGCGGATCGACCCCATCGGGGCCCCGCGCAGGTCGAACCCTACGGGTCGATTGCCATTCAGGCGCATGATCCGCTCGACCGCGCCGTCGCCCGGCTGCTCGAAGAAATCGCGGCGGCCGGGCAGGGCGGGCAGCGACTGGTGGAGCATCACATTGGTGACCCGCGTGCCATAGGCGGCGTGCAGCCGGTTGCCGAGCGCGTTGGCGGTGCGCTGGCAGAAGCCATCGCCGTCGCTCTGCGTCTGTCCCGCGGCGAAGCGGGTGAAGGCGTGGAGGGTACCGGTCAGCACCAGCGCCTTCTGCCCCTTGTCCAGCACCTCGCGCGCGATGCGTTCGGCGCGGAACTGGTCGACCATCCCCCGCGGAAAGACCTGGCGCAGCGTCTCGGGGGTGCGGGTTCCGGTAAAGCCGCTCCAGTCGAAGACATAGCTCATATTGACGATGCGGAACGGTGGCTTGCCCTTGGGAAGCCCGCGGTTGAACGCCCAGACCGCGCGATGGAGGTCGCGATAGTCCTGCCAACTCCACATGACGTTGTAGTTGAACATGAGCTGCCGGGCGGCTTGCGCGTCATAGTCGGGCGCGGTCACCAGCCGGTCGAGCTTCGCCTGATCTTCCTCCGCGCCGAATTCCATGACCAGGTTGGTCACGCCCGCAGCGTAGAGTTTTGGAATGGCGTTCATGACGAAGGCGACGCTCTGTTTGACGGCGTGGTCCTCGCCGAGCAGCACGACGTCGGCGCTGCGGAACCTGTCGAGCAGATAGGCATCGGGCGCCTGCGCCGTGCGGCTCTGGGCAAGGCGGTCAGCTTCCGCCCGGACTTCGGAGGTGTTGTCGGGCACAAGCAGAAAAGTCAGCGGATCGGCGAGCCGCGCGGCCCACGCCTTCTCGCTATGGCCGGTGCCCGGGTAGATGCGGCTGCTGAACGCCTCGCCCCAACCCGCACGGCGCATGAACGCTTCGAACGGCGCGCTATAGGGCGTGTAGCGCGCGTCCAGCGTCTCGGTGCCGCGGTCGATATAGATGCGGTGCCGCTTCGGCGAGAGATGCGCCAGTGCGACCCAGGTCTCGAACGCGCGTAGCACCTGTCCGGTGTAGAGCGGCGCCTCGGGCAGCGGTTTGCCCGAATTGCCCAGCACCCAGTGCATCGACAGCGAGGCGCTGCCGCCGAACACTTCCGGGTACTGGATCTGGGCATAGAGCGAGATCAGCCCGCCCATCGATGATCCCATCACGAAGGTTCCCGAGCGGTCGGTCCGCGTGCGGTAGTGCGCGTCGACGAACGGCTTGAGTTCGCGGACGAGGAATTTGAGATAGGCATCCGATTGTGGCGCGCCGTCCCAGCCGTTGCGGATCATCGTGCGGCTGCTCTCGGGCAGCAGATCGTAGATACGCTGGGGCAGATATTCGCGACCCCGTGCGCCCGAATTGTCGATGCCGACGATGATGACCGGCGGGATCTTGCCCTCGCGGATCAGGCGGGCGGCGGTTTCCCCGACATTCCAGCTCTGCCCGCCGAATGCACGCGCGCCCTCGTGCAGATTCTGCCCGTCCTGCATGTAAATCACCGGAAGCGGCGGTCCATCTTCGCGATAGCCGTCGGGGAGCCAGACGGTGATGTCGCGGGCGCTCACATGGCTGGACGGGAAGGCCGCGTGGCGGACGAGGCGCGGGGCTGCCTCGGCGGCGGCCGCGTAAACGAGGCTCATCACGGCCAGCGCAAGAGCGATCGCGGCCCGCAGCCGGCTGCTATCCAGTTTCGCCATCCGCTTCCTCCCAAGGGCCGTCCGGTCTCCCGCCGGCAGGCTGTTGCGCGATAGGAAGGACCTTCCCCGGCGTAAAGCGAAGGGGGCAAGTGAATACGTATGTTGGATTTCGGCATTCGGGGGCTTTGTCGCCGCTATACGCCCCGTTATGCCCGGGCAGGTAGTTGCGGATCGAATGCGTATGTCGATACCGGATGGCGGTGCGTCGATGGAGGCTTGCTCGCGACAGGGATTGTCCTAGCGGCGCCGACAGCGCGACCGCGCACCGATTTGGGGGAAGGCCGATGACCACATTGATCCTGCATGAGTATGCCGCGTCGGGTAATTGCTACAAGATCCGGCTCGCCGCGGCGCTGGCCGGCAAGGTGCTCGACCGGCGCGAATATGACATCCTCAAGGGGGAGACGCGGACCGCGGCGTTCCTGAGGAATGTCAACGCCAACGGACGCATCCCGGTGCTGCAGGACGGGGATCGCTTCCTGCCCGAAAGCAACGCTGCGGCCTTCTACGTCGCCGACGGCACAGACCTGATCCCCGCTGATCCGTTCGATCGCGCGGACATGCTGCGCTGGATGTTCTGGGAACAATATAACCACGAACCCAATATCGCCACGGTCCGCTTCTGGATGGGCTGGGTCGGGGAGAACAATCTGAGCGACCTTCAGCGCGCGCTGCTGCCCGGCAAGCGCGACGGCGGCGACGCCGCGCTCAAGCTGATGGACGAGCATCTGGCGAACCGCGACTGGTTGGTGGGGGCTGGACCGAGCGTCGCCGACATCTGCCTCTACGCCTATACCCATGTCGCCGAGCAGGGCGGGTTCGAACTGTCGCCCTGGCCGGCAGTGCGGGCATGGATTGCGCGGGTCGAAGGGCTGAAGGGGTATATTCCCATCACCGCATGACAGCGCGATGACGCCGGAACGCACGCCACTGTAACATTCCACAGCCATTAGCGCCCCGGGCAAGGACTTGTTGCGGGGCGCATATGGCCACGATCACTCGGCTTCCGTTCGACGGACATGTCACCGATCTCGCGGATTTCACGGCTGCCAACCCGGCGATCCCCGAACGGGTGATCGGCGGGCGCAAGCAGTATCGCACGATCTGGATTTCCGACATCCATCTCGGCACGCGCGGCTGCAACGCGGAGATGCTGATCGACTTCCTCGACCATGTCGACAGCGATACCATCTACCTCGTCGGTGACATCATCGATGTCTGGCAGCTCAAGAAGAAGTTCTACTGGCCAGCCGCGCACAACGACATCGTGTGGCGAGTGCTCAAGCGGGCCAAGCGCGGCGCGCGTGTGATCTACGTCCCGGGCAACCATGACGAAATCTTTCGCCAGTTCACCGGCCTCAATTTCGGTGGGGTCGAGATCAAGCGTCAGGCGATCCACCAGACCGCCGACGGCCGTCGCCTGCTGGTGCTGCATGGCGACGAATTCGACGCGATCACCATGTCGCACCGCTGGCTCGCGCATCTGGGCGACGCCGCCTACACCGCGGTGATGGCGCTCAACCGCTGGTGCAACAAATACCGGCGCTGGCGTGGGCTGCCCTATTGGTCGCTGAGCAAGCACGCCAAGCTGAAGGTGAAGAACGCGGTCGAATTCATCTGTGGTTTCGAAGAAATCGTTGCGAAGGAAGCTGGTGCACGGGGCGTGGACGGGGTGATCGCCGGACATATCCACACCGCCGAGATGCGCACGATCGACGGAATCGAATATTACAACGACGGCGATTGGGTGGAGGGTTGCACCGCGCTGGTCGAGCACTACGATGGCCGGATGGAGATTCTCCATTGGGCCGACGAGATCGCAGCACGCGAGCACCTCGACCCTCAACGGGTCGAGGCGCTGGCAGCAGCTTGATCGAGGAAGAGATGCGGATCGCGATCGTGACCGACGCCTGGGAGCCCCAGGTGAACGGTGTCGTCCGTACGCTCCTGTCGGTGCGCAAGGTGCTGGAGGCGCAGGGGCACAAAGTGCTCGTGATCTCGCCCGACCTCTTCTACTCGGTGCCGTGCCCGACGTATCCCGAGATCCGTCTCGCGATGGTGCGCAGCCGGACGATCGGTGACCTGCTCGACGATTTCTCGCCGCATGCGGTGCATCCGGCGACCGAGGGCCCGGTGTGTGTGGCGGCGCGGCGCTGGTGCCCGCGCCACGATTTCCACTTCACCACCGCCTACCACACGCAATGCCCCGACTAAGTCGAGGCGCGCTCGGCCGTGCCGGGGGAGGGGGTGTTGCGCTAAAACCGCGGG
>CAZBYE010000248.1:0-5042 GCA_964496045.1 uncultured Stakelama sp.
ATTGCGGAGGAGGGGTCATGTCCGCGCAAGCCATCGTTCGCGTCCGCGACGTGCTGGACGTGCGCAGGCAACGCTCAGGCTGACAGCGGCCTGACCACTCTCCAATGAAAAGCAGGTCCCCCAGAGGCGCTGTTGCGCTCCGGGGGACCTGTCATTTCAGGTATTTGCGGTCAGCCGCTGATGTAGGGATCCTCTGGTACCAGATCCGCACTCCAGTTGCGCACAACATCCTCAGCGGTGGTGCGCTCCGTGTACCAGGCCCTCCACTGCGTGGCCTGGAAGGTCGTCAGCGCGTCGAATGCCGTGGGGGGCGGCGAATCGCCGTTCGATTCGATCCAGCCATTGGCGAGGCTGCGGCACATATCGTCCCAGCCTTCGGGCTCGACGATCGTGGTCTGTGCCTCGGGCAGCGCCAGCGTCACCCCCGACGCCAGCCCGCCGCCGCCGCATGGCACCACGATCCTGCCCGGATCGGGCAGCCGCATCTCGGCGGCCTGCGTCAGCACCTCAATCGCCATACTGCCTTGCCCCTCGATGATCCACGGATCGTCGAACGGTGGAACCAGCGTCGCGCCGCGGGCATGGGCGAGATGCCCGGCGATCTTGACGCGATCTTCCTTCATCCGGTCGTAGGCGACGACCTCGGCGCCCAGCGCCAGCGTCGAATCGCGCTTCGCGGCAGGGGCATCGGCCGGCATCACGATCACCGCGGGGATACCGAGTCGCTTCGCCGCCCATGCCACGCCCTGCGCATGGTTGCCCGACGAGAAGGCAACGACGCCCTTGTCGCGATGCTCGGGATCGATCGCGGTCAGCCGGTGCCACGCGCCGCGGATCTTGAACGCGCCGATCGGCTGCAGGCACTCGGCCTTGAACATCACCGGAATCCCGCGGATTTCCGCCACCAGCAGCGGGGTCGGCGGCAAAATCGCCGCCACCTTTGCCGCTGCATCCCGCACACCTGCCCGAGTCGGTTGTCGCAATATCGTCACGCATCACCCCGCATCATTAATTCGGTCCCGGAATCACTTTACAAGGGGGGGTACCGACCCTAAATGACCCCTCCGCTGCCCCATGGGACTTCCACCGCAAGGCAGTGTTTTCACCGTATGCCGCAAGGCAATTGGAGGTCCCTTGAGTTGCACAAGCATCATAGCGCGCTCGGGCTAGCGAAAGCCCTTCGTCCCGTCGAGCCGGTAACGCTCGTCCGTCCGCACGCAGCAAAGCGAGCAGCCCGATTCTTCGTCGAGAAGTTTCCGGGGACGACGATGTATGCCGTCAAGGCCAACCCGTCTCCCGAACTGCTCCAGATCCTCTGGGACGCCGGAATCACGCATTACGACGTCGCGTCGATCGGTGAGGTGCGCATGGCGCGCCGCGCCCTGCCCAAGGCCGTCCTGTGCTTCATGCACCCGGTCAAGGCCGAGGAAGCGATCGAGGAAGCGTATTTCGTCCATGGCGTACGCACCTTCAGCCTCGACACGATGGACGAGCTGGAGAAGATCGTCCGTGCCACCCGTGGCGCGCAGGATCTGAACCTGTGTGTTCGCATCCGCGTGTCGTCGGATCATTCGAAGCTCAGCCTCGCCGCCAAGTTCGGCGCTGAGCCCGAGGATGTGGCAGAGCTGCTCGTCGCGACCCGTCAGGCCGCCGACGCGCTCGGCATCTGCTTCCATGTCGGTTCGCAGGCGATGACCCCCGCGGCCTATGCCGAGGCAATGGAGCGCGTTCGCGTCGCCATCGTCGCCTCGTCGGTCACGGTCGACATCGTCGATGTCGGCGGGGGCTTCCCCTCGACCTATCCGGGCATGGAGCCGCCGCCGCTCGACGCCTATTTCGGCGTGATCCACAACGCGTTCGAGAATCTGCCGATCTCGTACAGCGCGGAGCTGTGGTGCGAGCCGGGCCGGGCGTTGTGCGCCGAGTACAGCAGTCTGATCGTGCGCGTCGAAAAGCGCCGCGGCGACGAGCTGTACATCAACGATGGTGCCTATGGCGCGCTGTTCGATGCGGCGCATGTCGGCTGGCGCTTCCCGGTCACGCTGCTGCGTGAAGGCGTCGATGCGGAGACCGCTGAGTTCAGCTTCTACGGCCCGACCTGCGATGACATGGACCACATGGCGGGTCCGTTCGAGCTGCCGGCGGACGTGCAAGCGGGCGACTATATCGAAGTCGGCATGCTCGGCGCCTATGGCTGCGCGATGCGCACCGCGTTCAACGGCTTCGGCTCGGACATCGTCCATGAAGTGACCGACGAGCCGATGGCGACGCTCTATTCGGGCATCGCGATCGAGCGCCCTACCAACGTCGTCAGCCTCGACCAGTTCAAGCGCCGCGCGCGCCGCTGAGGTCGAGACCGGACCAGAGAAACAGGGCCGTCGTCCTTCGGGACGGCGGCCCTTTTCTTTGGCCTGCTGCCACCAAAATGCAGCTTGAGCGTCTATAGTCCGGCAGCGCCGCGCGAGGCGGCCGAACCAAGGAGAGCCTGTCATGAAAATCGTGACCAGCCTGAGCTTTCAGGGCCAGTGCCGCGAAGCATTCGAATTCTACGCCAGGGTGCTCGGCGGCACGATCACCGCCGCCATGCCCTATGGCGACGCCCCGCCCGAAATGCCGGTCGCCGAGGACAAGAAGGACTGGCTGATGCACTGCTGGATGGATGTCGGCGACCAGTCGATGATGGGCGCCGACATGGACATCGAATGGGCACCCAACATCGACAAGCCCAAGAACGGCTTCGACGTCACGCTGCACAGTGAGGACAAGGGCGAGGCGCAGCGCTGGTTCGACGCGCTGTCCGACGGCGGCCGCGTCATCATGCCCTTCGCCGAGACCTTCTGGTCGCCGGGCTATGGCTCGCTGGTCGACAAGTTCGGCATTCCGTGGATGGTCAACACCATTCCCTCGGAAGGCTGAGGATTGAGGGCCGCCAGCCTTCGGGACGGCGGCCCCGTCAATGCGCCACAGCAAGGGCGTCGTGCCGTCGATGCGCAGCGATGCAAGACAGGACGCTCGCCACCACGAGCCCGAACGCGGTGATCTCCAGCGGGAGCGGCAGCCGCTGTTCCCACAGGAAGCCATAGATCAGCGCAAACAGCGTCTCGAACAGGATCATCTGCCCGACCATAGTAAGCGGCAACAACCGGCTCATCCGGTTCCACAGCGCGTTGGCGACGATCGACGCGAGCAACGCAACCCCGATCGAAACACCTGCCAGCTGAAGCCACGCAGCCGCCTCATGATCGATCGGTTCGAAAGACAGGGTCACCGGGATCAGCGCCACCGCCTGAGCGCCAGTGACTAAGCCGATCAGCAAGTTCCAGTCCTGCGCCGAAACCTGATCGAGCCGCGCGAGGCAGCGGCTGTTGCCCACTGCAAACGCCGTCCAGGACACCAACGCGCCGATCGCGCAGAGCAGCCCGGTCAACTGCGCTGCCCCCACTGCAGGCGCCGCCAACGCCTGCCAGCCGATACAGACGACCCCGGCAGTGCAAAGCAGCAGCGACGGCGCTAGCAGACGCAGCGGAACCGCCCCTGACTCGCGGCTGCCGATGATCGTCACCGCTACGGGCAAGAAGCCGATGACGAGCGAAGTCATCGCGATCCCGCCATTCTGCACCGCCGCCGATAGCAGGACGTAATAGAGCGTGTTTCCCGCCAGCGAGAGCCACGCCAGCGCGAACCAGTCGTGGCGACTGAGGATCGCCGTCAGCATGCGCCACCGCGGCGCGATCAGCGCAGCGGACAACAGACCATAGGCAAGGTAGCGGCCGATCGCGAGCTGGAGCGGCGAGAACTGTCCCGCCAGCTCCGGCGCCAGGAAGACCAGCCCCCATAAGGCGCCGGCGCCCATGCCGAACATGATGCCCAAGCGGGTGTTGGACGGCGACACGACGGCTAGCTCCATGATCGACCTCATGCTTTGCGATCGGCGGGGAATAGCGGCGAATTGGCGGGATTTGCGCCCTTGATCGGGGCACAAAATGCAACAAAAACCCGGCTATGACCCGATCGACCACCGCGAAGCGCACGCTGGACAGTTTCGACCGCGCGATCCTGCGGATCCTTCAGCGCGACAACAAGACACCCCAGCGTCGGATCGGCGAAACGGTGAACCTCTCCCCCGCCGCAGTGCAGCGGCGCATCGCGGCGATGGAGGATGCCGGTATCATTCAGCGCAACGTCGCCATCGTCGACACGCATGCGGTCGCGATGACCATCACTTCGATCGTCGAAGTCCAGATGGTCAACGAGCATCAGCAAACCGCCGACGCTGCCCGCATGCTGTTCAATGCCACACCCGAGGTCCAACAATGCTATTACGTGACCGGCGGAATCAGCTTCGTGCTGGTGATCGTCGCACCCGACATGCCGGCCTATGAGGCGCTCACCCGCCGCCTCTTCAACGCGAATGAAGCAGTCGCGAGCTTCCGCAGCCTGATCGCACTCGACCGCGTCAAGACGAGTAGCGAGATCGTCATTCCGGAGTGAGCCGCCACCGGGGCCCTATTTCAGCGGCAGAAACAGCTCCACGATGACTTCGTGGGCCGGCACCTCCGGAATGAGGGACAGCCGTCGCTGGCAATAGATCGGGAAATCCCGGGCTTCTTCTCCGCTGTCCGGAAGCCATTCGCGATAGAGGTAGAGCGCAGCGGGCTCGAGATTGTTGGTATTGCCGGGGTAGCGCAGCACCGCACAGCGCCCGCCGGGGATCACACCGGCCTTCATATAGGTGTCGTCCGGCTCGATCGGCAGATCCGTCCCGACGCACAGGTCCATGCTGTAGTCGGCCGGGTTCGCCGGATTCCGCTCGGACCGGAAGACCATGAAGCTGGGGTTCGTCTCCGGCGACAGGCCCGCTGCCTTGCTCCAGTCGCGGAAGCGCTGAATCGTGGCGCCGAGCGCTTCGCGGTCGCCGCGATGCTCGATCATCGCCACGGTGGTCGGCGGCACATCGCGGATCGTCACGTCTTCGGGGGTAAAGAGTATCTGCATGAGCTTGTTCCTCGCATTGTCGAGAGGCCCGAAGGCCGCAAGCCACG
>CAZBYE010000249.1:0-5025 GCA_964496045.1 uncultured Stakelama sp.
GCACCTCGATGCCGAATATGCCGGCGCGACCGAGTTCGGGCGGATCGTCGTCAACGGCACCTTCACCTTCGCATTGCTGATCGGCATCTCGGTCGGCGACACGACGCTCGGCACCCTCGTCGCCAATCTCGGCTATGATGAAGTGCGGATGCCCAAGCCGGTATTCATCGGCGACACGCTGCGCACCGAAACCGAAGTGGTCGAGCTGCGCCCGTCCAAATCGCGCCCCGGTCAGGGCATCGTCACCTTCCGGCACACCATGCTCAACCAGCGTGACGAGGTGGTTTGCACCTGCCTGCGCAGCGCACTGCTGCAGGCGAAGGGCTAAAATACACGCTTCCCGTTTTGGAAGACCAGAACTTTCGATATACAAATTAGTCCCTACCCAGAACGATAATTCATTAACCTACCGGGCGTACAAACACTCCTGTAAACAGGGAGCAGTACTTATGCGCCTAGTTTCAGAAAGACGCGGCACAGCGATCATCGAGTTCGCGATCATGTTGCCCGTACTTGTTTCGATGCTTATGGGCATGATTTGCTACGGCCTTTACTTTGGCGCGGCGCATTCGGTCCAGCAGCTCGCCGCCGATGCCGCGCGCCATAGTATCGCGGGAGAAACGCTGGCCGAACGACAGACAATGGTCACGACCTTCGTAAATACGAACGGGCCATCTTACTTTCTCGTCCGCCCCGAACGACTGACCGAGGTCAGTGCAACAGCACAGGCCGGGGGACGGCTGAGGGTCCGAATCTCCTACAACGCGACCTGGCTGCCGATCTTCGGCTTCTCTAATCTCGTGCCGCTGCCGCCATCGACGATCACCCGCGACTGCACGATTCTGGGGACTGCGACATGAGCCGTTCGCTTTGGCACAACCGCAGTGCGACAGCCACGATGCTTGTCGCCGCGGCCCTCCCCTTCCTGTTGGCCGCGACTGCGGCTGCAGTAGACGTGGGCGCGGTCGCGCTGGAACGGCGGCGGATGCAGGGCGCGGTAGATGCCGCCGCACTCTCCGCTGTCCAGAACCTCGCCACCGCCGATGCACGCGCCCGCGATGTGCTGACCGCCAACCACATGGAGGGGCCCGTGGCAGCGCAAGTGGCGACAGGAACAGTCGCGGGCACCGGCGACTCGCGAACCTTCACCACGAGCGCGTCGGGCGACTCGGTCCGTGTCACCGCGACCTATCCCAACCCCAGCTACTTTCTCCGCGCGCTTGGGATGCGCTTCAACGACTCGCAGGTCAGCGCCGTCGCCGGCCGCCGCAATCTGGGCGCGATCTCGATCGGATCGTCGCTGGCGACATTCGACAACGGGCTGGTCAACAACCTGACCCGGGGCCTCACCGGGTCGAGCGTGGGACTGTCGCTGCTCAGCTATCAGGGGCTCGCGAGCGTCGACCTCAACCTGTTCAGCTTCCTCGATGCAGTTGCGGTCCGGGGCAATCTGGGCGTGATGACGTATGAGCAGCTGCTCACGCAGCAAATCCAGCTGCCCGTGCTGCTGCGCGCGCTCGACGATGTGAGTGGCGGCCAGGGTCTTGGCGCAGTCGCCGCGGGGATCGCCGGCACACCGAAATCGATCCGGCTGGGCGACCTGATCGGCCTCGACATGGGGGGCGCCGGAACGACTGGAAGCGCCGGCGCGGCAGCGATGCTCGCCAAGGTGCGCGCGAGTGATCTGCTCGGCGCGATGCTGTCGATCGCCAATCGCGGTAATCTACTTATGCTCGATCTGGGCGCGAGCATTCCCGGCCTCGCTTCGCTGCGTACAGAAATCAAGATCGGCGAGGCGATGCAGTCCAGCCCTTGGATGCTGATCAACGACAAGGGCGGGATCGAGGTCAGCACCTCGCAAGCGCGGATCAACCTGATCGCCGAAGTCGGGCCGCTGCTCGGCCTGGGCGTGAAGGTGCCGCTGGCGGTGGAACTGGCGCCCGCGCGCGCGATCCTCGACGCGGTGCCATGCGCCCCGCGCGATACCGCCGCGGTACGTGCCCGCGCCGGGGTGGCGAAACTCGCCATTGCCGACCTTCCGGTCACGAGCGCGATACCGGCTACCGCAGCCGCGCTGCCCCCGGCGCCGCTGGTCCGCGCGCTGCTGATCTCGGTCGACGCCAAGGCGCTCGGCGCACTCGAGGCATCGAACTGGCAAGACCTCTCCTTCACCAAGGCCGAGATCGCCGCGCACCAGGCCAAGTCGGTGGCCACGACCGACGGCGTCTCGACGCTGCTCGCCACCACACTCGGCTCGGCCGACATCGACGTGACGCTGCTCGGCGCGCTCAATCTCGGTATCGGTCTGCCCGGCGAGAGCCAGATCGCGGCGCGCCTGCTCTCGGTCGCGCCGGTGCTGGAAACGGCGCTGTTCCAGTTGCTCGGCGTCGCGGGCCTGAGCATCGGCAACGCGCATGTCCGCGTCGATGGCTATCGCTGCGGCAAGCCCGTACTGATGGTATGAGCGGCGACGAGAATCTGGACGGACTGGACGGGGTCTATCCCAGCGACATCCGCTTCTTTCGCGATCGGGCGCGTGAGGAGCGGCGGCGCATCCGTCATGCCGACACCGAACGCGGACAGCGAGTCCATGCCGAAATGGCCGAGCATTATGAAATGGTCGCCACGTTGCTCGAGGTGAAGGCGGGGCTGGTTCCCCACACGATCGGATCATCGTTGCGGCGGATGTTCGGATGGCTGCTGCGCTGAGCAGGGTTGGGTTTCGCACGGCAACCGCGCTAATGTGCGCGTCGTATGACCCGCTTCACCGTCAACAACCAGCCCGTCCAGTATAAGCTCGACGCGCGAACACCGCTGCTGTGGGCGTTGCGCGACGCCTCCAACCTCACCGGAACCAAATATGGTTGCGGCACCGGCGATTGCGGGGCTTGCACGGTCGATATCGACGGCGCTGCGGTGCGATCGTGCCAGGTGACGATCGGCGCGATCGAGGGCAGCTTCGTCACCACGATCGAGGGGCTGGCCGAGAATCGGGCGCACCCGGTGCAGCGCGCTTTCCTGGCCGCCAATGTCGGCCAGTGCGGCTATTGCATCCCCGGCATGGTGATGGCTGCATCAGCACTGCTACGGAAGAATCGGAATCCGTCGGACGAGGAGATCGCGGCGGCGATCACCAATCTATGCCGCTGCGGAGTCTATCCGCGCCTGATCGAGGCAGTCGGCCGCGCGGCACGACTGGCGCGCGGTGAGGACGACAGCGGCCCGGAAGAAGAGGCCGGGCAGGCGCCCGCGGCCAGCGATTGAATCCTTTCGCAATGCTGTCAGCGCAATTCAGACATGTGTCAGCCGACTCGGGGCATTAGCGGGTTATTCTGAACGCCGGCGCTCTGCCGGAGCGGAGGACCGAGATGAAGAAGTTTGTTCTGGCCGCACTGATCGGTGCGACCATCCTGACCCCCACTATGGCGATTGCGCAGGAACGCGGCCAATGGCGGGGCCGTGGCGGCGGCGAAGCACGCGAACAGCGCCAGCCCGGCGTCGAGCGCCCGATGCAGCAGCAGCGCGAGCAATTCCGCGCCCAGCGCGAACAGCAGCGTGCGCAGCAGCCGCAGTTCCAGCGGCCGGAACGCCCCGAACGCCCGCAATTCCAGCGCCCCGAGCGGCCGGAACGCCCCGACTTCCAGCGACCTGATCGTTCGGAGCGCCCGGACTTCCAGCGGCCCGATCGCCCGGAACGCCCGCAGATCCAGCGGCCCGAAGGCACGTCCCCGCAGTGGCGCCAGCGCCCTGACGGCCGCCAGGACTGGCGCCGCGACCGGGACCAGGACCGCCGGGATTGGCAACGCGATCGCGATAACAATCGCGGTGACTGGCAGCGCAACCGCGACGACAACCGCCGCGACTGGCAGCGCGACCGCCGGGACGATCGCCGCGACTGGCGCGATGGCCGTCGGGATGGCGACTGGCGCAACCGGGGCGACCGGGGCGGCAACTGGAACCGCGGCTGGCGACAGGACCGCCGTTACGACTGGAGCGACTATCGCGCCCGCAACCGGAACGTCTACCGGCTGCCGCGCTACTACGCGCCGCGCGGGTACAATTATGGCTATCAGCGCTTCTCGATCGGGTTGACGCTGGGAGCGATGCTGTTCTCGTCGAACTACTGGATCAACGACCCGTACACCTATCGCCTGCCCCCGGCCGACGGCCCGTATCGCTGGGTGCGCTACTATAACGATGCATTGCTGGTGGATACCTACACCGGCGAGGTGGTCGACGTCGAATACGACATCTTCTGGTGAACTGAGGATCGTCACGCGGAGGCCCGGCCGGCAACGGCCGGGCCTCTTGCGTTTCACCGCGGCCTCGGCAAGTTGCGAGTCCATGAGCATTTTCGCGAAACCCAAACCCAAACAGGGCGGCGCATCGGTCGCCCGCGCACACGCCGGCCAGCAGATCACGACGCGCCTCGAAGCCAATCCCGCGCTTCGCAAAGCGAAGGTCGATGCGGCGCAAATCTATTATTATCCCGGCTTTCTGAGCGATGCCGAATGCGACACGCTGATGCGGCTGATCGATGTCAACCGCCGTCCCTCGACGCTACTCGCTGCTTCTGAAGACCCCGAGTTTCGCACCAGCGAAAGCTGCGATCTCGACCGCTGGTCATCCGACGTGCGCCCGATCGACGAGCGGATGGCGAACCTGCTCGGCCTTCCGCCGGAACATGGCGAGACGATGCAGGGCCAGCGCTACGCGCCCGGCCAGCAATTCCGCCCGCATTACGACTGGTTCAGCGAGAATCAGGACTATTGGGAAGCGATGAAAGCATCGGGCGGCCAGCGCACCTGGACGACGATGATCTACCTCAACGACGTCGCGGAAGGCGGGGCGACGTGGTTTCCGGAAGCAGGCATCCGCGTGACGCCGAAGCGCGGGCTGTTGCTTGCCTGGAACAACATGAAACCCGATGGCGCGCCCAACCCTGCGACGCTGCACGAAGGCAGCCCCGTGGTGAAGGGTACCAAATACATCATCACCAAGTGGTTCCGCGAGCATTCCTGGATC
>CAZBYE010000250.1:0-5025 GCA_964496045.1 uncultured Stakelama sp.
CTGACGCTCAAGGGCGGCGTCCGCGAGGTGCTGGCGACCGAGATGCTCGAGGCGCTCGGCGTCCGAACCTCGCGCAGCTTCTCGCTGATCGAAACCGGCGAGGACCTCCAGCGCAACGACGAACCCTCGCCGACCCGCTCGGCGGTGCTGGTACGCATGAGCCTCGGCCATATCCGCATCGGCACCTTTCAGCGTCTCGCCTATCTCAGCGACGCGGAGAATATGCGCCGGCTGGTCGACTATTGCCTGACCGAGATGTTCGGGGTCGAACCCGCCGACGACCCGGTCGCACAATTCCTCGAACTGGTGGTCGATCGCACCGCCGCGCTCGCCGCCAGCTACATGGTCGCGGGGTTCGTCCATGGCGTGCTCAACACCGACAATATCAACGTGATGGGCGAGAGCTTTGACTATGGCCCGTGGCGCTTCGCTCCGACCTTCGATCCCGGCTTCACTGCCGCCTATTTCGACCATTCGGGCCTCTACGCCTATGGCCGCCAGCCCGATGCGATCCTGTGGAATGTCGCGCAACTCGCCGTCTCGCTGCGCCTGATCAGTGATGCGCCACCGCTGATCGAGCGGCTCGAGCAATTCGAGCCGCGCTACCGTCACCATTACGCCGCCCCCCTGCTGCGCCGCCTTGGCCTTGCTCCGGGCGAGCCCGACGAGACCCGCGACTGGGCGCTCAAGGACGCGATCGACGACGCGCTGATCGCCACCCAATGGCCGATCGACCGCTTCTTCTTCGATGCGTTCAGCGGCGCACTGCCAGCGGGCTACGGCCCGGGATGGGACAAGGTCCGCACCGCGCTTGTCGGCTACGCCCCCCTCCCCGACGGCCGCAGTCATCCCTATTTCAGCGATGCCGAGCCCTGTTCAATGCTGATCGACGAGGTCGAGGCGATCTGGTCCGCGATCGACCGTGACGACGATTGGGGGCCTTTCGAAGCGAAGGTCGCGGCAATCCGCCGCATGGGCGAAGCGCTTGAGGCAAACCCATATCGCTAAGGTGGTATCCTCCCGTCACTTGATGCTAGAGCGGCTCCATCCTTGGGGTCCAATCCGAAGAAAGAACGAATGTCCGGGTCCGAAATCATCTCGACCGAGCCCGCAACGGGCGCGGTTCTGTGGCGCAGGCAAATCGGCGACGTCGACGCCGAGGTCGCGATGGCGCGCGCCAGCTGGGCCGACTGGGCCGCACGCCCGCTCACCTACCGGATCGAGGCGCTGCGCCGCTTCGCCAATGTCGTCCGGCAGAAATCCGACGCCTTCACCGACCTGATCGCGCGCGAGACCGGCAAACCGATCTGGGAAGCGCGGACCGAGGTCGAGACGGTGATCGCCAAGGTCGATATCTCGGTTACCGCGCTTTCGGAGCGGACCGGCCAGCGCCGGATCGATGCGCCGATGAACACGCGCCTTGCGCTGCGGCACAAACCGCACGGCGTACTCGCGGTACTCGGCCCGTATAATTTCCCCGCGCACCTGCCCAATGGCCACATCGTCCCCGCGCTGCTCGCGGGTAACGCGGTGGTGTTCAAGCCGTCGGAAAAGACCCCGGCGACCGGCGCGTTCCTCGTCGAATGCTATCACGCCGCGGGCATTCCCGAAGGCTGTATCCGTCTGCTGATCGGCGGCCCGGACGAAGGCAAAGCGCTCGCCGCGCATGACGGAATCGACGGCCTGTTGTTCACCGGGTCGGCACGCACCGGCATCGCGCTCAATCGCGCCTTCGCGTCCAGGCCAGAGAAGATCCTCGCGCTCGAAATGGGCGGCAACAACCCGATTCTCGTCTGGTCGACGCCCGACATCTATTCGGCCGCGGTCCTTGTCATCCAGTCCGCCTTCACCTCCGCCGGACAGCGCTGCACCGCCGCGCGCCGTCTGATCGTCGACGAAAAGCTCTACGATCCGCTGCTGGAGGAAGTGAACAAGCTGATCTCCCGCCTCATCATCGGCGAACCCCATGCAGATCCGGCACCCTTCATGGGCCCGGTGATCGACAACGACACCGCCGACCTGCTCACCGAGAGCTTCCTCGAACTCTCCTTCCTCGGCGGCAGGCCGTTGCGCCACATGGAACGCCCGATCGACGGCCGCCCCTTCGTGACTCCGGCGCTGATCGACATGACCGAAGCGCGCGAGAAACCCGATCTCGAACTGTTCGGCCCGATTCTCCAGGTGATCCGCACCAAGACCTTTGAAGAAGCGATCGCAGAGGCGAACAATACCCGCTACGGTCTCTCGGCGTCGCTGGTGAGCCAGGATCCCAAGCTCTACGACCAGTTCTGGGCCAATATCCGCGCCGGCATCGTCAACTGGAACCGACCGACCAACGGCGCCAGCTCCGCCGCGCCGTTCGGCGGGATCGGCTGGTCGGGCAACCACCGCCCCAGTGCCTATTATGCCGCGGACTATTGCGCCTATCCGGTGGTCTCGTCCGAGGCGGATCAGGCGCGCGTGTCGATCGGCGTGGGCATCCGCGACTCCTAGGAGTTCGGCGGCCAGCCTCAATCGGGCCTTAACCAGTCGCGTTTTAGGCGACGGGGATGTTCCAGTCCGCCATCCCCGCGTCGTCGCCGCATTCGCCCCCGACTTCCGCCGCGGCACACGACCGGTTCGAGGCGAGCTTTCACCATGCGCCGGTCGGGATCGCTCACGTCGCCCCCGACGGCAGCTTCATCGACGTGAATGCGCGGTTCGCGGCGATCACCGGCCATTCGCGCGAAGCACTGCTGGCGGACGGTTTCCAGCACATCACCCACCCGGACGACCTTGAAACCGATCTGGCGCAGGTCATGCGCCTGCTGTCGGGCGCGGCGTCGACCTATCGCATCGAAAAGCGCTACATCCGCGCCGATGGCGGGATCGTGTGGGTCACGCTCACCGTCGCACTGATCCGCGATGTGCTGGACGAACCCGCCTATTTCATCTCGATGATCGAAGACATCACCGAGATGCGGCGCGCCCGGCATCAGGCGACCCGCGACCCGCTTACCGGACTGCTCAACCGCCGCGGCTTCGACGAGCGGCTCGAACGGACGCGTGCGCAGGCGCGCGGATCGGGAACCGTCTTCACTCTCGTCTATCTCGACCTCGATTCGTTCAAGCGCATCAACGATCTGCTCGGCCACGCCCGCGGCGACACCTGCCTTGTCGAGGTTGCGCGGGCGCTGAGTGAGGTCGCAGCGCCAGGCGATCGCATCGCGCGGATCGGCGGGGACGAGTTTGTGCTGCTGCTCCCGTCGACCGCCCCCGCCGATCTGCCGACATTTCTCGACCGGCTCCGCGCCGCATTGAGCGGAATCGAGATGGGGCCCGACTGGCCGGTTCGGTGCAGCGTCGGCGCAGTCACGGTGGAGAGCAGCGACCTGCGCCCCAGCGCCGAGCTACTCCAGCTCGCCGACGCGGAGATGTTCATCGACAAGCGGAACAACCGCGCGGCCCGCTGATCCGCCCGGCATGCGATGAGCCGAGGAACCCCGGCGCCACACAGGGATTATGTGCGGCGTGACCTTCCTGCCCGACGCTTCCTCCCGTTTCGCCCGTGCCCGTCGCCTTCACCGCGAAGCCGCCAACTGCCTGACCCTCGCGGTCGCGCAGAAGGATCTGGCGTTCGCGGGCGAACTGATCGACGAAGCGATGCGCCTGACCCAGCGTGCGCGTGAACTTGCCGCCTGAGGGCGTTCCGAAGCCGATCCCAAAGATTCCCTAGGCTTCCCCCAAGCAACCATCGGTTGCCGCAAACGTCACCACGGACCATCTGCCATCCATGGCTTCCCTGCTCGATCCCTCTGCGCGTGGTCGCGTGATTCTGGTCGGCGCGGGTCCGGGCGATCCGGGCCTGCTGACCGTACGCGCCGTCGAAGCGCTCAAAGCTGCCGACGTGCTCGTCCATGACGGGCTCGTCGATCCGCGCGTGCTCGACCTCGCGCCCCAGGCGCACCGCATCTGCGTCGCCAAGCGCCGTTCGAAGCACACCGTGCCGCAGGACGGGATCAACGCACTCATCATCGCGCATGTGAAGACCGGCGCGATCGTCGTCCGGTTGAAGGGCGGCGATCCCTTCATCTTCGGCCGCGGCGGCGAAGAGGTTGAGGCGGTCCGCGCCGCCGGCCTCCCCGTTGAGGTCATCCCGGGCGTCAGCGCTGCGCTTGGCGGCGCGGCCGAGGCGATGCTCCCGCTCACCCATCGCGACTGGTCGAGCGCGGTGACGTTCGTCGCGGGCCAGTGCAAGGGCCTGACCGAGCAGGACTGGTCGGGCCTGGCCGGCAAGGGCCGCACGCTCGTCATCTATATGGGCGTCGCGACCTGCCCCGACATCGCCGAAAAGCTGATGCGCGACGGCGTCGCCCCCGAGATGCCCGTGGCGGTGCTCGAACGCGCCACGCTCGAAGGCAGCCGCGCGATGCGCACCCTGCTCGCCGACCTCGGCCCGATGGTCGAGCGTGAAAAGGTACAAAGCCCCGCGATCATCGTGGTGGGCGAGGTAGTCGCGCTCTCCGACGCGCAGGACAAACTCGCCAACTGGGCGAAGAAGGCCGAATTGATGCACGGATTCGACGCATGAAGCTTCTCACCGGAAACGATCTCGCCAGCGGCGATGTCACCTGGTGGACCGGCAATGGCTGGTCGCGCCACGTTGAAGATGCCACCGATGTCGGCGATCAGGGTGAAGCGATCGCCCATGCCGAAGAAGGCGCGCGCCGCGTCAACGGTCCCTATGTGATCGACGCGACCGTAACCCCCGAAGGCCCGCGCCCGGCGCATATCAAGGACCGCATCCGCGCGCTCGGCCCGACCGTGCGCCCGGATCTGACGCTCAAACCCGCCGACCCCAATGCCGGCAGCTGGGTAATCTGAAATGTACAAATACGACGAATATGACCACTCGATCGTCGCCAGCCGCGTCGAGGAGTTCCGCGATCAGGTGAACCGCCGCCTCGCCGGCCAGACCACCGAGGATCAGTTCAAGCCACTGCGGCTGATGAACGGACTCTACCCCCAGCTTCACGCCTATATGCT
>CAZBYE010000251.1:0-5015 GCA_964496045.1 uncultured Stakelama sp.
GCGGCCGCGCGGGGGGCCGTCAGGTGCGCGTCCTCGGGCCGGGGCGAGCCGGTGCGGGTGCCGTACTGCGCGACGATCGCGCGCTCGGCTTCCTCATCGGGATAATCGATCGCCAGCTTGAACAGGAAGCGGTCAAGCTGAGCCTCGGGCAGCGGGTAGACGCCCTGCTGCTCGATCGGGTTCTGGGTCGCGACCACGGTGAAGTGATCCGACAGTTTTTCCGTGTCACCGTCGATGGTTACCGTGCGTTCCTGCATCGCCTGAAGAAGTGCGGCCTGAGTCTTGGGCGGGGTGCGGTTGATCTCGTCTGCGAGCAGCAGCTCAGTGAACACCGGGCCGCGCTTGAGTTCAAAGGTCGAGGTCTGGAAGTTGAACAGGCTGGTGCCGAGAATGTCGCCGGGCATCAGATCGGGGGTGAACTGAATGCGTCCGAATTCGAGGCCCAGCGTGCGCGCGAAGCTCTGCGCGAGCAGCGTCTTGGCGGTGCCCGGCGCGCCTTCGAGCAGGACATGGCCGCCCGAGAGCAATGCGATGGTGAGCAGGCGCGTCGTGGTCGACTGACCGACCACCGCCTTTGCCACCTCTGCCTCGATCGCCGCGCCGAGTGTGCGGACGTCTTCCAGCTTCATGCCTTCACTTCCTTTCGCCAATCGTCGAGTTTCTGCGCCGCATGGAGCAGTTCCGCCTCGGTCTTCGCGTTGCGTACGCGATCGATCGTGGCGGCATAGGGGGTGTCGGTCCGGAGCGTGTCGAGATGCGCGTCCAGCGCCTCGCCCTGCAGCGTGCGCGGCAAAGCGAGGCGCCGCGCGGCCCAGTCGCGGACCGAATCGGCATAAGCGTCGCCGCCATCGCGCACGCGCCGAGCGCGGCGGGCGAGGCCAACGATGTTCTCGATCAGTGCCCGCTTGCCAAAGGCGAGCGTGCGCGGCTCGCGCCGGGGCGGGCCGAACCGCGCCCAGGTCGCGATTCCGGCGAGTAGCGCGGCGAGGAACAAGGCGATGGTGACGCCGACGAAGGGCGGTTCGAACATCAGCTGGACGAGGTTGCGGTCGCCTGCGCCAAAGGGAAGCATCGTGTCGAACACGATCGTGCCGGGATTGTCGGGGTCGAGCGCGGCAATCAGCGCGATCGCTGCAAAGGCGTTTTGCCGTTCGGCGAGGCCAAGATTGTTGAGCAGATCGGGGTCGGCGAGGATGTAGATGTGCCTGCCCGGTACCTCGGCGAGTACGGCGCTGCCGTCCGGCGCGCTGATCAGCGGGTAGATCTTGTCGCCGTTGATCGACTGAACCATCTCGGGCGAACCAAACGGACGCAGGCCGAGGCTGGTGGGGTAGCGTAGTTTCGCGTTCTTGGTGCGGCGCACGTCGACCTTGGCGATCGGGGCCAGCATCTCGGCGATCGGATTCTCCGGAACGGGCGCGAAGCGTTCCTCGCGCGTCGGGCGCAGCTTTTGCGGGCGAGTTCCCCATTTGGGGAGGACGATCAGCGCAGGCGCAGTCTCATCCGCAGCTTCGCTGAGCGCGGCTTCGAGTTCGGTGCTCTTGGTGCGCAGATTGGGCGTGAAGATCATCAGCCCGCGTCCGGGTTCGGCTATGGCATAGTCGGTAAGCGTTACGGTCCCGCCGGTCTTCTCGATCAGGTCGCTAAGACCGCGAAAACCCGTGGCAAAGCGCGAGGTGGGGCTGGGGGTGTTGCTGCGCTGGCGATCGATCTGGTCGCCGTAACCGCTGACCAGCAGGAAACCGAGCGTCAGGACGAGCCCTGCCGCGATGAGCAGCAGCACGGTGCGCGTGCGGAAGGGGCTGGCCGATTGCGGGGTCATCGTCTGCCGAGCGCGAAGCCCGCATAATCGGCGCGCGCGCGCGTCCAGTCGGGCTCGCCCAGGGATTTGCCGCCGAACAGGCTGCGCTCGACGTCGGCGACGATGCGACGGAAAACATTGCGCGCGGTATCGGACAGGCTCTCGAACGCCGGCCCATCGAATCGGGCGATGTCGCGGCTGGTGAGCGAGGGGCGCAGCGAATCGCCGCGCCACTTTTCGATATCCTCGATGCTGCGGTGGAGGATCAGGCGCACTGCTTCGGCATAGCGGCCCGAAGCGGCGAGGCGGTCGGCCTCGTCGAGCAAGGCGCGTGCGGCGGCCGCTTCGGGCGCCCAGCGCGCCGGTTCAGCCCTGACCTCTCCCCGGCGGAGCAGGCGTGCGGCGAACCATTCGCGCACAGCGGGGAACAGTGCGAGGACGAGCGCGACCACCACGGCCGCGATTGCGGCCCACATCAGCACCTTCCACCCGCCGCCGACCCAGTCGATGAACCGGCCGAGCGACTGCATAAGCTCCATCAGCCAGCGCGGCGGCGGAGCGGGCACTTCCGCCTGAAACCAAGGGAGATCGAACTGGATCGAGGAATCGCCGCGGACAGCGCGTTGCGCAGCATCGACGCTTGCGGGATCGCCAAATGTCGCCGTCGCAGGAGCGGTAACCTCATTCTGTACGGCCGTTGCGGCCGGTGCCGTCGTCACACGATTCCCCCTGTCGCAACGGTTGGAGCAAATAGCCAAATTGCGCGCAACGCTTTTCGCTCCTAACGGTAGGGAAACCGGTGGCTTTTGAGGCCGGGGATAACAAGCAGGGAGGCAGTACGAGTTGATCCGCACCATTATCGGCATCACCGCCGCCGCGAGTCTGGCCGCTTGTGCGGCTAGCGCGGAGGACAAACCCAAAAGCGCCGCGTCGGACGCGCCGGCAGCGAAGGGACCGGGCAAGGGCAAGGGGTTCGATCACAATCCCTATCCTTCGACCTACAGGGCCTATCCGGGGGTGCCGACGCTGCTGACCAATGTCACCATCCTCGATGGCGAAGGCGGACGGATCGACAACGGCGCGGTGCTGTTCCGCGACGGCAAGATCGTCGAAGTCGGCCAGACGATCGCAGCGCCGGAAGGCGCGAGCGTGATTGACGGGCGCGGGAAGTATGTGACCCCGGGCGTGATCGATGTGCATAGCCATCTGGGCGACTATCCCAGCCCCGGCGTGCAGGCGCATTCGGACGGCAACGAGATGAGCGGGCCGGTGACCGCCGAGGTCTGGGCCGAGCATAGTGTGTGGCCCCAAGACCCGGGATTCAGCCGCGCGCTGACCAATGGCGGCGTCACCACGCTGCAGATCCTGCCCGGATCGGCGAATTTGTTCGGTGGGCGCAGCGTGACGCTGAAGAATGTCTATGCGCGTACGATGCAGGGAATGAAGTTCCCCGGCGCGCCCTATGGCCTCAAGATGGCGTGCGGCGAGAACCCCAAGCGCGTCTATGGCGGGAAGGGGCGGATGCCTTCGACGCGGATGGGCAACATTGCGCTCGACCGCGCAACCTGGGCCAAGGCGCAGGAGTATAAGAAGCGCTGGGACAAGTACGAGGAGAAGGGCGGCGAGGCCCCAGCGCGCGATCTGGCGATGGATACGCTGCGCGGCGTGCTCGACGGCGAGATCATCATCCATAACCACTGCTATCGCGCCGACGAGATGGCCATCGTCCTCGATATGGCCAAGGAGTTCGGGTACAAGGTCGGGACGTTCCACCACGCGGTGGAAGCGTACAAGATCGCCGATCTGCTCAAGGCCAATGGGACCTGCGCAGCAGTGTGGGCGGACTGGTGGGGCTTCAAGATGGAGTCCTATGATGCGATCGGCGAGAATCTGGCAATCCTCGAGCGCGCAGGCGCGTGCGGGATGATCCATTCGGACGACGCTAACGGCATTCAGCGGCTCAATCAGGAAATCGCCAAGGTGCGTGCTTCGGCGAAGCGCGCGGGCTTTGAGGTGTCCGAGGAGGCCGCGTGGAAATGGGCGGCGATCACCCCGGCAAAGGCGCTGGGGATCGACAAGGTCACCGGCAGCCTGAAGGCGGGCAAGATGGCGGACGTCGTGCTGTGGAACGGTAATCCGTTCAGCGTCTACACGCGGCCCGAAAAGGTCTGGATCGACGGCGCGCTGATGTACGACGCAATGGATCCCAAGCGCCGCCCCGTGACCGATTTCGAGCTCGGCCAGCCGGGTGAGGGAGATACCAAGTGAAGTCGCTCCTCCTTCTGGGCGCCGCCCTGATCGCAAGTCCCGCGCTTGCCGAAACCGTCGCGATCACTGGCGGCACTGTCGCGCTCGGCGACGGCTCGGCGCCGATCCAGGGTGGCACGGTCGTGATCCGCGATGGCCGTATCGCCGCGGCGGGGCAGGGCGTTGCCGTGCCCGCCGGCGCGCGCGTCATTGACGCGGCAGGGAAATGGGTCGCGCCCGGCTTCGTCGCCGGCTTCTCGCGCATCGGCCTGGTCGAGGTGGACGGCGTCGATCCGACCAACGACACCCGGGCGAACAAATCACCCTATTCGGCGGCGATCGACGTTGTGCCGGGCATCAACCCGCGCGTCTCCGCGATCGCGGTCAGCAGGGTTGGCGGCGTCACTCGCGCGATCGTCGCGCCGGCAACCGCGAACATGATCTTTGCCGGGCAGGGCGCGGTCATCGACATGGGCGCCGATCCAGACGCCGTGATGGTGCCGCGCGCGTTCCAGTTCGTCGAGATGGGCGAGGACGGCGCGCAGGAAGCGGGCGGCAGCCGCCCGGCGTTGTATCTTCGGTTTCGCGCCTCGCTGGAAGCGGCACAACGCTATGCCCGCAACCCGGCCGGCTATGACGGCGACAGCAAGGACTCGCTGCTCATTCGCGAGGATGCGGCGGCATTGGTGCCGGTGGTGAATGGCAAGATGCCGCTGCTCGTTCATGTCGAGAGCGGCAACGACATTCGCAACGCCCTGAAGCTGAGGCAATGGTTCCCGGCGCTGAAGCTGGTGCTGGTCGGCGCGACCGAAGGCTGGACCGTCGCACGCGAAATCGCGGCCGCCGGCGTGCCCGTGATCGCCAGTGCGCTGAACGACCTGCCGGCCAGCTTCGAGCAGCTCGCGGCCACCCAGTCCAATGTCGGGCGGATGAAGGCGGCGGGCGTCAAGGTTTCGATCGGGATGAT
>CAZBYE010000252.1:0-5014 GCA_964496045.1 uncultured Stakelama sp.
ACATCGCCGGCGGCTATCGCGTGCAGGACCCCGCAGCAGACCTCGCGGTGGCAGCCGCGCTCGTTTCGGCACTGTCCGAGCGCCCGGTTGCGGCCGATGCGGTAACCTTCGGTGAGATCGCGCTTTCGGGCGAGGTGCGCCCGGTCGCGCACGGTGCACTGCGGCTCAAGGAGGCGGGCAAGCTCGGTTTCACCCGCGCAATGGTGCCGGCCGCGCAGGGCAAAGAGGGGAATGTCGCGTTGACCGGGTTCAAGAGCCTGGGCGGGTTCGTCGAGCATATGCTCGGGCGGTGAGCCTTACTCCCAGTCGAGCGCACCCATCTTCCATTCGTAGATCAGCCCGCAGGTGAGCACGGCGAGAAAGATCATCATTCCGATCCAGGCTTCCCAGCCGATGTCGAACACGCTGACCGCCCAGGGGAACAGGAAAGCAGCTTCGAGGTCGAAGATGATGAACAGGATCGCGACGAGGTAGAAGCGGACGTCGAACCCCTTGCGGGGGGCTTCGAATGCGGGGAAGCCGCATTCATATTCGGTCAGCTTTTCGGGCGTCGGCTGGTGCGTGCCGGTGAAGCGCGATGCGACGATCGGCGCGGGCACGAAGCCCAGCGAGAGCAGCAAGGCGACGCCGAGGAACAACAGGATCGGCAGCCATTCGAGCAACGCAGGGGGCATGGGCACTCCTTGGGTGAAGGGGTGCCGGGCCGTCCCGGTCTTGTGCCTGCATTAGGGCAGGGGAGGGCGTGGCCTCCTTTTGGAAATCAGCTCGGCGAGGAGAGCTTCATCAGCACGAGGCCGCCGACGATCAGTGCCGCTGCGGTGATGCGCATCGGGGTCACCTGTTCGCCGAGCACCACGATGCCGACGACGAAGGCGCCGACCGCGCCGATACCGGTCCAGATGGTGTAGGCGGTGCCGAGCGGCAGCGACTTCATCGCCAGCGAGAGCAAGGCAAAGCTTGCGGCCATGGTGACCAGCGTGGCGATGGTGGGGCCGAGTTTGGTGAACCCGTCGGACTGTTTCATCAGAAACGCCCAGGCGATTTCGAGCAGGCCGGCAACGGTAAGATAGATCCAGGGCATGACAGCTTCCTTGAACAAGCTGCCGGGCCGTCCCGGGCATGATGCCTGCGCAATGCAGGGAAGGACGTGGCCTTCGGGCGGTCAGATAGGACCGCCCGATGCCGGGGTCAAGCTTCGGGTTCGTAGCGGAGCAGGTCGCCGGGCTGACATTCCAGCACCCGGCACATCGCCTCCAGCGTGGTGAAGCGGATCGCCTTAGCCTTGCCGGTCTTGAGGATCGAGGCATTGGCCAGGGTCAGGTCGATCCGGTCGGCAAATTCGGTGAGGGTCATGCGGCGTTCGTGCAGCAGATCGTCGAGCATTACGTTGATCGCCATCACACGGTCCCCTCAAGATCGTCGCGCATCTCGGTGCCATGGCGGAAGACGCGGGCAAGGACGAACAGTACGAGCGCGAGGAGCAGGCCGTCGAACGTCAGGTCGATCCCGCCGCCCGGCTCGCCGATCCGTTCCGCGATCTTCGAGACCAGTGGCGCGAGGACGAACATGCAGACCTGAAGCGCGACCGTGAGCCAGGCCATCTTGCTCAGACGGTTCGCATTTTCGGGCTGGAAGGGGTCGCCGGTGCCGACCGTGGCGACGATCCGGCTGAGGTGACGCAGGAAGAACAAATAGAGCGTCATCATCACCGCACACAGGGCGGCCCCTGCGAAGACGAACCAGATCGTGTTGCTGGCGGACAGTCGCGGTAGCAGCTGTTGGTCCGGGATCACGACGAGCGCGATCGCCGCACCCGCCGCCAGGACGATCCCCAGCGCGAGCAGAGCCATACCGATCCGCAGGATCAGCTGGGTGACCGTGAGAAGCGGGTCATTGCGCGGAACGTTGTTCATTATCGACCTCCGATATAGTCAATATCGAATATCGATATGCCTAGGCCGTTTGTTGGTCAAGCTGATTTATTGAAAAACGATATGGGCTCTCGCTACACGCTGCGTTTGACCGGCGGGCGGCGCGTGCCGAGGGCCGCGATGATGCCCGATCCGGCGATCACCGCCATGCCGGTCAGCGCCCATTGGTCGGGCACGTGGCTGAACACCAGCCAGCCGAGCAGCGCCGACCAGAGCAATTGCGCATAATTGGCGGGCGCCAGGATCGACGCAGGGGCATGGCGATAGGCCGCGGTGAACAGAAAATGGCCGAGCCCGCCATAGGCCCCGACGCTGATCAGCAGCATCGTGTCGAACAGCCCCGGCTGCGGCCCGCCCACGAACCAGGGCGCGGCGATGCCATAGAGGATCGTGCCGACCAAAGCCGAGTAGAAGAGCAGGGCGGTCGTGCTCTCGCTCGCGGTGAGCACACGCGAGAGGAGCTGATAGGCCGAAGTGGTCGCCATAGCGACGAGCGCGCAGGCGACGCCGACCGGATCCAGCCCGCTGCCCGGCCGCGCGATCAGCAGGATTCCGGCGAACCCCGTGGCCGCGGCGAGATAGCCGCTGCGGCTCACCCGTTCGCCGAGCAGCGGGCCCGAAGCGAGGATCACGACGATCGGCGCGACGAAGATGATCGAGATCGTCTCTGCCACCGGCATCCGCTGGAGTGCGAACGAGGCGGCAAGCGTGCCGAGCGCAAGGACGCAGGCGCGGACGATGACCAGTCCGGTCCGTTTGGTCCGCGCGATTTCCCGCCCGTGGAACGGCGCGAGCAGCGCGGTCATCAGGACGAGATTCACTGCGTATCGCACCGCGGCGATCAGCGGGACCGGGTAGGATGCGGTCAGATATTTGATCGTCGTGTCCATGCACGCGAACAGCACCAGCCCCGCCATGAAGAGCGAGAGGCCGCGGAGCGTGTTGCTGGTGTGCATGGCGGCGGGGCCTAAAGCAAAACGAGGCTTCGACAAGCCCCGCGCGCCCGGTATGAGGGGCCGATGACAACGGGGGACTCATGGGACTGACCGCGATCGATATCATCGTGCTGATCGCAGTGGGCGGCGCGGCGGTGCTGGGGGTGATGCGCGGCTTCGTCACCGAAGTGCTGTCGCTGATGGCCTGGCTGCTCGTGGTGGTGGCGTTGAAGTTCCTCCACACGCCGCTTGCCGCGGTGCTCGCCGATGCGGTCGGGACGGTGCAGGGTGCGGCGGTGCTGGCCTTCGCCCTGATCGCCGGGATCGCCTTTTTCGGCGGACGGCTGGTGGCGAACGCGATCGGATCGCGCACGCGCAGCGGCCTGTTGGGACCGATCGACCGCGCGCTCGGTTTCGGCTTTGGCGCGGTCAAGGGGCTGATCCTGGTGAGCCTGGGCTTCCTGCTCGTCACGCTGGCGGTGGATACGGTTGGCGGCGGCCCCTCGCAGCGCCCCGACTGGATGACGCAGTCGCGCACCTATCCGCTGCTCAACGCCACCAGTGCAAGCATCGCCGAGTTCGTTGACAAGCGCCGTCGCGGTGAGCCGGTATTCGGCGAGGAAAGCGGCAACGCCAGCCTTGCGAACGACACTGCGCGCGATACATCGGGCGAATGAACGCGCCGCTCTACAATAATCAGATCCTGCGGCTCGCAGCCTCGATTCCCTTTTCCGCGCGGCTGGTGGCCCCGATGGCGACCGTCGAGAAACGCTCGCCCGTCTGCGGCAGCCGGGTGACGATTGATGTCGATCTCGACGATGACGGGCGGGTCGGCGCGATCGGGATGCTGGTCCATGCCTGCGCGCTGGGTCAGGCGTCCGCATCGCTGATGGGCGCGCATGCGATCGGTCGCACCCTTGAGGAACTCGACGCGGCGCGCGACGAACTGACCCTGTGGCTGGCGGGGGAGCGTAGCACCCCGCCTGACTGGCCGGGGCTTGAGATATTCACCCCCGCGCTGCCGCATAGCGCACGCCACCCGTCGATTCGGCTTGGGTTTGAGGCGGTTGCGGACGCCGCGCGGCAGGCGGCGAAGGTGCGCGTCTGATGGAACATAGCGCACATAACTACATCGCCGAATATGCGCCGCTGTTCGGCTTTGCGCTGGTGTTCGTGCTGATCTTCCGCCGCATGGGGCTGGGCGCCACGCTCGGCTATCTCGTCGCGGGCGCGCTGGTCGGGCCGCAGATGCTCGATCTGGTCGGTGATGCCGAATCGAAGATGGTCATCGCCGAATTCGGCATCGCACTGCTGCTGTTCCTCGTCGGGCTCGAACTCAGTCCGGCGCGGCTGTGGCGGATGAAGCAGGATATTTTCGGCTTCGGACTGCTTCAGGTGGTGCTGTGCGGCCTCGTCATCAGCGCAGTGGTGGCGATCGGCGCGGGCTTCTCGCCCGAAGCGGCACTCGCGCTGGGACTTCCGCTCGCGCTGTCGTCGACTGCGCAGGTGCTGCCGATGCTGCAATCGGCGGGGCGCATGCGCACGCCGTTCGGCGAGCGCGCCTTCTCGATCCTGCTGTTCCAGGATCTGTCGATCGTTCCGCTGATCACGATCATCGCGGTGATGAGCCGCAACCCCGCCGATGCGGGGGGACCGCCGGGCTGGCTGCTCGGCGTGTACACCGTGGTTGCGATTGCGGGTCTGGTGCTTGCCGGACGCTATGTGCTGCGGCCGTTGTTCCGGCTGATCGGCAATTGGGGCGAGCGCGAGCTGTTCGTGTTCGCGGGCCTGTTCACCGTCGTCGCGAGCGCGGCGCTGATGCAGTCGCTGGGTCTTTCCACCGCGCTCGGCGCGTTCGTCGCGGGCGTGATGCTCGCCGATAGCCCGTACCGGCATGAGCTGGAGGCGGATATCGAGCCGTTCCGCTCGATCCTGCTTGGGCTGTTCTTCCTGTCGGTGGGCATGCTGCTCGACCTCAGCGCGATCGCCGAGCGTCCGCTCTTCGTGATTGCGATGGCGCTGGCACTGGTCGCGACCAAGGCGATCGTTATCACCGGGCTTGGCCTCGCCTTCCGGATGGGCTGGCGGCAGGCGGTGGCGCTGGGCCTGCTGCTCAGTCAGGGCGGCGAATTCGCCTTTGTGCTGTTC
>CAZBYE010000253.1:0-4999 GCA_964496045.1 uncultured Stakelama sp.
CCCACTGCGGGGCTCGACAGCGTGATCGGCGGGGCGGCGGCGATGCATTTCGGGATCGATCCGCAGCGCGCAATGCCCGCATTGTTCCCCGGCCAGTCCGCGAAACCGATCGGCGGGCTGATCCGCGCCTGAAGCTTTGGCTTGCGCGCGCGCGGGTCAGGCTTCACCCAAGGCGCATGACCTATGTGGGATTGTTCTTCCTCGTCTTCGGGCTGAACCTGTTGCCGGCGTTCGCGCCGCCGACCTGGTCGATCGTCGTGCTCTACGGCCTCAACGGCCAGCTGCCGCTGTGGGCGCTGGTGGTGACAGCGGCCGTCGCGGCATCGTTGGGGCGGTTCACGCTCGCCTGGGGCTGCCGCATCTTCGCGTCGCGGCTGCCGCAGCATCTGCGCGACAATCTGGAGGCGGCGCGGATCGCGCTGCACCGCCGCAGCCATAATGTCATCCTCGCGCTCGGGCTGTTCCTGCTCTCGCCCTTGCCGTCGGCGCAGCTGTTCATGGCGGTCGGGCTGGCACGGGTGCCGCTGCTCGGTTTCACCGCGGCCTTCTTCGTCGGGCGCCTCATCACCTACAGCCTCTACGGATGGACCGCGCGCAAGATCCAGCAGTCGAGTATCGGCGACGCCTTCATGGAGACGCTCACCAGCCCGTGGGGCATCGTGCTTCAGGTGACCATGCTCGCCGCGCTGGTGGCGCTGGTGCGGGTCGACTGGGCGAAGCTGCTCGGCGTCACCCCGGCAGAGGTCGAGGCTGCGCGCAAGGACAGCTGAAGTTTCCGCTGCAACAGCATCAATTCGCGGCAAAGGCGCCATGATCCCTTGGCGCAGCGCAGCATAATCCCTACTTGCGCGACATGGCCCGTGCCGACCCCGCCCCAGCGCCCGAGCGCCTCGACCGCACCGGGCTGCTTCAGGGGCTGGGCGCCTATGCCATCTGGGGCGTGCTGCCGCTGTTCTACTGGCTGCTCGCGGGCAGTGATGTCGGCGAAGTCGTCGCGATGCGCGTGCTGTGGTCGGTGGCGTTCCTTGTCGCCGTGATCGTCGCGATGCGGCGCGGGGCCGCGATCATGACGGTGCTGCGCAACCCGCGCACGATGCTCTACCTCGCCACCAGCTCGCTGCTGATCTCGACCAACTGGCTGGTCTATATCTGGGCGATCCAGAACCACCATGTGCTCGAATCGAGCCTCGGCTATTTCCTCAACCCGCTGGTCAATGTGCTGATCGGCGTGGTGGTGCTGCGCGAGAAGCTGAACGCCGCACAGATCGTCGCCGTCGCGCTCGCCGCGGTCGGCGTCTCGGTCCTCGCGCTGGGCGCCGGCGGCGGCATCTGGATCAGCCTGACGCTCGCCTTCACCTTTGGGTTCTACGGCCTCGTCCGCAAGGTCGCACCGGTCGGCGCGCTCGAGGGGCTGACGCTCGAGACGCTGATCCTCGCGCCGCTCGCGCTCGCATATCTGTTCTGGCTGCAGGGCGGGGCGGGGCTGAGCTTCGGCACAGGCTGGGCGCCCACGCTGCTGATGATCGCGTCGGGCGTGGTCACCGCCGTCCCGCTGCTGCTGTTCGCGAGCGCGGCGCGGCGGCTGCCCTATTCGACGCTGGGCCTGCTCCAGTATCTCGCGCCGACGATCGGCTTCATCCTCGCCATCACCTTCTTCGGCGAGAAGATGACCACCGCGCACATGATCTGCTTCGCGTTCATCTGGACGGGGCTGATCATCTTCGCGGCGCACGGCACGATCACCGCGCGCCGCCGCAAACTTGCGGAATCCCGCGCCGCGTGACGAATGCGCGGCGTTGCGCTAGAGCGCCCGCCTCCTTCAATCACCGGACTAGCCAATGACGCTCTACACCCGTTTCGCCGCCCATCTGGATGCTGCCCTCGATGCGCTCGTCGCGTCGGGCGACCTGCCGGCGGGGCTGGAGCGACGCGCGGTGACCGTGGAGCCGCCGCGCGACGCCAGCCATGGCGACCTCGCGACCAACGCCGCGATGGTCCTCGCCAAGCCCGCCGGCACCAACCCGCGCGCGCTCGCCGAGAAGATCGCCGCCGAGCTGGAGAAGCTCGACGCGGTGTCCGCGGTGTCGGTCGCCGGGCCCGGCTTCATCAATATGAGCCTCACCGACGCCACGTGGCGCGACGAACTTCAGGCGATCAACGCCGATGGCGACGCCTATGGCCGCTCGACTACCGGCGCCGGGATCACGGTGAATGTCGAGTACGTCTCGGCCAACCCCACTGGTCCCATGCACATGGGCCATTGCCGTGGCGCGGTAGTGGGTGACGCGCTCGCCAGCCTGCTCGAGGCGATCGGCCACAAGGTCGTGCGTGAGTATTACGTCAACGACGCGGGCGGGCAGGTCGATGTCCTCGCGCGCTCGGCGCACCTGCGCTATCGCGAGGCGCTGGGCGAGACGATCGAGATCCCCGAGGGCCTCTACCCCGGCGAGTATCTCAAGCCCGTCGGTGCGAAGCTCGCCGCCGAATATGGTGACAAGTTCGTCGGCCAGCCCGAGGACGCGTGGCTCGCGCTGTTCCGCAAGGAATCCGTCGCGGCGATGCTGGTAATGATCAAGGACGATCTCGCCCTGCTCGGCATCCATCACGACCTGTTCTCGTCGGAAGCCGAGCTTCAGGCCGCGGGCAAGCCCGAAGCCGCCGAGGCGTGGCTGCGCGCGCACGACCTCGTCTATGACGGCGTGCTCGAAGCGCCCAAGGGCGAACTGCCCGACGACTGGGAGCCGGTCGAACTGCCGCTGTTCCGTTCGACCAAGTTCGGCGACGATCAGGATCGCCCGATCAGGAAGTCGAACGGGCAATGGACCTATTTCGGCGCCGACCTCGCCTATCATTTCCAGAAGGCGCAGGCGGCCGATCAGCTGATCGACATCTGGGGCGCCGACCATGCCGGTACGGTCAAGCGGATCGTCGCGGCGGTCGCGGCGCTGACCGAGGGCAAGACGCGCTTCGACGTCAAGCTCGTCCAGATGGTCCGCCTGCTCCGCGCGGGCGAGCCGGTGAAGATGTCCAAGCGCTCGGGCAATTTCATCACGCTGGCCGACATGGTCAATGAGGTCGGCAAGGACGTCGTCCGCTTCACCATGCTGACGCGCAAGGCCGACGCCCAGATGGACTTCGATTTCGCCAAGGTGGTCGAGGCGTCGAAGGACAATCCGGTCTTCTACGTCCAGTACGCCCATGCGCGAATCGCTTCGCTCCATCGGCGCGCGGCGGAGGCCGGGATCACCTGCGGCACCCCCGATCTGTCCCTGCTTGATACACGCGAGCTGGCACTGGTGAAGCTGGCGGCGCAGTTCCCGCGCACGGTCGAGGGCGCCGCGGCGGCGCGCGAACCGCATCGGATCGCCTTCTATCTCTATGATCTGGCAGCCGAATTCCACTCGCTGTGGAATATGGGCAATGACGATCCGTCGCGCCGCTTCCTGCTGACCGACAATCAACCGGTAACATGCGCACGGCTTTCCCTCGCGGACGCGATCGGGCAGGTTATCCGCAATGGCCTCAGCATCATGGGCGTGGAGGCGGTTCAGGAGCTGAACTGATGAACGCAGGAGAGGATAAGCCGGTCGAAGAGACCGTGGCGGACGAGCTGGAAACCGGTGACCGGTTGCCCTGGCTCGAAACGGCCGACGACGATTATGAGGAAAAGCCGCCGGTCCTCAACAAGCTTTTGCCTGTGGTTGCCGGGCTTGCCGTGATCGTCGCGGCGGTCGGCGGCGGCTGGTGGCTGCTCGAAGGTCGCGGCGGCGGTGGCGGGGGCAGCGGCGCGCTGATCAACGCCGCCGAGGGCGACTATAAGGTCAAGCCCGACGATCCCGGCGGCATGAAGGTCGATGGCGAGGGCGACACCGTTTTCGCGGCGAGCGAAGGCGCGACGACCAACGGATCGATCAATGTCGGCGCGATGCCCGAGGCCCCGGTTGCGGGCAAGGCTGCGCCCAAGGCGGCACCGAGTCCCGTAACGGGATCGAGCCGCGTGACCGCAGCGGTGCCTACCGCGCCTGCTGCTGCGAAGGCTGCGGCCTCGACTCAGCGCGCGCCGGGGGCGTCGGCGGGCAGCTCGATCATTCAGCTCGGCTCGTTCCCGGCAGAGGGCGGGGCGAATGCCGCCTGGGCGCGCCTGTCGAAGCGGTTCAACTATCTCGCCCCGCTCGGCAAGTCGGTCGAGAAGGCGGAGGTCAACGGCAAGACCGTCTATCGCCTGCGCGTCAACACCGGCAGCAACAGTCAGGCGAGCGAGCTGTGCGGCAAATTGCGCGCAGCGGGCGAAGCGTGTTTCCTCGCGCCGAATTGAGGGCATAACCCGTCGTCGTCACCCCGGCCTTGTGCCGGGGTCCACTCTGCGTCGCCGGCAGAAGCTGGAGCCTCTTGTTCTGCCCTTGCCTTGCGGTGGACCCCGGCACAGGGCCGGGGTGACGGAGGAGAGTTTGCGGGTTGGGATCCCGAGACGCAGACACTGCCTCGAACGACCTCGGCTCGTCACCCTTTTCCACTGGAAATGTTGGACTTCGCCTGATCTAGTCGGCGGATGCTTAGCTGTTCCGGTATCCGCGCGAAAAACCGCGCCTTTGTGTCAACTATGTCAACCGCCCGTCACGTCGGAGGTGCGGCATGAAGCCCGTTATCTTCGGCCTCTCCGGCACCGAACTCACCGCCGACGAGCGCGCCTTCTTCCGCGACGCGGACCCGCTTGGCTACATCCTGTTCAAGCGCAACTGCGAGACGCGCACACAGATGCTGGCGCTCACCGACAGCCTGCGCGACCTGTCGGGCCGCGCCGACGTGCCGATCCTGATCGATCAGGAGGGCGGGCGCGTCGCGCGGATGCAGCCGCCCGAATGGCCGGCCTTCCCGGCGGGGCCGGCGTTCGACAAGCTCTATGACCTTGCCCCCTCTTCGGCGATCGAGGCGGCGCGCGCCAATGGCCATGCGCTTGCGCTGATGCTGGCCGAGGTCGGGGTCAATGTGAACTGCGCGC
>CAZBYE010000254.1:0-4993 GCA_964496045.1 uncultured Stakelama sp.
GACGCCATGCGCGGAGAACACCACCGGCACGCCGTCGGGAACCTCGTCCAGCTCGTCGACGAACACTGCGCCCTTGGCCCTGAGCGAATCCACCACGAACTTGTTGTGGACGATCTCATGCCGGACATAGACCGGGGCGCCATGCTTCTCGATTGCGCGCTCGACGATCTGGATTGCGCGATCGACGCCGGCGCAGAAACCGCGCGGTGCGGCGATCAGGAGCTCGAGGACGGGCTTTTCGGCATTACTCATGTTGACGGCGGCTCTACGCGATTGCTTGCGCGGGCGAAAGGCGGTTCCTATGACGGACCACGCCGCTTTCCAAGTTGAAGACGGCCCTATCAAGGTTTCAGGAAAGGTGTCCCCCTTGCGTATCCGCAATCTGGCTCTCGCCGCGACGACGATGTTGGCACTCGCGGGCTGCGCGAAAACGGGCGACATTGCCGAAGGCGGCATTACCCAGGTGCGCTCGGCCTGCCCGCGCGTCGGCGTGGCGGCGCACACCGGGGACGTCACCCTGTTCAACTCGCCCACGAACCGCGACGCGAACGCGATCGACGTGACCGCGGTGCTGACCAACGTCACCTCGGTCTGCGACGATGCCGCCGAGAGTATCCAGACCACGATCAGCTTCGAGGTGCTGGGCAGCCGCCGCTTCGGCAGCGAGGCACGTCAGGTGACGCTGCCCTATTATGTCGCGGTGGTGCAGGGTGGCAGCTCGGTCGTGTCGAAGCGGCTGGGGCAGGTGACCCTGAACTTCGCCGAGGGCCAGAGCCGCGCGTCGGCGACGGGCACCAGCTATGCGATCGTCTCGCGTTCGGCAGCGACGCTGCCCGAGGATATCCGCCGTCAGATCCTGGCCAAGCGCAAGGCCGGCGACGAGACCGCGGCGGTCGATCCGCTGGCGCGGCCGGAAGTGCGTCAGGCGGTGCTGCGCGCGACGTTCGAGGCGTTGGTCGGTTTCCAGCTGACCGACGAACAGCTGAAGTATAACGCGACGCGCTGAATCGCGATTGACTCGTCTGGCCCGCCGCAGCAGATGGGGCGGGTCAGCAGCGGGTAACCGTTGAAGGTACGCGCGGGAGAGTTGAGACGGGAGACCGTTTCCGCCGAAGGAGCAACCGCCCCGGAATCTCTCAGGCACCCAGGACCGCGCGGGGCCACGACACTCTGGAAAGCGCACGGGCGAAAGTCCGGGCCACCGAAGGGGTAAGCCTGTCTGTCGCCAGAAGGTGGCGGGAGCAGGCGAAAGCTCTCAGGTTCCGTGACAGAGGGGGCGACGGTGAATGGCCGCGGTTTGCGGCGATTCCGTCGATTCCTTTGGAGATGGACATGAGCGACGCCACGCAAGAACCCGAAATCGTCGAAGAACTGGCGTTGCTTCCGCTGGACGCATGGCATCGCGCCAAGGGTGGCCGGATGGTACCGTTCGCAGGCTATGAGATGCCGGTTCAGTATGAAGGCATCATGGCCGAGCATCTGTGGGTGCGCGAGAGTGCGGGCCTGTTTGATGTCAGTCACATGGGCCAGCTGTTCCTGTCGGGCGACGGGCTCGACGCGGCGCTCGAGACGCTGATCCCGGCAGACGTCACCGGCGTGAAGGTCAACGGGCAGAAATATTCGCTGCTGCTCGCCGAAAATGGCGGGATCCTGGACGACCTGATGTTCACCCGCTGGCAGGACGGCCTCTACATGGTCGTCAACGGCGCGTGCAAATGGGACGATATCGCGCATCTGCGTGAGCATCTCGCCGACGAGATCGAGATCAACCATATGGATGAGCACGCGCTGCTCGCGCTGCAGGGACCGAAGGCGGTCGACGCGCTGAGCCGCGTGGTGCCGGGCGTCGAAGGCCTGATCTTCATGCGCGGCGGGCGGTTCGACTGGAACGGCACCAGCCTGTGGATCAGCCGTTCGGGTTACACCGGCGAGGACGGCTTCGAGATCTCGGTCGAGGGCGACAAGGCGGAGGCGCTGGCCGACGCGTTGACCGCGCAGCCCGAAGTGAAGCCGATCGGCCTTGGCGCGCGCGATTCGCTGCGGCTGGAGGCCGACCTGCCGCTCTATGGCCATGACCTCGACACCGACACGACGCCGATTATGGCGGCGCTCAACTTCGCGGTCGCGAGCAAGCGCCGGCGCGAGGAAGCCAATTTCCCGGGCGCCGAGCGCATCCTGCTCGAGCGCGAGCAGGGTGCGATCCAGCGCCGCGTCGGCCTGATCGTCGAAGGGCGCCAGCCGGTGCGCGAGGGCGCGCTGGTGCTCGACGACGAGGGCAACGAGGTCGGCCGCGTCACCAGCGGCGGCTTTGCGCCGACCGTGCAGAAGCCGATCGCGATGGCCTATGTGCCGACCGCGATGGCCGAAATCGGCACCCGCGTGACGCTGAGCCAGCGCGGCAAGATTCACCATGGCGAAGTGGCCGCGATGCCCTTCGTCCCGCACAATTACGTCCGTGAGGGAGGACCCAAATGAGCCGCTATTTCACCGAAGATCATGAGTGGGTCGAGCTGGACGGCGACACTGCCACCGTCGGCATCACCGACTATGCGCAGAGCCAGCTGGGCGATATCGTCTTCGTCGAAGTGCCCGACGAGGGCAAGCAGGTGAGCAAGGGCGACGACGCCGCCGTGGTCGAGAGCGTCAAGGCTGCGAGCGACGTCTATGCTCCCGTTTCGGGCACGATCATCGAGGGCAACCCTGCGCTGGCCGATGAACCTGCATTGGTGAACGAAGACCCCGAAGGCGAGGGCTGGTTCTTCAAGATGACCCTGTCCGACACCAGCGAGCTCGACGGCCTGATGGACGAAGGCAAGTATCAGGACTTCGTCTCGAAGCTTTGATTTTCGCCGTCATGCCGGCCCTATGCCGGCATCCACGGCGCGGCGGACGATGGGCAAGAGGCTCAAGGGCGTTCCGCGCGGCACGGTGGACCCCGGCATGAAGCCGGGGTGACGGTTTTGGTTAGTGGCCAGCGGCCGGAGAACTCAATTGCGCTATCTTCCCCTGACTCCCAACGACCGGCAGGCGATGCTCGCCGCGGTCGGCGCGGCGGCGATCGATGACCTGTTCGTCGATGTGCCCGAGAGCGCCCGTCTGAGCGGCCCGATCGCGGGGCTTCCGCCGCATGCCAGCGAGCTGGCGGTCGAGCGGCACATGACCGCGCTGGCCCGCAAGAACTTGTCGGCGGGGGAAGCGCCGTTTTTCCTTGGCTGCGGCGCGTATCGCCATCATGTGCCGGCGAGCGTCGACCACATCATCCAGCGCGGCGAGTTCCTGACCGCCTACACGCCCTACCAGCCCGAAATCGCGCAGGGCACGCTGCAGGTGATGTTCGAGTTCCAGACGCAGGTCGCCCGCCTGCTGGGCACCGATGTCCCCAATGCGTTGATTTAAGACGGATCGACCGCGTGCTGGGAGGCGATCGGCATGGCGCGGCGCATCACCAAGCGCGCCAAGGCGATCCTGTCGGGCGGGCTGCACCCGCATTATGTTTCGGTCGCCAACACGATGGCGAAGTATACCGGCGACACGCTGGTGACGGCGATCCCCGAGCTGACCGCTGAGCCGGACACCGACGCGCTGATCGGTATGATCGACGACGAGACGTCGTGCGTCGTCGTCCAGTATCCCGATATCCTCGGCCGCATTTCGGACCTGTCCGACCTTGCCGCCGCGTGCCAGGCCAAGAAGGCGCTGCTGGTCGCGGTCGTCACCGAGCCGGTGGCGCTGGGTGCGATCAAGTCGCCGGGCGAGATGGGCGCCGACATCGTCGTCGGCGAAGGCCAGTCGATCGGCGTCGGCCTGCAGTTCGGCGGGCCCTATGTCGGCCTGTTCGGCTGCAAGGAGAAGTACGTTCGCCAGATGCCGGGTCGCCTGACCGGCGAGACCGTCGATGCCGAGGGCAAGCGCGGCTTCGTGCTGACGCTGTCGACCCGCGAGCAGCATATCCGCCGCGAGAAGGCGACGTCGAACATCTGCACCAGCTCGGTGCTATGTGCACTCGCCTGGTCGATCCACATGACCCTGCTCGGTGAGAAGGGCCTGCGCCAGCTCGCCGCGATCAACCATGCCGGGGCCTCCTCGGCGGCCGACACCCTCGCAGCAGTCCCCGGCGTCGAGCTGGTCACCCCGACCTTCTTCAACGAGTTCACGCTCAAGATGTCTAAGGAAGCCCGCCCGGTCGTCCGCGATCTCGCCGCGAACGGAATCCTCGCCGGCGTCTCGCTCGGCCGGCTCTATCCCGGCGAAGCGTTGCTCCAGAACGGCCTCGTCGTCGCCGTCACCGAAACCACCACTGCGGAGGATGTCGAAACCCTTGCCTCCGCGCTCCGGGAGGCACTGGCATGACCATTTTGGCAAGTGTCGTGCGTGGCCTTCGACAAGCTCAGGCTGAACGGAGTGTGGAACTCCGGGCCAGTCCTTTTTCCGTTTGCCCTGAGCCTGTCGAAGGGCACCTATCCGCACGCGAAATTCGTGGTTTGGAGTACGGCGCATGAGCACCATCAACGCCAGCGGCTGGCGCCCCACCACACCCGAGGCCGGCGAGAGCAACGCCGCGACCTTCACCGGCAATCGCGCGCTGATGCTGGAAGAGGCGCTGATCTTCGAGATCGGCTCGATCAGCACCACCGGCGTCGATTTCGGCGATGTCCTCGCGGGCACCTCGCGCCTCGCGGGTCTCGAGCGCCACAAGGATATCGGCCTTCCCGGCCTGTCCGAGCCGGAGACGGTGCGGCATTACACGCGCCTCAGCCGCCAGAACTACGCCATCGATCTGGGGCTATTCCCGCTCGGCAGCTGCACGATGAAGCACAATCCGCGCCTCAACGAGCGCATGGCGCGCTTGCCCGGTTTCGCCGATCTTCACCCACTGACCCCGGTCGATTGCGCGCAGGGCGCGTTCGAAGTCATCGACCAGCTCGCGCACTGGCTGATCACCCTCACCGGCATGCATTCGGTGGCGATGAGCCCCAAGGCCGGTGCCGATGGC
>CAZBYE010000255.1:0-4976 GCA_964496045.1 uncultured Stakelama sp.
TCTCGGCATAGGTCAGGCCGTTGTCGCGCGCGAACTTGCCGACGATCGCGGCCTTGAGCTCCGGCGTGCCGTCGACATTGGTGTATTTGGTGACACCCTTGCGGATCGCCTCGATCGCGGCTTCCTTGACGAAATCGGGGGTGTCGAAGTCGGGCTCGCCCGCGCCCAGACCAATCACGTCGATACCCTGCCGTTTCAGCTCGAACACGCGGCTCGTCATCGCGAGCGTGGCGGAGGGCTGGATACGATTGAGCGCGGCGGAGGTCTGCATGGGCGGTCGCCTGACTGGAGTAGAGAAACGCGCGCCCTATAGGTCCGCCGGTGCCTCCTCCGCAACCGTAACCGCGGCAACCAGTCCGCGCAGGGCATTGCCGATGAAGAAACCGCCGTTCAGATCGTCCGGCGTCAGCTCGCCCTCAACCGCCCGGCCGCTCTCGATCAGCTCGGTACGAAACACGCCGGGAAGGATGCCGCGTGCAAGCGGCGGGGTCAGCAGCACGCCGTCGCGTTCCACGAAGATCGAAGCGAAGCTGCCTTCGGTCAGATAGCCGTCGGCATCGACATAGAGGGTCTCGAACGCGTCCGGATGGCGCGTGTAGATGCTGCGGTCGGTCGTTTTGTGCGTCAGGCGGAAGTCGTGCGGCGCGACTTGTCGCGGGAGAATCGCGACCTTCACCGGATACTCAGGGGCCGGTGGCATCGGCGCAGTGCCGATCGCGACATTGCCGGTTCGCGACAGCAGCAGCCGCACTCGCGCCGGGCCGCGCAGCCGGAAGGTTGCTGCCTGCAGCTCGTTGCGCGCGGCGTGGCGGTCGAACGCGAAGCCCAGCGCCTCTGCGCTCGCCTTGAGGCGCGCCAGATGCCGTTCGAGCAGCGGGATCCCCTCCGCCGGGTCGAAGGCCATCGTCTCGATCAGGTCCAAGCCCGTTTGCCCCCTCGTCAGGAACGCGCCCTTGGCCAGGCATTCGTCCCACTCTTCCCCCGCGCGCGAGTCCGCGACCACGCCCGACCCCAGACCGATGCTCGCGGTTTCGCTGGCGCTAGGCAAGTACAGCGTACGGATCGCAACGTTGAATGCGGCGTCGCCATTTGGATCAATGCGGCCGATCGATCCGGTATAGGGACCCCGCGCATCGGGTTCGACCGCGCCGATCACCTCCATCGCCCGGATCTTGGGCGCGCCGGTGATCGAACCGCAGGGGAAGGTCGCGGCGAGCACATCGCCGATGCCGGTTCCGTCGGCGAGCCGCGCCGACACGGTTGAGACCATCGTGTGCAGTGTCGGATAGGTCTCGACCTTGAACAACTCGGGCACCTTGACGCTGCCCGCCGCGGCGATGCGCGTCAGATCGTTGCGCATCAGATCGACGATCATCAGATTCTCGGCGCGCTGCTTGGGGTCGATCGCCAGCGTCGCCCTGGCGGCTTGGTCCGCCTCGGGCGTCGCGCCACGGGGCGTGGTCCCTTTCATGGGCCGCGCGATCAGCTCGCCATCGCGCAACGCGAAAAACAATTCGGGCGAGAAGGACAGCAGCCAGTCCTCGCCTGTCCACACGATTCCGCCATAGCCTGCCGCTGCGCGCGTCCGGATCGCGGCATAGGCCGCCAGCGGGTCGCCAAGCACCCGCACCGAAGCACGAAAGCTGAGGTTCGCCTGATAGATGTCCCCCGCCTCGATCCAGTCGTGCACGCGGGCAAAGGCAGCGTCGTACGCGGTACGACTGATCCCCGGCCGCGGTCGTCCGATCCATGCGCTCGCCGGGTCGGGCAGCAGCCCTGTGACGTCATTCGCGGCAATCGTCTCAAACTCCGCGAACAGACCGAACCACAGCAGAGGGCCGGCGGTCGCGGGTGTCCCAAGCTTCGGCTCAAGCGCATGACCCGCCTCATACGCCAGATACCCTGCCGCATGCAGACCCTGCGCGCGTGCGGTGTCCAGGGCATTGAGCGCGGCTTGCACCGCTTCGGCGGTCTGCGCCGTCACGATCCGCACCGGATCGCGATACAAGCGCGCGTTGGCGCCACCCGGCCGGGCATCGTCGAGCAGCACGAAGGGGGCCGGTCCAAGCATCGCCCCGCATTGCAATCCCGCGCGCCGCGCCGCAACCCTCTGTTGCCGCTCCCCTTCCGCCCGCCTATCTCCACCGGCGATGAACAGCGCTTCCAATCCTCCGCTCCGCGCCGCGATCGTGCCGGTCACGCCGCTTCAGCAGAACAGCACTTTGCTCTGGTGCACGCAGACGATGCGCGGCGCTTTCACCGATCCGGGCGGCGACCTCGACCGGCTCAAGGCGGCGGCGCAGCAGCATGGCGTCACGATTGAGAAATTGCTGATCACCCACGGCCATATCGACCATTGCGGTCAGGCCGGGATGCTCGCGAAGGAACTGGGCGTGCCGATCGAGGGACCGCACGAGGCGGATCGCTTCTGGATCAGCCGCCTCGACGACGATGGCCGCAAATACGGCATCGACGGCAAGCCGTTCGAGCCCGATCGCTGGCTGGTCGATGGCGATACCGTCACCGTCGGCAATCTGACTCTCGACGTCTATCACTGCCCCGGCCACACCCCCGGCCATGTCGTGTTCCACCACGCACCCTCGAAGCTCGCCATCGTCGGTGATGTAATCTTCCAAGGATCGATCGGCCGCACCGATTTCCCGATGGGCAATCATCAGGACCTGCTCGACGCGATCACGGGCAAGCTGTGGCCGCTGGGTGGCGATACCGTGTTCGTTCCCGGTCATGGCCAGCCGAGCAATTTCGCGCAGGAACGCCGCACCAACCCCTTCGTCGCCGACTCGGTACTCGCGAGAAGTTAAACCGATCGGTTGACAATTGTCGGAGCAAGTCGTAACTCAACCATATGGTTGAACGACTCGATGCTACGTTTCACGCGCTCGCAGATCCCACCCGTCGTGGGATGCTCGCCAGCCTCGCGCTCGGTGAGAAATCGATCGGCGAGCTGGCCCAGCCCTATGCGATGAGCTTCGCGGGCGCCTCCAAGCATGTTCAGGTGCTCGAGCGTGCCGGCCTCGTCACTCGCCGCAAGGCGGGTCGTGCCCAGATCTGCGCGCTTCGCCCCGAGCCGCTCGCCGAAGCGAATCAGTGGCTCGAACAATGGAGCAGCTTCTGGAACACCCGGCTGGACAATCTCGAAGCGCTACTCCGCTCCGTGCCGCCCGCCGGCGAGAAAGGTGTCTGAATGTCCGCGCCCATCATCCTCACGATTCGTCGCGACTTCGCGGCCTCACCCGAACGGGTGTTCGATGCCTGGATCGATCCCGCACAGGCGCGCCGTTTCCTGTTTGCCACGCCCGATGGCGAGATGCGCACGGTGGAGATCGACGCCCGGGTCGGCGGAGACGCGCGGATCGTCGAGCGGCGTGAGCAGGGCGATGCCGTTCATCGCCTGAAATTCGAGGTGATCGACCGCCCCGCCCGGCTGGTCTTCCTGTTCGCTGCCGATCCGGCGGATGAGGGGGAATGGACGCGCGTGAGCATCGCCATCGTGCCGACCGCCACCGGCTGCGCGCTCACCCTTACCCACGAAATGGACCCGCAATGGGCGGCCTATGAGGACCAGACGCGCGGCGGCTGGACGATGATCCTCGACAGCCTTGCCCGCATCACGGAGTGACCCCGATGACCGATACCCTCACCGATATGGAAATCCTCGCCCCCGACACCTTTCGCATGGTGCGCATCCTCGACGCCGATCCCGCGACAGTTTGGGGTTATCTCACGCGCGCCGAGCTGCGCCGCCAATGGTTCTCCGGCGGTACCGACGCGACCGGCGTCGGCGAGACGGTCGAGCTGGTGTTCAACCATGACGAGCTGTCCGCCGAATACGTCGCCTACCCGCCCGAATACGCCAAATGGAAGGGTGCGGTGGGTCGCGAGACGGTGATCGAGTTCGACCCGCCCCATGTTTTCGCGATCAGCTGGGACGAGGGCAAAGAGGGTGTCGCGCGCTTCGAGCTCGCGGATGCCGGCGGCGGCCGGACCCGGCTCACGTTGACGCATAGCGGCATCACCGGCCCGGCGCCGATGGCCGATTTCGGTGGCGGCTGGCATTCGCACCTCGCGGTGTTGGTGGGCCGGCTCAACGGCGATCCGGTGCGCGACTACTGGGTGCTGCACGCCGATTCGGAGGCGCGGGTCGCAGCGGCGCTCGCGAACGCCGGCTGAGCTTCCCCCGTTATTCTCGCCGCGCTATGTCATCTGCGTAGCGGGGAGGATGGCGATGACGGCCGGGACGAAGCTCGAAGGAAACTGCCTGTGCGGCGCGGTTCGGTTCAGGATCGCCCCGCCCGAACCGCATCTCGATGCCTGTCATTGTGGGATGTGCCGGCGCTGGGGCGGCAGCCCGGCCTTATCGCTGCGGATGGTAACCGATCCGGTGATTGACGGCGCGGAGCATATCACACGTTACCGGTCGTCGGATTGGGCCGAGCGCGCGTTCTGCCGCACGTGCGGGACGCACCTGTTTTATTACTTCACGCCGAAATCGGGCTATTCCTTCCAGGCTGGTCTGTTCGACGACCTCAATGGTTTCGAGCTGGTCGAAGAGATCTTCATCGATGAGAAGCCCGATTATTATGACTTCGCGGGCGAACGCGAACGAATGACCGGACCGGAGCTGATGGCGAAGGCCGGTCTCACCGGCGCATAGCCCACCCCTTCGACAATCGGTCCCCGACTCCCTAGATCGGCGCGATGCTGATCCTCGGCCTCGAATCGAGTTGTGACGAAACCGCCGCCGCGCTGGTGTGTGGCGATCGCACCATCCTCTCCCACCGCCTCGCCCGGCAGGACGAGGCGCATCGCCCCTTTGGCGGTGTGGTACCCGAGATCGCTGCGCGCGCGCATGTCGAAGCGCTGGGTCCGCTGATCGAAGCGGCGCTGGAGGAGGCGAACGTCACGCTCGCCGACGTCGACGCGATCGCCGCGACCGCCGGGCCGGGGCTGATCGG
>CAZBYE010000256.1:0-4898 GCA_964496045.1 uncultured Stakelama sp.
CAGCTGACCTTCGACGTGCTTTCGCGGCGCGGGGCGACCGGCGTGGCGGTGAGCGAGGCCGAGGTGCGCGCGGCACAGCGCTGGGCGGCGCGGAAACTGCGACTGGTGCTCGAACCGGGCGGATCGGTCGCGCTCGCAGCGCTGTTGGCCGGCAAGGTCGATCCGACGCCGGACACGCTGGTGATCCTGTCGGGCGGCAATGCCGATCCGGACGCCTATGCCAAGGTGCTGGCTTCGGCCGACTGAACGCCCGTCCGGTTGGTTGACACGAAACACCGTGTTTTCGGCCAACGCGCCGGAAACGCGACGGGTTTGCGCCTGCGACGCGCCATTGACGCGCCACTGACGCGACAGCGGCGCGACAGTCACGCGCCACCGACGCGCCACCCGCGCGCCGGTAACGCGCAGCGACGCGACGGGATGGCGCCGGTGACGCGGCGCGCACGCCCCGATCGCGCACCGTCGATGCGCCGGGGGCGTGTGTATCGGAATGGGGATATGCTGGCCGGGGTTCCACCGATCAGGATAGATCAGATCAATTCCAACATTGGAAGGGATAGGAGGCGTTTGGCGGTTGTCCGCTAGCGGCCCAATGTCGGCCATGCTGAACCGCCGATTGTTCGCCCGTCCGGCGTTGCTATTTCGCCGATGGCGGTTGAGCGCCAGTCGCAAGCACCCAGTTCCGGTTCGCGGCCGCGTCGATCACGAGTGTCACCTGACGTATAACCGGCAGCCCGATATTGGCGAGGTTACCGAGGAAAGTGACATTCGGGTTGTCCAGGGTAACCGGGCCAATCTTGATCGTGCCTTTGACGCGGCCGCCATAAACGGGGCCTTCGGCGCTGATCGACTTGAACCTGCCCACGACTTCTGCCGGCCGAAACAGCGGCACCTTGTCCATCATCGATATCGGTAAGCTGAGCGCGCCGTTGAAGCCGGTGTCGAAATGTGCAGGCAATGTGCTGCCATCCGGCATCACAAGGTGGATGCTGGGTATATCGGCGACATACTGCGTCGCCTGCCCGGCGGGGGCTGGCGTGGTCGAGCGGGGTGCCAGAAGCGCCCTGTTGTTGGCGAGGTCCAGGTACAAAAGGCTGTCAGTGAACATTTCAGAGGAAATGATCCCCATCGCGTCTTTGCGGTCATATTCGACTGAGGCGGCTTCGATGCTGCCGACCTTCACGCCGCCAAGCGTGACGTTGCGAAGGGCAACCCTGGGCAGCATCCGCACCTTGCCTGTGGTCCCATCGACTTCCTCCACCTGACCAACTTTTTTGAGCCCGAGACGCCGGGTCAGGGAGTGGTCAATCGTGGCGCCGTCAGACCCGGTGTCGAACACCATCGGCATAAGATCGCCATCGTTGACCTGCATCATGACGAGCACGCGCTTGTCGGATTGGAACAGCGTCATCTCGCGCGGCACTGAAGCGTTCCTGCCGCTGCCGGCATCCTGCGCAATTGACGCGTGCGAAGCTGACAAGGCGAAGAACACCAATATTACCTTGAGTGCCGCTGAAGCGCGCATCACGACAAACCCTTCCAATGCGGATCAGGCTGGCTTGCCCAGACCCAGGAAGGGGCATTGACTACAAATGTAGTCGATGCGTCAAGGGCGGCCGTTATCGGCGTTGGCAGGGGCTGGCTGCAAAGCCGCCGCACCGCCAACGATTGTATTGCGGGCACTCATCGGGAGGCATCGGCCAGACGCAGGTCCAGCCAGCGCAGGCGGGCCTGTTGCAGCAGGATCGCCAATTCGATCCGTTCGCGTTCTACCGCGTCAAGATCTACCAGACGGGCTCGCAACTCATCGATCTCTTCCCGAATCCGGCTATGCAGCGCCTTCAAGGCGGTGCGGCGCATCGGCTCGGCCAAAGCTCCCCACATGCCCGCGCGCAGCCGGAACGGGTCCAGACCCACGCTTGCGGCCCGGGCAGGATCGCAGATCCAGTCGTTCAGGCGCGTCTCCCCTTCCGCCGTTAAGCTCAGCAGACTGGTCTTGCGTCCCGAGTCCGTTCTTTCGGACAGGATCAGCCCTGACGCGGTCAGCTTGGCGATGGCCGGATAGACCGCGCCTGCGCTGCCGCTCCATTCCAGCGACGGTGAGACCTGAAAGGCCTTGCGCACCTGGAATGCGGTCGATCGGCCGCGATGGTGGATCTCCGACAGGATCGCGCCTTCCAGCTCGGTGAGGGAGTCTTGCCGATTCTTCATTTGATCTCACCTGCAGTCATCATGCTGGTAGCACTATCCGCGATCTCTTCCACGGCGTCTCCCATGCCGCTCTCTCGCCACGCTGGTCCTGGCTTGCGGCACGGCAGGGGCTTTGATGGGAATTATTGGCCCGGACAGCTTTCCCGGCCGCCCGTGCGGTTCGGCACCACCTGCTCCGCCGGGGACGACAGGCCGCCTGTCAGGCCCGGATCATAAGCGAGGTCCGGGCCGGCTCGTCTGCAGTCGCCGATGGTCGTCTTCAACGAGAGCGCCACCCCAATGGCGGCACGCCCGTGCTTGGACAGATGCGGGTCGATCACACCGGAAAATGCACCTGGCTTGCGCCGCAATGATGGCAGCATCCGCACGCGCGTCGCATGAGGCGGCGGAACACCCAATAGCGGACCTATCGTCATTCCCACGCCACTAGAGCGCGCGTCTTACCCCACGAATGCGCGCTCAATCACATAATGGCCGGGCTTGGCGTTCGAGCCTTCCTCGAAGCCCAGGCCGTCGAGCATCGCCGAGAGATCCTTGATCATCTCCATGCTGCCGCACAGCATGATGCGGTCGGTCTCGGGGTCGAGGCGCTTCTCGCCGCCCATCTGCGGGCCGAACAGCGCGCCATTCTCGATCAGCGTGCCGATGCGCTGGTCGGTCGGGAAGGGCTCGCGCGTCACGGTCGGCAGATAGCCGAACTGGAGCAGCGCCTGATCCTGCACCAGCGGATCGCCGGCGAGCTGCGCCTCGAGCTCGGCGCGGAAGGCGAGGTCGCTGACGCGGCGGACCGAGTGGACCAGCAGGATCTGGTTGAACATGTCGTAGACATCGGGGTCACGCGCAAGGCTGAGGAAGGGCGCGAGGCCGGTGCCGGTCGACAGGAAGAACAGGCGCTTGCCGGGCAGCAGCGCGTCGGTGACGAGCGTGCCGGTCGGCTTGCGGCCGAGGAAGACCTGGTCGCCCGGCTGGATCAGCTGGAGCCGCGAGGTCAGCGGGCCCTCAGGCACCTTGATCGAGAGGAATTCGAGTTCCTCGGCATAGGCGGGGCTTGCGATCGAATAGGCGCGCAGCAGCGGGCGGCCCTCACCGGGCAGACCGAGCATGACGAACTCGCCCGAGCGGAAGCGGAAGCTTTGCGGGCGCGTCATGGTGAAGCTGAACAGATGCTCGTTCCAGTGACGCACGCTGGTCACGGTCTCAACCGTCAGCGCCGCCGAAGGGGCGAGGGGGATATGGTTGCGGTCACTCATCAGTTCGGTTTCCCAGCACTTCACTTACTGTTGCGCCGACGGGCTGAGGCCGATGGCCTCGAACGCCGCCGCTGCGGTTTCGATCGCGATCAGAAGCGCGGACGTGCTCGTCGGAGGGACGATCATGCCCAGCATCTCCCGCATCTCGTTTTGGGGCCGGCGCGGCGCCTGCTCGAACAGGTCGAGCAGCAGCGCCTCGTCGTCGCTGACGCGGCTATGACCCGGAGCGCGGAAATAGAGGGGTTCGCGCGCTTCGCAATGAAGAATTGCCATGGCCATGGAAAAGGGCTGCAATGCCTCCGCCGCGTTCCAGCGGGTAAACCCCTCGATCAATGCGTTGCACGGGCAGATGCGCTTGCCGACGGCCTGCACCCAGCCACGCACCGCCCAGACGATGAACCGGCCGCCCAGATCGAGCGAGGCGGTCGTGCGGTCGAGATAATGGTACACGGGCGCTCCCTTCGCCGCCGCTCCTAGCATCTGGCTATTGCGAGTCAATCGCAATTATGATGTCGTTTGCGGGGGAGGAGCGATTTCATCTTCGCTCGACGCGCAGGCTGGTTTTGGGCATTGCCGGGGGATGGACAATCTTCCCACCGCCGGTTCCACCACCCTCGCGATCCTGATGCTGGCCGCGTTTGCGCTGGCGTGGGGCGGCGTACGCCTGATCCGCAAGGGCGAGCGGCAAAAGGGCGTGCTGATGATCGTCTGTGCGCTGGTCGCGCTGGGGAATGTGCTGATCTGGACGGTTTAGCGGCCGGGGGCCCGCGGCGATCCTGAATGAAAGGGGTCAGCCGGAGTTTGATCCTAATCCCCGTCCGGCGCCTGTCGATTGCTCGCGGCGATTGCTGTCGCCCATTCCGCATCCTGCGCTTCGGTCGCGCCGATATCCTCAAGCGCGGGCAGATCGCCGAACCACGGCATCCGCGCTTCACTGCCCATCTGCGTTTTCGGCGGGAAGGCGGCGGGATCGTCGAGTGAGCCGATAGTGAGGTTGGTGCGGCTGCCCTCAAGATTGCGATAATAGAGTGGCGTGCCGCAATCGGCGCAAAAGCCGCGGTCGACATGCTCCGAGCTGCGGAAGGCGGCGGGGGTCCCGCGGGTCCATTCGAGCGCGTCGTTGGGCGCGGCGACCAAAGCGGCGAAGATATTGCCCACCGCCTTCTGGCACATGCGGCAATGGCAGAGGTGCGCATTGTCGAGCATCGCGCTCGCGCGATAGCGGACCGCACCGCACTGGCAGCCGCCGGTGACGGTGGTGTCGATCCGCTCCATCGTTATCCCTTCGCTCAGTCGTGCCGCGTGATGCGCAGCGCCCAGCCGTCATAGCCCCGCCCCTCGACGCGCTCACGCAGCATCCGGCGGATTTCGGGCGCGGGGTGCGGGTCCCGGATCAGCCCCCACAGATAGGTCCCGCCCGGTTCCCCTACGATCCAC
>CAZBYE010000257.1:0-4866 GCA_964496045.1 uncultured Stakelama sp.
GGGCTATGTGACCGCTGCCGGCGTCGAGGTCGACGAAGCCGAGGTTCGTCAGGCGATCGAGGCGCAGACCGTCGAAGCGAGCCGACAGCTGATCGAGGCCAAATAAGATGCCGATGGCGGCGGACGAGATCGAGGCGCTGATTCTGCAGGGCATCCCAGATGCCCGGATCGAGATTACCGACCTGGCCGGTGACGGCGATCACTATGCCGCCCGCGTGGTGAGCGAGACCTTCCGGGGCATACCCCGGATCCGGCAGCATCAGGCCGTCTATGCGGCGCTAGGCGGGCGCATGGGGGGCGTGTTGCATGCCCTTCAGCTCACCACTGCCGTCCCCGCCAATAACGAATGACCCGGAGCGAGTGACATGACGGACGAAACGCAGACCCATATTCAGAGCATCGTCGATACCAACGACGTGCTGCTGTTCATGAAGGGAACCCCGCTGTTTCCGCAGTGTGGTTTCTCGAACCGGGCGATCTCGATCCTCAACCATTTGGGCGTCGCGTTCGAAAGCGTCGACGTGCTCCAGGATCAGGCGGTGCGTCAGGGAATCAAGGAATTCTCGGACTGGCCGACCATCCCCCAGCTCTATGTGAAGGGCGAGTTCATCGGGGGCTCGGACATCATGATGGAGATGTACGAGTCGGGCGAGCTGGCGCAACTTCTTGAAGAGAAGGGCGTTGCAGCCGCGTAACAACCGCGCGGTGTTTTGCGCGGTTTTGTAAAGGTAGCGTACCATGTTCGTACAACCTCTGGCTGCGGCGCCTGGCGTCGCGGCAAGGGACAGTGCGTCCCTGACGATTTGTGACCTGACGCAAAGTTACTCGCCTGCGGGCGGCGGCGGGATCAGCACTTATCTGCGCGAGAAGCGCGACTATGTGCTCAACCATACCCCGCACCAGCTGCTCCAGATCGTTCCCGGCCCCGAAGACAGGGTGACGATCAACGGCCGTCATATCTTCGCCGAGGTGGGCGCCAAGCCAGTGCATGGCAGCCCGAACTACCGCTTCATCCTGCGCACCGATGCGGTACGCGACCTGCTCGCCCACTATCAGCCCGACATCATCGAATCGCTCTGCCCCTGGGTGCTGCCCTGGACCGCGATCCAGCACCGGCGCGATTTTCCCGAAACGACATTGGTCGCGGGCTACCGCACCGACTTTCCGAACGCGCATGTCCATCGCGTCGTACAGGCCAAGGCGGGCAAGCTCGCTGCACGCTTCATGCGAATGCTCGCCTATGGCTACGCCGAAGTCACCTATCGCGAGTTCGACCGCGTCTACACGCTGAGCGAGGACGCGCAGCGGACCTTGGCGCGCAAGACGATCACGCGGACCGATGTGATGCCGCTGGGCGTCGACACGACGATGTTCGCACCGGCGAAGCGAGACCCGGGCTATCGCGCCTCGCTTGGGCTCCCGGGCGATGGCCCGCTACTCATCTATGCCGGCCGCATCGATAACGAGAAGCGCGCTGACCGGCTGGTCACCATGTTCCGCAAGCTACCCCGCGAGTTGGGCGCTGCGATGGTGCTGGTGGGCGACGGTAAGCTGCGCGAGCGGCTCATCGGAGAGGCGCAGGGGCTGCCGATCGCCTTTCCCGGCTTCGAACAGGACCGGATCGGGCTCGCCCGCGCTCTGGCCTCCTCCGACATCTATGTGTCGGCAATGGCGGACGAGACCTTTGGCATCTCAGTACTGGAAGCGCAGGCGTGCGGCTTACCGGTGGTCGGCGTCGCGAGCGGCGCGATGCGCGATCGCGTGCCCGACGGACTCGGCTTGCTTGGCCCGTTGGACAACACCGGGGCAATGGCGACCAATGTCATGAAGCTGTGGAACGGCGGGGCCAGGCTGGTCGGCGCGCGTGCCCGCGCGATGACTGTTGAGACCTATGGCTGGCGCCGCACCTTCGACCGGCTGTTCAACGAGATCTATCCGGTGGCCCGTGCGCGTGCCGCGGAACGACTCGAAGAGGATGCTGCGAAGGTCTTTCGCAGGCGCAAGCGCCGCGATGGTTCGCCGGTGACCTACAAGGCCTGAAAACGGGCGAGGCGGGCAGCCCGGTATGGTACTGCCCGCCCCTGAAGCGTTACACGCGCCTTTGTGAACAGCGGTGTGCCAGGAACGTTGCAGCTCGCGTGCCAGAATGGGTAACCCCCGGAATTCCGGCGTTTTCGTGGTTAACCGAATTTCACCAGTTCTCGAACTGTAAGAAGTTTCGACACTCCATATTCGTTTCGCCCCTAAATACGTTCAGATAGCGTTCAGCCTATTGACTACAGATGTGGTCAAGACGATTACAGGCGTAGTCGAAGGGGAGTGAGATGACCGAACGGATCAGCGATGCCGAGCACGCCGTCATGGAAGTGCTGTGGGATGAATCGCCGCTCACCGCCAACGACGTTGCCGAACGGGTGGCCCCTTCGCGCGGCTGGAGCGCCAACACGGTCAAGACGCTGCTCGGCCGGCTGCTCGCCAAGAATACGATCGGCGCGGAAGAAGACGGCCGCCGCTACCTCTACCGCCCGCTCGTCGAGCGCGGCGACTATGTCGAGGGCGAATCGCGCCGTCTGATCGACCGGCTGTTCGGCGGCAAGCTGACGCCGCTGGTCGCCCATCTCGCCGAGCGCGACGCGCTCACCGACGAAGACATCGCCGAAATCGAAGCGCTGTTGAAGGAGATCAAGCAATGATCGTCCCCTCAATGACTTGCTGGGTAATCGAGACCTTCGTCGCGACGACGCTGCTGATGCTGCTGGTGCTTGCGATCCGCAAGCCGGTGAACCGCCATTTCGGCCCCAACATCGCCTATGCGCTGTGGGCATTGCCGGTGCTGCGCCTCGTACTGCCGCCGCTTCCCGAAAGCTGGCGCGCAAGTGCCGAGACCCCGGTCGCCGCGGCGAGCGAGGTCATCTATTATATCGTCGACCCGATCACCGTCCCGCAGGCGACGGCGACCACCCCTGCCACCGCCCTTCCGATGGAAGCTGCGCCGATCGACTGGCTGCCTATCATCGTCGGGATCTGGGCCGTCGGCGCCCTCGCCTTCCTCGCCTATCACCTGATCGCGCATAGCCGCTTCTGCGCCCGGCTGCTGCGCCGTGCGAAGATCGAACGTACCGTCGCCGAAGGGCGCGTGCACGTGATCGAGACCGATGCGGCCACCGGCCCGCTCGCCTTCGGCATCTGGCGCAAATACGTCGCCTTTCCGCGCGATTTCAGCGAGCGCTACGATCCGCTTGAGCGGAACCTCGCGCTCGCCCACGAACTCGGGCACCATTTGCGGGGTGACCTGATCGCCAACTGGATCGCGCTGGTCGTGCTCGCGCTCCACTGGTTCAACCCGGTCGCATGGCGGGCCTTCCGCGCCTTCCGCGCCGACCAGGAAATGGCCTGCGACGCCCTCGTCCTCTCGGGCCGCGCGCCGGCACTGCGCCACGCTTACGGCCGCGCCATCGTCAAGTCCGCGCATGGGGGCGCGGTGTCGGCGGCTTGCCACCTGCACACCATAAACGAACTCAAGGGGAGGTTGAGGATGCTTTCCAAGCACGACCGGAAGTCGCGCACGCGGATCACCGCTGGCGTGACGGGCGCCGCGGCGCTGACGCTTGCCGGCCTGGCGCTCACCGCATCGGGCACTCAGGCTGCGGCGAACCTGCGCGCCGATGTCGGCGACGCGATCGGCGTCGACCTGCAGGAACCGCCCGCGGCGCCCACAGCACCTGAAGCAGCCGCAGAAGCACCGGCTGCACCGGAGGCAATGGCCGCGCCCGCGGCGGCGAAGAAGATCCGCATCGTCACCCGCGACAAGGACGGGAAGATCACCATCACGCAGGACGGCGAAATCAGCACCGTCCAGACCGGGCACAAGCGCATCGTCATCCGCGACGGCAGGGTCGTGAGCGGAGACGGCATCCCGGCCGACATGCCCACCGTGATCTCGGCGCGTTGCGGCCCGCCCAACGATGGCGACGTCAAGCTCGAGCGGACTGATGGCAAGCGCCGCTCGATCACCATCTGCACCGACCGGATCGAGGCGCGCACCGAAGCCGCCGTTGCCCGCGGTATGGCGGCACGCGACGCTGCGCTTGACCGTGCCCAAGCCTCACGCGAGGCGGCACAAGCCCGCGCGGAAGCTTCACGCGATGCGGCACAGGCCCATGCGGAAGCCTCGCGTGATGCGGCCATTGCCCGTAGCATGGCGTCGCGCGACGCCGCGATTGCCCGCGCCGAAGCGTCGCGCGAGGTTGCCGAGATCGCACGGGAAAGCCGCTCGATTGCAATTGCCAGCGCAAACATGGGCAAGCGCCACGCGATGCTGGGGCTCAAAATCGCGCGCAGGTCGATCGAAGAGCAGAACAACCTGACCCCGGCACAGAAAGCCGCAGCGCTTAAGGGCATCGACGATGCGATGCGTGAGGTTCAGTCCGGCAAGAAGTGACGGCAAGGACCCGCCCTAACGTTCAACGAGATGGGAGGAGGAGAATCCGCGGTTATGCTGCCCATCGCCGCGGAGGGTGCTCCAACCGGGCCGGTCGCTACCCCTATGGCGGCCGGCCCAATTTTCTTGTGGCCCACCTTGCCTGCAACCTTGCCTAGCATGACCCGAGCCGCCATTTCGGCCGCATGACCGATCCTGAAACCGGTGAAGCGATCCGGCTCGAGCCGCTGGTAACGCGCATCCTCGCGCCGAACCCCTCGGCCTTTACCTATACCGGCACGGAAACCTATCTGGTCGGCGCCAGCGATGTCGCAGTGATCGACCCCGGCCCCGACCTGCCCGAGCATATCGACGCGCTGGCGCGAGCGATCGACGGCCGGCCGGTCGTGGCGATCCTGTGCACCCATACCCACCGCGATCACAGC
>CAZBYE010000258.1:0-4816 GCA_964496045.1 uncultured Stakelama sp.
ACTTGTCCTCGAGCTCGATTTCCTTGGCGACGGTGACGCCGTCCTTGGTGATGCGCGGCGCGCCGAAGCTCTTGTCGATGACGACGTTGCGGCCCTTCGGCCCCAGCGTGACCTTCACCGCATCGGCGAGGATGTCGACGCCGCGCAGGATGCGCTCACGCGCGTCGCGGCCGAATTTTACGTCCTTGGCTGCCATGGTGGCTACCCTTTCAAAATCTGGAAAGTCTCAAAAGTCACACTGCCACGCGTGCGCGAGGCGGTGCGGTGAATGAGGTCAGGCGATGATCCCGAGGATATCGCTTTCCTTCATGATCAGCAGGTCTTCGCCGTTGACCTTGACCTCGGTGCCCGACCACTTGCCGAACAGGATGCGGTCACCCGCCTTGACGTCGAGCGGGGTCACTTCGCCCTTCTCGTTCTTGGCGCCCGAACCGGCGGCGACGACTTCGCCTTCCTGCGGCTTTTCCTGGGCGGTGTCGGGGATAATGATGCCGCCGGCAGTCTTGGCCTCGGCCTCGACGCGACGAACAAGCACACGATCGTGCAGCGGACGAAAGTTCATGGAGCTCTCCTGAACGCGGGTTGAAATTGTTGGCACTCCCCTGAAGCGAGTGCCAGCGCCCGGCATATGGATGTGGGGTCCGGCATCGTCAACCGCAGCCACGGCGAGTCCGGAAAAGAATCCGACGGGCGGAGGAACCCTTCGGCGCTACAGTATATAACAAGTAATCGTGAAATAAAGAATTCGGTAACTACGATTCATCTCAAGTTTATGGAACTTGCTGCTCCGAATAGAATTTAGCGAAATTATCGATGCGCAAAAGTGTCGATAGGACAGGAGATGCGTCATGACTGGTAAAGCGGCCATTTGGCCGACGCTGGTGCTTGCCTCGACGGCTGCGCTGGCGCTGGCAGCGTGCGAAAGTTCTGGAAATTATCGGGTCGGCTGGGTCGGTGACAATCCGCCACCGTCGAGTTCGAGCAGTTCGGGCGGAAGTAGTTCGGGCGGTTCGAGCAGCTCGTCCGGCGGGTCGGGCAGTTCTTCAGGCGGAAGTTCGGGTGGATCGAGCAGCTCGTCGGGCGGCACCGGCAGTTCCGGCGGAACCAGCGGGCTGGTCGGCAATCTGATCGTCACCGCGGGCAACACGGTGATCGGCGTCGCGGGCAAGCATGACCAGCTGGCGCAGGTGGTGAACGGCAAGCTTCCGGTCGCAGGGATCGTCACCGGTACCGTCACCCGCGTACTCGACCGGACCGGGCAGACTTTGGTCAATCTGGGCGAAGGCAGCGGCACCGGCGGGCTGATCCTGGATGGCGTGGGCGGCAAGCTGGGCGCGCTGGTCGCGATCGATCTGGGCAAAGGGCAAGTGATTGCCGCACCCGAAGGGTCGAAGCCGCTGATCGGGCTCAACGTGCTCGCACAGAACCCCGGCACGGGTTCGCTGGCGACGGTGGGCGCCGCGACGGGCGGCAAGCTGGTCGCGCTCGACGTGAACGGCACGCTCGGAAACACGGGCGGGCTGCTGGGTGGTACCACGAACGGCCTGGTCGGAACGACGAAGGGCGTGGTGCAGACCACCACCGGCACAGTCGGCAATTTGCTGGGCAAGAACGGCCAGAATGGCGGGCTGCTCGGCGGCCTTACACCCAAGAAGAACGACTGAGCCTCCTGCGCCCGCGCCAGCCGGCGCGGGCGCCTCCATGGCGAGGATGGAAAGATGATGCTGGCAGCCATGATGGCGCTGGCCGCGGGTCCGCAGGACGGCACCCGGCTGATCGACCGTAACCGGATCGATCGTCCGAGCCCGACCATATCGCAGCTCAAGCCCGCGCCGCCGATCGAGCATGCAAAGATCAAGGCCAGCGGCACCGGACGGCCGATCCGCGGCATCCGGTTCCGTGGGGCCGAAGCGCCGCGCCCGGTGGCGCGCGCGGCCGAGGCGTTTCTGGGGCGGCCGATGGACGCCGGGACGCTTGCCGAGCTCGCCGGGAGCCTGTCGCGGGCTTATGGCAAGAGCGACATCGCGCTGTACACGATCGCGATCCCCGAACAGGATTTCGCCAACGACGTGGTCGAGGTGCTGCTGACCGAAGGCCGGATCGCGCAAGTCGAGATCAAGGCGCCGCGCGGCAGCCACCGGCTGCTTGGTGCGCGGGCGGGGCGGATGACGACCGAAGCCCCGTTGAGCCGGGCGACGTTCGAACGGCAGTTCACGCTGATGCGCGCGATCCCCGGCCTGACGGTCGAGCCGGAATTCAACGATCCGCAGAACAATGGCGCGCTCAACCTGACGCTGGCGCCGCGACAGAAGCGGCGCAAGATCACCGCCGGTTTCAGCAATCGCGGCGTCGACCTGACCGGGCGCGGGCAGTTCGACCTTAATGCCGAATTCTATGGCCTGGCAGGTGAGGGTGACCAGCTGACGCTGAGCCTGTCGTCGGCGAGCGATTTCAGGCGCTATCGTTATGCCGCGGCGGGCTATCAGGCGCCCTTGACGGCGAGCGGGCTGACTTTTTCCGCGAACGCCGCCTGGTTGGAGACGCGGCCGCGCGGCTATGCCGGCAAGGGCACGGCGAAGCTCGCCGGGGCGACGCTGTCCTATCCTTTGGTGCGCAGCTTCCACCGCGCGGCGGACTTGAGCGTGGGTGTCGACGGGATCAACAGCGACAATGCCGTGCTCGGCAATCTGATCGCGACCGAGCGGACACGCGCGGTGCGGGTTGCCGCGGGGATCAGCGACACGCGCGAGAAACGGTCATGGGCGGTGAGTGCGGCGGCGTCGCAGGGGATCGACATGCTCGGTGCGCGGGTGATCGAACCGTTCGCGCAGAAGCGCTTCCGCAAGGTGAGCGGTGCCGCGAGTGTTGCGCAGGCGCTGGGCAAGCGCGTGGCGCTGCGGCTGAACCTGTCGGGCCAGTATAGCGGCGACCGGCTGCCCGCGGCGGAGCGCTTTTCGGTCGGGGGCGAGGCGCTGGGCCGCGCATTCGACACGGCGTTCCTGACCGCCGACAAGGGTGCGGGCGCGCTGGGCGAGCTGGCGGTGCGTCCGGTCAAGGGCGGAGCGTTCGCGGCGAGCGAACTCTATGCCTTTGCCGACCGCGCCTGGATCGGCATCGCGCCGCGCGGGACGGATCCGCGGATCGACCTGTCGATGGCATCGGCGGGGATCGGCGGGCGGATCAGGTTCAGGGAGAAGGCCGAGGTCGGGCTGGAAGCGGCGACCGCAATCGACGATCCGTACCCCGCGTTCGACGAGGACTGGCGGATTTCGGTGATGTGGAAGCTGTCGTTGTAGGGTCGAAGGAACCGCCGCGTCCTCCCGCCCGTGATGATCATCCCGGCCTTGTGCCGGGATCTACGGTGCCGCGCCGGCGGGGCTTGAGCCTTTGGTCCATGCGCTGCCGCCCGGTGGATCCCGGCACAAGGCCGGGATGACGGTTAGGGGTGCGGCGCTGTCGCGCACCTGTATTGCGTCCTTAACACAGCCTCGTTATCGCTTGCTCCAAAGCCTTGCCTGTGCGTCAAGAGACGCGGGGCATCTTCGAGGAGCAGAAGACGTGAAACTGGTGCGCGGCGCATGGAAGCTGCTGGTCGGGATCAAGGACGGACTCGTCCTTCTGTTCATGCTGTTGTTCTTTATCGGCTTGTTCGCGGTGCTTTCGGCACGGCCCAATCCGGCGGCGGTCAAGGATGGCGCGCTGGTGGTCAACATCGACGGCATGATCGTTGAACAGCCTTCGGAAGCCGATCCGTTCGCAGCGTTCGGCGGCGGCGATACGATCCGCGAACACCGGACGCGCGATCTGGTGCGCGCGCTCGACGCAGCCAAGGGCGATGCACGCGTGAAGGTGGTGGTGCTCGACCTCGACCGGTTCATGGGCGGCTATCCCGCTGCAGTCGCCGAGGTAGGGCAGGCCGTCGCGCGGGTGCGTGCCGCGGGGAAGCCGGTGCTCGCTTATGCCACCGGCTATACCGACAGCGGCTATTTGCTGGCAGCGAATGCGAGCGAGATCTGGGTCCATCCGATCGGCGGCACGCTGTTCACCGGGCCGGGGGGCTCGCGCCTCTATTATAAGGGGCTGATCGACAAGCTCGGCGTTACTGCGCACGTCTACAAGGTCGGCAAGTTCAAGTCGGCGGTCGAGCCGTATCTCCTGACCGGCCAGTCGCCCGAGGCGAAGGCCGCGAACGAGGCGCTCTATGGCACGATCTGGAGCCAGTGGCAGGAAGCGGTCGCCAAGGCCCGGCCCAAGGCGAAGCTCGCCCAGACGATCGCTCAGCCCGATGTGGTGGTCACGGCGGCCAATGGCGACATCGCCAAGGCGAACCTCGACGCCGGGCTGGTCGACAAGCTGGGCGACCGGCTGGCGTTCGGCAAGCGCGTCGCGGAGATCGCGGGCGCAGATGCCAGCAAGCCCGCGGGCAACTACAAGAGCATCAAGCTGGCCAATTGGCTGGAGGCCAACCCGGCGCCCAAGAGCGGCGACGCGATCGGCGTGATCACCGTCGCGGGCGAGATCGTCGACGGCAAGGCGGGACCGGGTACCGCGGGCGGCGACACGGTTTCTGCGCTGCTGCTCAAGGGCCTTGCCGAGAAGAAGCTCAAGGCGCTGGTCGTCCGCGTCGACTCGCCGGGCGGGTCGGTGCTGGCGTCCGAGCGCATCCGTCAGGCGATCCTCGAAGCCAAGGCGCAGAAGCTGCCGGTGGTGGTTTCGATGGGCAGCCTTGCCGCGTCGGGCGGATATTGGGTCTCGACGCCCGCCGACGTGATCTTCGCCGAGCCGAACACGATCACCGGATCGATCGGCATTTTTG
>CAZBYE010000259.1:0-4813 GCA_964496045.1 uncultured Stakelama sp.
GGTCGCCTTGCTGTCGTTGACGAACAGCACACCGTTCAACGTCGCGACCCGCTCCATCCGATGCGGCAGGCCGGGGAAGCTGCGCATTCCCGCCTCGATCGCGTCCTGCGACACCCCGAGCGCCTCGCACGCCGCGATGGCGGCGAGCGCGTTCTGCGCGTTGTGCGGTCCCTGCAACGCGGGCCAATGCGATTGGTCCATGCACATTCCCGGCGCGATTTTGGTCAGGTCCCCGGCCCGGCCCGAGCGCGCGACCTGCTTCGCGATGGCCTGCGAGGCTTCGTCACCTATGCCGATCACCGCGGCATGCCCGCTGGACTGCATCACGAAGAGCCGCGCCTTGGACGCGGCATAGCCTTCGAACCCGTCATAGCGGTCGAGATGATCGGGGGTGATGTTGAGCAGCACCGCGACGTCGCAGTCGAGGCTCTGGGTTAGGTCGATCTGGTAGCTCGACAGTTCAAGCACATAGACGCCGCCCGCAGGCAACGGCTCCTGCCCGAGAATCGGCAGCCCGATATTGCCGCCGAGCCGCGCAGGAACGCCCGCGGCTTCGAGGATATGGTGGATCAGCGCGGTCGTCGTGGACTTGCCGTTGGTGCCGGTGATGCCGACAACCTTGTGCGCCGGAAGCTCGGCGCGCGCCTGCGCGAACAGCTCGATATCGCCGATCAGCGGTGCACCGGCGTCGCGCGCCCGGGCCGCAATCGGGTGCTTGTTGATCGGCACGCCGGGGGAGACGACCACGCCCGCAAAGCCGGTCAGGTCGGTCTCGACCGGATCGGCGAGCGTCAGCGTGCCCGGCGCCGCCGGATCGGGATAGAAGGTCGAGCGGACCGCGTCCTTGGCATCCCATGCGGTCACCTGAGCACCCGCGCCCAGCAGCGCGCGCGCCGTCGCCAGCCCGGACCGCGCCAGTCCCAGCACCGCAAAGCGTTTGCCGCGCCAGGACGTGCTGACGATCATCGCAGCTTCAGCGTCGACAGGCCGGCGAGCGCGAGCACGAAGGCGATGATCCAGAAGCGGATCACGACGGTCGGCTCGCTCCAGCCCATCTGCTCGAAATGATGGTGGATCGGCGCCATCTTGAACACGCGCCTGCCGGTACGCTTGTACCAGAATACCTGAATGATGACGCTCATCGCCTCGACCACGAACAGGCCACCGATGATGCCGAGCACCAGCTCGTGATGTGCGACCACCGCGATCGTGCCGAGCGCGCCGCCGAGCGCGAGGCTGCCGGTATCACCCATGAACACCGCCGCTGGAGGCGCGTTGAACCACAGAAAGGCAAGGCCCGCGCCGACGATCGCACCGCAGAAGATGGCAAGGTCGCCCGCGCCGGGCACGTGCGGAATGCCGAGATAGTTGGCGTAGATCGCGTTGCCGGCGAGATAGACGATCAGCAGGAACGCCATGCTGGCGATGATCACCGGCATGGTCGCGAGCCCGTCGAGCCCGTCGGTCAGGTTCACCGCATTGCCGAACGCCACGATCGTGAAGGCGGCGAAGGCGATGTAGAAATAGCCGAGATCGACGCTGAACTGGCTGAAGAAGGGCACGTAGAGCACGGTGCCGTTCTGCTGGGTGATGACCCAGGCCGCGGCGCCCGCGATCACGAATTCGCCGAGCAGACGCACCCTGCCCGAGACGCCCGCGGTGCTCGCCTTGCGCACCTTGTCATAGTCGTCGAGGAACCCGATCATCCCGAAGCCGAGCGTCACGAACATGCACGCCCAGACGTAGGGGTTGGAGAGGTCCATCCACAGGAAGACCGACAGCGCCAGACTGGTCAGGATCATCAGCCCGCCCATCGTCGGCGTGCCGCGCTTGGCCAGGTGGCTTTGCGGCCCGTCGCTGCGGATCGGCTGCCCCTTGCCCTGACGGACGCGCAGCCAGCCGATGAAGCGTGGGCCGATGATCAGGCCGATGATCAGCGCCGTCGCCACCGCCGCGCCGATCCGGAACGACAAATAGCGGATCAGGTTGAGGACGCTCGGGAAGCCCAGCCATTCGGCGATCTCGTACAGCACTTGCTATGCCCTTCCGGCCAGCGCCGCGACGACCCGCGACAGCCCGACCCCGTTCGAACCCTTGATGAGAACCGCGTCGCCGGGACGGAGCATCGCTTCGATGCGTTCGCGCGCGGCTGCGGCATCGGGCACATGGACCAATTCGATCCGCCCCTCAAGCGCGCGTGCGAGCGGCACCATCCCTTCACCGACCAGCAGCAACGCTTCGACGCCTGCCGCAGCGATCGGCTCCGCGAGATCGGCATGGAAGGCCGCCGATTGATCGCCCAGCTCGCGCATCTCACCCAGTACCGCGAGCCGCCGCGTAGCGGGGGTCGCGGCGAGCACGGCAAGCGTCGCGCGCATCGATGCAGGGTTGGCGTTGTAGCTTTCGTCGATCACCAGCGCGTCGCCACCGGAAACCGCCGTCTTGAACCGCGCGCCGCGTCCCGCAAGCCCGCCCATTTCGGCCAATGCGAGACCGGCCTGTTCGAGATCGCCGCCAGCGGCGTCGACCGCCGCCAGCACCGCCATCGCATTGGCGACCCAATGATCGCCCGGCTGCGACAATGTGAAGCCCAGCGTACGCTCGGATCCGATCTGCGCAGTGACATAGGTGCCGCCCGGCTGGCCGCGCACCACCTCGATCGCACGGACGTCCGCGCCCTCGCCAAGACCGAAGGTGACGATCTTCGCCGCGTGCGGCTCTGCAACTGCAATCAGCCGATCGCGATGCGGGCTGTCGAACGGCACGATCTCGGTGCCGCCCGGCTCAAGCCCCTGAAAGATCTCGCCCTTGGCGTCGGCGATGGCCTCTTCGCTCGCGAAGAATTCGGTGTGTGCGGGCGCAATCGTCGTTACCAGCGCGATGTGCGGGCGGACCATATGGGTCAGCGCCAGCAGTTCGCCGGCATGGTTCATCCCCATCTCGAACACGCCGAACTTCGCATCGCGCGGCATCCGGGCCAGGCTGAGCGGCACACCGGTATGGTTGTTGTAGCTCTTGACCGACCGGTGCGCGCGGCCGGGCGCGATCCGCTCGAGGCATTCGAACAGCGCCTCCTTGGTCCCGGTCTTGCCGACCGATCCCGTGACGCCGATCACGACGCCCGCCATCCGCTTGCGGCTGGCACGGGCAAGGTTCTCCAGCGCGACGGTGGTGTCGCCGACCAGAATATGGGGATGCTGTGTCCGGGAGGACACGACCGCACCCGCGGCCCCGCTCGCAAAGGCCTGATCGAGAAATTTGTGCCCATCGGTGGTCTCGCCCGAGAGCGCAACGAACAACGCGCCGGGCCCGACTTCGCGGCTGTCGAACGCGACAGCGTCGATATCGAACTCTCCGGAAGCGGTGCCGCCCGTCGCGGCGGCGATTTCGGCTGCGGTCCAGAGCGCCTCGCTCACGCCGCGGCCTCCCGCGCGACGGTGACATCGTCGAAGGGCAGCACCATGTCGCCGACAATCTGGCCCTGTTCATGCCCCTTGCCTGCGATCAGCACGATGTCCTGCGGCTCGGCCTTACCGACACCCAGGAAGATCGCCCCGCGCCGGTCGCCGACCTCGAGCGCGCCGGGGCAACCTTTCAATATCTCGGCACGGATCGTCGCCGGGTCTTCACCGCGCGGATTATCATCGGTGACGATGATCAGGTCCGCACCCGCCGCTGCCGCCTGCCCCATCGGTTCGCGCTTGCCCGGATCGCGGTCGCCGCCGGCGCCAAAGACGAGGATTAGTCTTCCTGCCGCATGGGGCTTCAGCGCCGCTATCGCCGCTTCAAGCGCATCGGGCGTGTGCGCGTAGTCGATATAGATCGGCGCGCCGGTCCGGCTGATCGCCGCACGCTCGAGCCGCCCGCGCACCGGCTGCAGCCGCGCCAGATCCGCCAGCGTCGCCGCAGCATCGCCACCCGTTGCGATCACCAGCCCCGCCGCGATCAGCGCGTTGGCAGCCTGATATCCGCCGATCAGCGGAAGGCTGACGCGATGCTCCTGCCCGTCCACCGCGATCACCAGCTTCTGGTCGAGCAGCGTGGGCTCGCGCGAAACCAACCGGATCGTATCGCCATGCTCGCCCACCGTGATTACGCGGTTGCCACGCATCCGGGCGATGTCGATCACGCGTTCGGAATGGGGATCGTCGGCCCAGACCACCGCGGTGCCACCGGGGTCCAGCACATCGGCGAACAGGCGCAGCTTGGCGGTGAAATAGTCCGCCATGTCCTGATGATAATCGAGGTGGTCGCGCGACAAGTTCGTAAACGCCGCGGCGGCCACCGGCAGTCCTTCGGTGCGATATTGCGACAGGCCGTGGCTCGACGCCTCAAACGCCAGATGCGTCACACCTTCGCGTGCAAGGCCGGCGACATTGGAGAGGAACGTCACCACGTCGGGGGTGGTGAGGCCAGTCGACACCGCCTCGTCCGCGGTCGTCACGCCCAGCGTTCCGATCGATGCCGCGCTGTGCCCCGCCATGCGCCAGAGCTGACGGACCATCTCGACCGTCGATGTCTTGCCGTTGGTGCCCGTCACCGCCACCGCGGTCTCGGGGAAGGGCGCGAAGAAGCGCGCCGCGATCCGCGCGAATTCGGTGCGCGGATGATCGGTTGCGATATGGACTGCGCCCTCGACCAGCGCCTCGGGCCGCGCGATCACCGCGATCGCACCGCTCGCCACCGCTTCGGGGATGAAGTCCTCGCCGTTGAAGCGCGTCCCGCGGAATGCGCCGAATACGGTGCCGGGCGCCACTTTGCGGTGGTCGATGGCGAACCCTGTGACGATCGTATCTTCGGTGCCGCCGGTCAG
>CAZBYE010000260.1:0-4811 GCA_964496045.1 uncultured Stakelama sp.
CGGCGGCACCGTCGGCGACATCGAAGGCCTGCCGTTCTTCGAGGCGATCCGTCAGCTTAAGAACGAGCTCGGCCGTGGCCAGTCGATCAGCATCCATGTGACGCTGGTGCCGTACATCGCGGCGGCGGGCGAGCTGAAGACCAAGCCCACCCAGCATAGCGTGCGCGAACTCGCGTCGCTCGGCGTTCAGCCCGACGTGCTGGTGTGCCGTGCCGAGAAGCCGCTGCCTGCGGGCGAGCGCGCCAAGATCGCTCAGTTCTGCAACGTGCCCGCGAGCGCGGTCATTCCCGCGCTCGACGCGCCGAGCATCTATGCCGTGCCGCTGCAGTATCATGCCGAGGGGCTGGACGGCGAAGTGCTGCGCGCCTTCGGGATCGAGCCGGGCCCGAACCCGGATCTGAGCCGCTGGACCGAGATTACCGACCGCCTGTTCAACCCCGAGGGTGAAGTGACTGTCGGCGTGGTCGGCAAATATGTCGGCCTGCCGGATGCGTACAAGTCGCTGAACGAAGCGCTGGTCCATGGCGGTATCGCCAACCGCGTGAAGGTCAATATCCGCTGGATCGATGCCGAGTTGTTCGAGAATGGCGACGATTCCGAAGTCGCGGCGAACCTTGAGGCATGCCACGCCATCCTCGTCCCCGGCGCGTTCGGATCGCGCGGCGCCGAGGGCAAGATCGCCAGCGTCCGCTTCGCGCGTGAGCGCAAGGTGCCCTATTTCGGCATCTGCTTCGGGATGCAGATGGCATGCGTCGAAGGCGCACGGAATGTGGCCGGGATCGCGGGCGCGTCCTCGACCGAGTTCGGCGCGACGCAGGAGCCGGTCGTCGGAATCATCACCGAGTGGATGAGCAGCGACGGGATCGAGAAGCGCGAAGAGGGCGGCGATCTGGGCGGCACGATGCGGCTCGGCGCTTACCCTGCGAAGCTCGCCGGCAATTCTGTCGTCGGTTCGATCTATGGCTCGGAAGAGATCAGCGAGCGCCATCGTCACCGCTATGAGGTGAACACCGGCTATCGCGACGCGCTAGAGCAGGGCGGCCTCGTCTTCTCGGGCATGTCGCCCGACGGGATGCTGCCCGAAATCGTCGAGCGGCCCGACCATCCGTGGTTCGTCGGCGTCCAGTTCCACCCGGAGCTGAAATCCAAGCCGTTCGACCCGCATCCGCTGTTCGCGAGCTTCATCGAAGCTGCGGTGCGTCAGTCCCGCCTGGTCTGATGCCGCGGCGGGTGTGATCTAGCCCCGCCGTTCGCGGCGGGTGTGATCTAGCCCCGCCGTTCGCGGCGGGTGTGATCTAGCCCCGCCGTTCGCGGCGGGCGAGGGCGATCGCGCCCACAGTGCAGGCGCCGAACAATGTGCCTTCCAGCGTTGCCGACAGCGCCAGACTGATCGGGCCGAATCCGGCCTCGCCCAGCAGCGCCCCGATCTGATCGAGGCGCAGGCGCGAATTGGGGAATTGTTCTGCCAGCAGCACGAGGCTCCCCGCCAGCAAACGTCCGCCGATCAGCGCGGTGAGCAGCCCGGCCGCGCCACCGGCAAGTCCGCCAAGGGCAGCTGCACGGCGGAAGCGCGGCGGGCCGCGGCGATGCGCGAGCCAGACGCCAAGCCCCACGCCGCCGCCGAGCAACGCGCCTTCCAATCCGCCGGTGATGTCGCCGGGCGACTGGCCGAGCAGCAGCGAGAAGGCATCGAGCCCGAGCATCTTGCCCAGCGCCCCCACGACAAGGCCACCCGCGGCGCCCCCGACGATGCTCCAGCGCCACAGGCGTTCCGATAGCGCATTGGCCGTGGCGATGCCGATGCTCACACCTGCGGCGCCGACGGTGGCGAGCAGGATGGTCACGCAGAGCAGGACCAGCAGCACCGACGCTGCACCCATGCCTGCCTGCAATGGCTGGGCCGCACCGGCGAAGCCATAGATCAGTCCGCCGATCAGCCCGGCGATCGCGCCGCCAAGGATCCCGAAGCCAGCGGTGAGCGCAGCCTCGTCCCAGCGGCGCGGAAGCGCGGGGAGGGGCTCGGGTGGGAGCGCGGGAGTTCCCGCGCCGACTGCGGCGATGAAGCGATAGCCGTGCTTGGGCACCGTTTCGATGAAGCGCGGACGGGTCGCGTCGTCGCCAAGCTGCCGCCGCAGCGTGCGGATGCACTGAGTCAGCGCTTCGTCGGTGACGGGAACGCCGTGCCAGATCTCCGCCATGAAGCGGTCCTTGGAGATAAGCTGGCCGGGTTCACTGACCAGCAGGACGAGTGCGTCGAGGTAGCGGGCGTTGAGCTCGACCGGCGCGCCGTCGCGCATCAGCTGGCGGTTGGCCGGGTCGAGGTGAAAACTCTCGAAGCGGAAGCCGGTGGCGGCCATATCTTATGTGAAGCCTCAAGCTGTCCGTGCTGGATGCGCAGCCAATCGATGCCCCAGCGCCGCGGGTGAGGCAAGATGGCGATCCGTCGCGCCTGCGCAACGATCGGGCCGTTCCCGTTCCTGCAGCCGTTGCCGTTGCCCCTCCGCGCGTTAGCGCACGGTCGTGGCAACGTGTCACGTGTAGGGGGGAAGCTTGAACCAGACCATCTTGTGCGCCGCTTTGGCAGCATTGACCTTGACCGCGTGCGGCAACGCGGCACCGCAGGCGATTCCCACGGGCGCTCCCGCTCAACGCGGCGGCGGGCAGCCCTATGAATTGCTGGGGACCGAAGTCTGGGACGTGCCCGACCCGGCGACCGGCCGCACCTATCAGCTCTTCGTCAACCTGCCGGCCTCTTATGGCAAGCAACCCGAGCGCCGCTATCCGGTGCTCTACGTCACCGATGCCGATTATGCCTTTCCGATCATCCGCCAGATCGCGCGCCGGCTGAACGTCGAGGGACCGAAGATCGAGGAGTTCATCCTGATCGGCATTTCCTATGCCAAGGGCGACGACGGCGTTGCCAGCCGGCGGCGCGATTATACACCCACGCCCAACGGACCGAGCGATACGCCCGCGGGAACGAAACATGGCGAGGCGACGGCGCATCAGGCCTGGTTGCGCGACCAGGCGCTCCCGTTCGTCACTGGCCGTTATCGCACCGCGCCGGGCAGGAATATCCTGCTGGGGCACAGCTATGGTGCGCTGCTCGCCGCGCAGATCCTGTTGAGTGAACCGGAGATGTTCGGCGGCTATGTGCTGGGAAGTCCGTCGCTCTGGTTTGACAAGCGCCACATGTTCGGAGTCGAGGCCGCCTATGCCGCGAAGCATCGCGACCTCAAGGCGAAGGTCTTCCTCTACACCGGCGAATATGAAGCGGTGCGCAAGGGCGATGCGCGGTTCAATCAGGAAACCGACCTCGTTGCCGACAGTCGTGCCTTTGCCGACACGCTGCGCAAGCGCGGCTATCCCGGGCTGATGCTGAAAGACGAAGTGCTCAACGACGAGGACCATGTCTCGGTCGCCCCGCGTGGCTTTACGCGGGCACTGAAGGTGCTGCTGCCGGTGCAGAAATAGAAAGGGCGCCCGGACCAGCGTCCGGACGCCCGCATGGGGCGGCGCGCAAGGGGTGGGGCACGCCGCCCTCGGGGTTTGCGGCGGCTTAGCCGACCGAGCGGTGCTCGATCGCGGCACCGTCGCCGTCTTCGCCACCGGTTCCGATAGCGATCTTCTTGGGCTTCATCGCCTCAGGCACTTCGCGCACCAGCACGATCACGAGCAGGCCGTCATTGAGGTCGGCGCTGTCGACGCGGACGAAATCCGCCAGCTCGAAGCGGCGCTCGAACCCGCGATTGGCGATGCCGAGATGCAGCATCTGCGCGGTTTCATTGTCCTGCGATTCGACCTTCTTGCCGGCGACCAGCAACAGGTTCTGCTGCGCGGTGATCTCGATCTCGTTCGGCTTGAAGCCGGCGACGGCGATCGTGATCCGATACTGGTCATCGGAGATCCGCTCGAGGTTGAACGGGGGGTAATTCTCGCTGCCCGACTGGCGCGCGGTCGTTTCGAGCATGTCGAAGAGTCGGTCGAAGCCGATGGCCGAGCGGCGGAAAGGGGTGAGATCGATCTGACGCATAAAGCGAATCCTCTTGTGAGCAATTTCAACGTCTTGCGGCATCCAGTTGAACTGCGATGCCAACTCTGCCCGGCCCCGAAGGCACCGTGCACCGCTGATTTGGGAAGCCGGTGACAGGTTTCAAGGGCGCGGCGAAATGTGTGGCGATCGCGGTATAAAGCCCATCGAACAGGTAGGAATAGAATCGCTTTCTGGCTAAACCCCATCAACCTAGTGGAGTTTAATGCGACACCACAGGGGGAGCCATAAAGTGAGCCTGACTGCATTTTCCGTCCTGCTGCTTGCCAGCACATCGCCGGCCGCGCTGGCCGATACGCCGCCTGCACCCGCCGTCGAGACCCCTGCGCCCGAAGCCAGTGACGGCGAGGCCGATCCCGTTGCCTCGGGCGAGATCATCGTCACCGGGCGCCGCCGTCAGGAAACCGCACAGGAAGTGCCGGTGGCGATCACCGTGCTCGCCGCTGACCAGATCGACGCGACCGGCAACTTCAACATCGGCAAGCTCCAGCAGCTCAGCCCAACGCTGCAGTTTTACTCGTCCAACCCGCGCAACTCGGCAGTCAACATCCGCGGCCTTGGCGCGCCGTTCGGGCTGACCAGCGACGGGTTCGAGCAGGGCGTCGGCATCTATATCGACGACGTCTATTACGCGCGCGCCGCGTCCTCGACCTTCGACTTCCTCGACATCGCCCAGATCGAGGTGCTGCGCGGGCCGCAGGGCACGCTCTACGGCAAGAACACCACCGCGGGCGCGATCAACATCACCACCAACCAGCCG
>CAZBYE010000261.1:0-4799 GCA_964496045.1 uncultured Stakelama sp.
CGGCGTCGACGTCCATCTCAACGGATCGGCCAATGTCACCAAGGCGGTCTGGGCGACGATGCGCGAGCAGAATTACGGCCGCATCCTGATGACCGCATCCTCGACCGGCCTTTACGGCAATTTCGGTCAGGCCAATTACGGCGCAGCCAAGCTCGGCCTCGCCGGCCTCACCAAGACGCTCTACCTTGAGGGTGCGAAATACAACATCCGCGTCAACACCCTTGCGCCCACCGCAGGCACGCGGATGACCGAGGACATCTTCCCCGAAGCCGCCTTCCAGTCCTTCACGCCCGAAAGCGTGGCGCCCGCTGCGCTGTTCCTCGTCAGCGAGGATGCGCCGACCAACATGATCGTCGGCGCCGGTGCGGGCGTGTTCCAGGCAGCCTATATCACACTGACTCCGGGCGTCCGGCTTCAGGGTGAGGAACTGACCCCCGAGGGCATCGCTGCCAACTGGAGCGCGATCACCGACCGGATGGGTGAGATCGTTCCCCAGTCCGGCGGGGAACAGGCGATGACGATCATGGCGAAGCTACAGCGCTGAATCTGCCGGGAATCGGCACAGAATCGGCCTTCATTCGCTACCGGAACGATATAACGAAGCATCCAGAACCGCCGGATTCCGGGGGTTCCGGGGCTTCAGGCCGCCAAAAACTACTCAAAATGATATGACTTTCTGCCCAATCGCGCAAAATGAGTAGCTGATCCGTTGCGCATATCCTGAATTCCGCCTTCACTTCATTTGAATTGGGGGAATTCAAGGCGTTGCTGCGTTGTGAGGTCATTGCTGTAGGGGCGCCAAGTGATGGCGTTTGAACCAGCCCAACAGCATCAGGCTGCGGCGCCCCTGCAAGGTCCGCTGTTCGAGGGATTGCTTGCCGAGTTCGCGGCATCCGCCATGTCCGCCGGCATCAACGCGTTCGGCGCCCCGAACCGCGCCCTGATCTTTGCTGCAGCGGCGCGCGCCTGCGGACCATTCGATTCCGGACCGGGCCGCTCGCATCCGGTGAGCGTCAACGCCCTTGCCGCCTCGCTCACCCGCCCGTTCGAGACAATCCGGCGCCAGGCCAACATGCTGATTGAGGCGGGCCTGCTGGTCCGCAGCGACACCGGCCTGTCGGTACCGCTCCAGGTGATCTGCGACCCCCGCGTCGCGTTGATGGCCGACGGATGCCACGACCTGCTCGTCCGGCTGGTCGAGGATGTGCGCGCCGCGAACCTGCTGCTCCCCGAACCGCGAGCTGGCGCACCCTATGATCCGCGCGCGGGGATCGGGATTGCATTCGACCTGCTGCTTGCAACGATCGAGTGCCATCATCAGCGCGGCGAGAACTGGACTCGCCTCTCGCTGATCTTCGCGATCGAATGGGCCAACCGCCGCTTCGCACACGCCGCCGGCCCCTATCTGGCCCCGGTCAAGCCGAGCACGGTGGCGCGGATTCTCGGCCTTCCCTACGCCACCGTCTCGCGCAACCTTGAGGGGCTGGTCGCATCGGGCAAGTTGCGGCGGGTGCCCGAAGGACTGGTAATCGCGCCCGATCTGGTTGCCGCACCCGTCGCAATCGATGCGCGGCTGGCACTCACCAACCGCGCGCGCCAGTTGCTCGGCCGGCTGGGCCAGGTCGGCTTCCCGCTCGACCAGCCGGCGCGGGCCTATATCGGCACACGACCGCCACTTCCCGCGCTCGGCTGAAACCGCTTCCCGGCGGACCGAGGAACTCGGCCCGCTTCCCGGCCGTTGCCTCTGCATCCCTTTTTCCGGAGATGCACCATGTCCAACCCACAGGAACTTCAGAAGAAATTCTGGAAGGCGATCGACAGCGACCGCACCGTCTTTCTCGGACTGGACGGGGTCGATGATGGCCATGCCCAGCCGATGACGGCGTTGCGCGATGACGCGCAGCAGGGCGGCCCGATCTGGTTCTTTACGACCCGCGACAACGGTCTTGTTCAGGCGATGCGCGAAGGACACCGCGCGATGGCCCATTTCGCATCCAAGGGGCACGATCTCTGGGCGACGATTCATGGCAATCTTGTCCTCGACAATGATCGCGCAATGATCGACCGGCTTTGGAATCCCTTCGTCGCGGCGTGGTTCGAGGGCGGCAAGGATGATCCCAACCTCCAGCTTGTCCGGCTCGATACCGAGCGCGCACAGATCTGGCTGAATGAGAACAGCCTGTTCGCCGGGGTGAAGATGCTGCTCGGTGCCGATCCCAAGCAGGACTATCGCGACAAGGTCGCTGAGGTCTCGCTGACCTGATCACCGATACGACGCCGGCGCTGCGATTCCACCGTTGCGCCGGCGCGCGTCCGCGGCCTACAGGCACCTGACGCCGCCCAACCCGGTTCGCGGCCAGACAGGATCGCCCGACGCTCTCCATGGCCGCCCATCCCTTCGCTATCCACAATTACCGTGTGTACTGGATCGCCCGGCTCGCTTCGACGCTCGCTGGCCTGTCGATGGTGGTAGTGATCGGCTGGCAGGTCTACGATCTTGCCCGCGAGACGATGGGGATCAAGCAGGCGGCGCTCCAGCTCGGGCTGGTCGGCCTTGCCCAGTTCCTGCCGCTGCTGGTCCTTACGCTCTTCACCGGATGGGTCGCCGACCGGCTCGACCGGCGCTGGATCATCCGCGCCGCGATCGGGCTTGAAGTCTTCTGCGCGCTCAGCCTCGCCTGGCTGACCTGGTCCAACACCGTAACCCTGCCCGCACTCTTCGGGGTGGCAGCCCTGCTCGGCGTCGCGCGCGCATTCCTGGCGCCGGCGCAGCAGGCGCTCGCGCCGAACCTTGTCCCCACGGCCTCGCTTCCGACCGCGATCGCGCTCAGTGCGCTCGCCTGGCAGGCAGGGTCGATCGTCGGACCGGCGATGGGCGGCTATCTCTACGCAGCCTCCCCCGCCCTGCCATATGCCGTCTCGGGCGGGCTATTCATCATCTCGCTGCTGATGATGTTCCTCGTCACGCCGGTGCCACGCAGCCAGATCGCGCGCACCGGCAGCCCGCTGCGCCAGATGATGGACGGCCTCCATTATGTCCGCCAGAACCGCCTTGTTCTCGGCGCGATCTCGCTCGACATGTTCGCGGTGCTGCTCGGCGGCGCGACCGCGATGCTCCCCATTTATGCCCGCGATATCCTGATGACCGGCGCCGACGGCCTCGGCCACCTCCGCGCCGCGCCCGCGGTCGGCGCGGTTGCGGTCGGTCTGGTCCTGTCGTGGCGTCCGCTCAAGACCAATGTCGGGGTGAAGATGCTGTGGTCGGTGGTCGGGTTCGGCGTGGCGACAGTGGTGTTCGGCTGGGCAGGACCGCTGATGAGCAGCTGGTGGGGTCCATCGATGATCGGGAGCGACTTTGCCCCGGCGGTGATGGTCTCGCTCGTCGCGCTCGCCGCGCTGGGCGCGTTCGACATGATTTCGGTCTATGTCCGCTCGTCGCTGATCCAGCTTTACACCCCTGACGCAATGCGCGGCCGGGTCGGGTCGGTCTCGACGCTGTTCATTTCCAGCTCGAACGAGCTGGGTGAGGCGCGCTCGGGGTTTCTCGCCGCAGCGATCGGCCCGGTGGTCGCGACTGTGGGCGGCGGCTTTCTGGCCATCTTGGTAACTGCGTATTGGGCGCGTATCTTTCCGGAGTTGCGGCGGGCGCGAACCTTCGACCCGCCGGTACATCTTGCGGAGCCTATTCCTGAGGAGACGAAGACGTGAAGGCCAACACTATCCTCGAGACAATCGGCAATACGCCGCACATCCGCATCCAGCGCCTGTTCCCCGGCGCCGAAGTGTGGGTGAAGTCCGAACGCTCCAACCCCGGCGGATCGATCAAGGACCGCATCGCGCTATCGATGGTCGAAGCGGCGGAAGCTGACGGCAGCCTGCAGCCCGGCGGGACGATCGTCGAGCCGACCAGCGGCAACACCGGCGTCGGTCTGGCGATGGTCGCTGCGGTCAAGGGCTATAAGCTGGTGCTGGTGATGCCCGACAGCATGAGCATCGAGCGCCGCCGCCTGATGCTGGCCTATGGCGCGACCTTCGACCTCACCCCGCGTGAGAAGGGGATGAAGGGCGCGATCGAACGCGCGGTCGAGATCGTCGAATCCACTCCCGGCGCATGGATGCCGCAGCAGTTCGAGAACCCGGCCAATATCGACGTGCATGTGAAGACTACGGCACAGGAGATCCTGCGGGATTTCGCTGACAGCCCGATCGACGTGATCGTCACCGGCGTCGGCACCGGCGGCCACATCACCGGCGTTGCCGAGACCCTCAAGAAGACATGGCCGAATGTGAAGGTCTATGCCGTCGAGCCCGAGCTTTCGCCGGTCATCTCGCGCGGCCAGCCCGGCCCGCACCCGATCCAGGGCATCGGCGCCGGCTTCGTGCCGCGCAATCTGCACACCGACGCGATCGACGGCGTGATCAAGGTCGATGCCGCCGACGCCAAGGACATGGCGCGCCGCTCGGCGAGCGAGGAGGGCATGCTGGTCGGCATTTCCTCGGGCGCGACGCTGGCGGCGATTCGTCAAAAACTGGCGGAACTGCCCGCCGGCAGCCGCGTGCTAGGGTTCAATTATGATACAGGTGAGCGTTATTTGAGCGTTCCGGACTTCTTGCCAGAAAACTGAAACTCCTCGACATTAATCCGGAATTAACAGTAGGCTCTGCGAGTCGGGGATAAGACGCGCATTCCGGGGGGAATTCACGTGCGTAACGCAACGATCTGCGCCAGCTTCATGCTGGCGGTTTTTCTGGCTTGGCCTTGCGTGTTCGGAAAGGACAGCAAGGTTATGCCCGCGGCG
>CAZBYE010000262.1:0-4778 GCA_964496045.1 uncultured Stakelama sp.
ATCGTCGCCATGCTTCGCCGCGGTCTCGGCCTTGTCGAGGCCGGTGAGGCCGCCATAATGGCGCTCGTTGAGCTTCCAGCTCTTCTCGGTCGGCAGCCACAGGCGACCCATCGCTTCGAGAGCGAGATTGAGCGTCTTGATCGCACGGCTCTGGAAGCTGGTGAAGGTGAGGTCGAAGTCGAGACCCTTTTCCTTCATCAGCTCGCCCGCGGCCCATGCTTCGCTGACGCCCTGTTCGGTCAGATCGACATCCCACCAGCCGGTGAAACGATTTTCCAGATTCCAGGCGGACTGGCCGTGGCGGATCAGGACGAGCGTGGGCATGGGCTTCTCCTTGCGGGAATTTGCCCGCGTCCTTAGCGGATGACGCGCAGAGGGCAACGGAGGATGGACATGGCGATCGAAAGGCAAACCATCGTGTATGACGGCCCCGGCGGCCCGTTCGAGGGCGTCGCGGCGTTCGACACCGCATGGGATTCGCCTCGGCCCGGCGTGATGATCGTCCCCAATGTGCTGGGCGAGAAGGAACAGGATCGCGTCGTCGCCGAGCGGCTGGCGGCGCTGGGCTATGTGGGGTTCGTCGCCGACACCTATGGCCAGGGCAAGCGCACCACGCGCGAATCACCCGACTCCACGCTCTATATGAACCAGCTCAACGCTGACCGTGCGCTCCTGCGTGACCGGCTGCACGCGAGCGTCGCGGCGCTCAAGGGGCTGCCGCAGGTCGATGCCGCGAAGACCGCGGCGATCGGCTATTGTTTCGGGGGCAAGTCGGTGATCGATCTGGCGCGGTCGGGTGGCGTACTCGGCGTCGTCGCCTTCCACGGCATTTTCGATCCGCCCGGCTATGATTACCCGAAGCCGATCGCCGCGAAGCTGCTGATCTGCCATGGCTGGAACGATCCGCTCGCGCCGCCCGAAGCCGTGACCGCACTCGCGGCCGAGCTGACCGAGGCGGGCGCCGACTGGCAGCTGCATGGCTATGGCAATGCCGGGCATGCGTTCAGCGACCCCAGTATGAAGGGCTCGCTGCGACCGGGCTTCGGCTATGACGAGGCGGCCGACCGGCGCAGCTGGCAGGCGATGCGCGATTTTCTGGGGGAATTGTTCGGCTAGAGGCTGTTACGGGCTTATGAGTTTGAAAGGATTCAAAGGCTTGGATGGAGGCCTGGGTTGCCAAGCCAATTCTAACCCACAAAAGTTGATCGCCGGAGCAGGGTCAAGGCGATCCACAGATACCAGAATATCAGGCCAATCCCGAATAGCGTGCTCAACTCTGCCAACGGCGGGAACGTCGTCGCGATTCCCGAGAGCCCGATAAGCATCGTGAGCCATGCTGCGATTGCAGGAATGCCCGGTCGCCCCTTCATTGCGAGGCCGATGCACAGGAGCCACAAACCACCGACGATTTCGTTTCCGCCGCCCAAGCCGTTTACGACAAGACGATAGGCGTGGAACACGATTGACGCGGTCGCAGGATCGCTTGCTTGCAGATCGGACAGAAGCTGAAGACCGATGTTGGCGACCATTCCGGAAGCAAACACCAATCCCGACCAGATCAGGCCGAAACCGAGCGCAATCTGCGAAGCTATCGGCGCACCGCCCCGAAATCGCTCGTAGAGACCGAAACTGAGGATATTCATGGCAGCGCCAAAGAAGATGTAGCCGATCAGATTGATGGCCATTGAAATCTCCTGATGCGCCGACATGAAGGCGACGCGCTCGGCCGCATGGGTTGCTGCGGGCCCGAGCTCAGCAGGCGCGAACAGGGTCGCGACCACCGCAAACAGGATGATAAAGGAGGCCGCTGAATAAAGGGCGGCAAGGCCTGCAAGTTTTTGAAGTTTCAATGTGCTGCCTTTGAGTGAGCGATGTAAAAAACCTGGTGCCGACCCATGACGATTGCAGCCATCTGCAATGCAAAGAACACCAGGTAGATGCCGATCGGGGTCAGCAAGATCGAGGGTGCTCGCCAGACGGCAGGGAGTATCTGACTGTTGCCGAACGCAAAGATTAAAAGACTGATGAGTTGGGCTGTCGCCAGCCTTCCGCCGTGCCGCAAAAAACGGCGCTTGCGGCTCAACGGCTCGCGACACCCAAGATCGCCATGCCAAAGCAACAGTGAAACGCCGCCGAGCGCCAGGAAGGCGGGATAGGGCAAGCCATCCATCTGGCCCGAGGGGTGCATCGCGACATAAGCCGCCGTTGCAGCGCAGGCGAGAGAGAGTGTCAGCGACGCGATCGCCGAAATTTCGTCGACCCGTCGGGCGACCGGGCTGTCCTGCCTGACTGCCGCCCAGCCCGTCGCGACAAGGTGAGCGGCAAATATCGACAGCAACAGTGTAAACACAATCTGCCGAGAAATGCTCATCCACAATCCGGTGGCGCAAACCATCGCCATGCCAGAGGTGAAAGCCCGCCCTGCCCAAATATGCGTTGCCGCACCCTTGCGAGCAACGAGCGCGACGGAGCCCGCCAACGAAACCCCAATTCCTGCAGCAAGGTGTAAAGCACCGACATATGTTAGCTGAGACACTCACGCGTCCTTCAAGAAGCCCGATCTGTTTCGAACCTCTCTTCTGTGACACTGGCGCTATGTCGTCCTATCCTGCAGGCGCGGACGACCTGCTCGTCTCGACCTGCAATGGGGCCAGAGCGCTGGAAGAGGTTTCGAGGAGGACGTGCAGATTATAACGGGTGCTCAATTGGCGTGGTCCGGATCGGCCACAGCGTTGGCGCTGCTTGGCCTGACAATTGCGTTTCGGCCGAAAGGCAGCCTTACATTTCGCTGTGCGACCGCAGCCGCTTTTGCGCTGCTCGCCGGGCTGGCTGGCGCTCCGCTTTTGCGCCACGGACTCGGTCCGATCTGGACTTTTTACCTTCCGGCGATGCTGGTTTTCTGGGCGATCTTGCCCGTCGCATTGTCAACGGCGGCAACTGCGTTCGTCGATTCCAGCGCCAAATTTCGGATCGGCTGGAGCGGGCTTCCTGCGGTCATGGCGTTGGCGCTTGCGATGGTGACATGGATGCTTCCCCAAAGTTTGCGCGAAGCTCTTCTCATCGACGGCGAAATACCAAATGGGAGCAGGACAGGTGCCGTGGTCGCTATCACGGCCTTTGCTTTGGTTCTGATCACTGCGTTGGTCTGGCTGGCGGAAATTATACGCATGTTTGCCAAGTTGCGTGGTTACCACCGAGAGCTGCGCGATCTCTATTCCAATGCGGACCAATTTGAAGTGCGATGGCTCGGTCCGGTCTTTGCGCTTCCAGGCGCATTTGCGTTTGCAGTCGCCCTGCTTGTCCTGAACGATAATCTGTTGGGGCTGCCCGCACCTGGGCAGGCTGCGATCCTGGCAGGATGTGCGAGCGTCATTTTCCTGTTGGTCGCCTGGGTCTCCTACGCAACCCCGCCAGCCCAAATCGAAGAGCCCGATCCCGCGCCAAAATATGCGCGTTCTCCGCTGACCGATGAGCAAGCCGAACGGATCGGGATCCGCCTGGACCAGGCGATGTCGCTGGATTTGGCATTTCTTGACCCGCTACTTTCCTTACAGTCCCTGGCTCGCCGGATCGCCGTGCCTGCCAACCAGCTATCCAGATATCTGAATGAAAGGAGCGAGCTTTCGTTCTTTGACTATATCAATCGATTGCGCGCCCGGCACGCCAGCGAGCTTCTGCTGAACGACAAAAGCAGCGTGCTGGATGCGGCCTTTGCGTCTGGCTTCAACAGCAAATCTACATTCTATAAAGCCTTTCGGCGTGAGTTCGGTCAAAGCCCCGCTGCCTATCTGCAAGGCCAGCCGCGACTCGATGGATAGGGCTCGCGAGGATGTTCCATCCAAGCCTTTGAATCCTCTCAAACTCATACGTCCATAACAGCCTCTAGGCTGGATTGGCGGGCTTTGGCGGGAGCAGCCTGCGCAGCCACCGTCGCAACATCACCAAAGCGGCGATCGTCGCGGCGAGGATCAGTACGGCGATCACGACCGCGGCGATCGGGTTGGCGAGCGCGAGGACGAGCAGTCCGCCGGTGAGGATGTCTTCGCCGGTGGAGACCACGACATTGCTCACCGGTTCGGGGCTGGCGTTGACCACGGCACGCCCGCTGGCCTTGGCGCCGTGGGTGAGCAGCGACGCGCTGCCGCCGAGCAGCAGCGCCATCACCTGCCATGCCGGGTCGGAGGGATCGACGATCGCCAGCGCGAGCAGCGCGCCGCCGACCGGGCGCACCAGCGTATGCACCGCATCCCACGCCGAATCGAGCCACATCACCTTGTCGGCGAAGAACTCCGCGAGTGCGCCGAACCCGGCGATACCGATCACCCACGGATTGGCGAGGACGTCGAGCGCCTTCAATTGCTGGGGCAGCTCGACCCAGCCGGTGTACATCGCAAGGCCGACGGCAAAGACGCAAAGGTAAAGCCGCCAGCCCGCGAGCAGGCTGATGCTGGCGGCAAGCCCGATGATCTCGACCGCGCCCATCGCGCGCCGCGCCTCAGCTTGCGGGTTTCGCCGCGGGCTTTCGCGCGGCGGGCTTGCGGGTGGGGGCTTTCCGCGTTGCGCCCGCCTTCAAGGGCGCGGCGGGTTTGGGCTTGGCCGGAGCCTTCGCGGCGGATGGGGTGGTCTTGGGCTTTGCGGTGGACGCTGCGGCCTTTGGCTTGGCCGCTGGCTTGGCGGGCGCCTTGGCCGGTGTGCTGCGCGTCGGGCCCGCTTTGAGCGGAGCGGCGGCCTTGGCGCGCGTCGAGGCGCGGGGTTTCGCCGGTGCGCGGGCCGGGGCG
>CAZBYE010000263.1:0-4761 GCA_964496045.1 uncultured Stakelama sp.
CGACAGGTCGGACACCTGGAACATGCCGGTCCCGTCGCTCATCCGCTCGACCGCGCGGAAATCGGGCGCCGGCGGCGCGAAGGCGGGCGTGGAGGGCGTCGGCGCGATCCGCTGCGGCCGCGCGCGCACTGCACCCGCGATCTGCTCCATCGCGGCTTCGGCCAGCCGCGGCCAGATCATCGTCCGCCCGCGAGCATAGGCACGCTGCGCAAGCGCTTCGCGCCGCCGGTCGTCGTCGAGCAACCCGGTAATTGCCTTTGCGAAGCCCGCGCTGTCGCCCGGCGCGACCAGAATGCCGTAATCGTCGGCAAGAATCTCGCTCGCATGGATATAGGGGGTCGAGACCACCGGCTTGCCCACCGCGACCGCATAGGAGAGCGTGCCCGAGGTGATCTGCGCCAGATTGGGATAGGGCGTCGCGTAGATATCGGCCGCCTGCAGATAGTCGAGCAATTCCTCCTGTTCCACAAAGCCGTCGATGAACGCGACGTTGCGTTCGACGCCGAGCTCTACGGCAAGCGCCTGAAGCCGGTCGCGATACGCCTCGCCTTCACGCTCCACCAGACCGGGATGCGTTGCGCCCAGCACGACGTAGAGCGCTTCCGGATGCTGCGCTGCGATCACAGGCATCGCAGCGATCACCGTTTCGATCCCCTTGCTGGGTGCCAGCAGGCCGAAGGTCAGGATCACCTCCCGCCCCTCCAGACCGAAGCGCGCCTTGAACGTGGCGGGGTCTGCAAACGGCCGGTCGGGCACACCGTGCGGTATCATCGCCAGCTTACGCGCGTCCACGTCATGCACGCGGCAAAGGATCTCGCATCCCTTGTCGGCCATCACGATCACGCGCGCAGCGCGGCGCAGCAGCGCATCCATCACCCGGCGCTGATCGTCGCTGGGACTTTCGAGGACGGTGTGCAGCGTGACGATCACCGGCAGCGTCGTCCGCTCCAGTAAGGTGATCAGATGCCCGCCCGCCGCTCCGCCGAAAATGCCATATTCATGCTGGACCCAGATCGCCTGCGCGCCCGAATCCTCAATCTTGCCGGCGACCTCGAGATAGGCCGAGCGCTCATGCTGGGGAATCGATCCCGTAACCTCAGGCGGATAGGCATAACGGCCCGGATGGTCGTCCATCGCCCACACATCGACCCGCATGTCCGGAAAGCGCGCCTTGAGTGCGGCATAGGTGTGCGTGGTATAGGTTGCGATCCCGCATTTGCGCGGAAGGAAGTTTCCGAGCAACACGACGTGAGCGATCTGAGCCGGCAGGTCTGCGCCTGATGCCATCCCAAAATCCTTCGCATGAGCAACATTGGATAGGCGCGGATGGCGCCTGTATGTTCTCCCCAACGTCAGGATTTCAATATGGTTGCAGTCATGTTGCAATGCAACGAGCCGAGTCCGGGATAAACCGAACCGATCCGGCGATCAGCCGCGTCCGCGGTAGCCGGGCACGTCCTGCGCCGGGATCCAGACATTCTCCGGCTGTGCGCCGGATTGCCAGAACACGTCGATCGGGATGCCGCCGCGTGGATACCAATACCCACCGATGCGCAGCCATTTGGGTTTCATCTCGTCGAACAGCCGCTGGCCGATCCCGACGGTGCAATCTTCGTGGAACGCGCCGTGATTGCGGAAGCTGCTCAGGAACAGTTTTAGCGACTTGGACTCGACGATCGTATCGCCGGGTAGATAGTCAATGACGAGGTGCGCGAAATCGGGTGCGCCGGTGATCGGGCAGAGCGAGGTGAATTCGGGCACGGCGAAGCGCACCAGATAATCGGTACCCGTGCGCGGGTTGGGAACATAGTCGAGCACTGCTTCTTCGGGGGATGCGGGAAGCGCGCTCTGCTGGCCGAGATGCTTTGGGGTCATACCCGCCATTTAGGCGCTGATTCCGCATCTGGAAACTCGACGCGGCACGGAGTGCGGATTACCAAGGGAAAATGGACGCTCTGGTCACTACCCAATGGCTCGCAGGCGAGCTCTCCGCCCCCGATCTCCGCATTCTCGACGCAACCTGGTTCCTGCCCGCCGAGGGTCGGGATGCCGCGGCTGAGTTTGCGGCCGGACATATCCCGGGCGCGGTGTTCTTCGACATCAACGCGATCGCCGCCCCGTCGAGTTCGCTTCCGACGATGCTGCCGTCGGCGGAGCAATTCGCAGCACAAATCGGCGCGCTCGGTATCGGGACTGGGAATCGGGTCGTCCTTTACGATAATGCGCCGCATCACACAGCGACACGCGCCTGGTGGATGCTGCGCAGCTTCGGAATCGATGCCGCGATTCTCGATGGCGGGCTTGCCAAATGGAAGGCGGAGCGCCGCCCGCTTCTCAGCGGACGGCCGACTCCGTCGCCCGCCACCATCACGGTCCGTCCCCACACTGCGCTGATACGGACGCTCGATCAGGTGAAGACCAACCTCTCCAGTCACGCCGAGCAGATCGTCGATGCGCGGTCGGCGGCCCGCTTCACCGGGCAGGAGGCGGAGACCCGTCCCGGCCTCTCCAGCGGCCATATCCCGGGCAGCGCCAACATCCCTTATTCGTCCTTCTTCAATCCCGACGGCACCTGGAAGCACGTTCCAACATTGCGTCTGCTGTTCGAGGATGAGGGGATTGAGGTCGAACGTCCGGTCATCGCGACCTGCGGGTCGGGGATCAGCGCTGCCGTGGTGGTGTTTGCGCTCCACCTGCTCGGCCACCCCGCCGCGCTCTATGACGGCAGCTGGACCGAATGGGGCGCCGATCCTTCCACCCCCAAGGCGACGGGCGCGGCATGAGCAAGGGTGATGGAACGAAGGTCGTCAGCGCAGGCAGGCGACCCGAATGGACGCAAGGCATCGTCAGTCCGCCGGTGTGGCGCGCCTCGACCATCCTCTACGACACTGTCGCTGAGCTGCGCGCCGGTGCCGGCCGCGACACGCATCACCGCCTGTTCTACGGTCGCCGCGGCACACCCACGCAATGGAGCCTCGCCGAGGCTCTGACGGAGCTTGAGCCGGGTGCTGAAGCAACCTTCCTCTACCCCTCGGGCGTCGCCGCAGTCTCGGCGGCGCTACTGTCCGTCCTCTCGCCCGGCGACGAACTGCTGCTCGCCGACAGCGTCTATGATCCAACACGCAGCTTCGCCGAGACCTTCCTCAAGCGCTTTGGCGTCATCACGCGTTACTATGATCCAATGATCGGCGGCGGCATCGCTGAGCTCATCACCGACAGGACCCGTGCGATCTTCATGGAAACGCCGGGCAGCCTCACCTTCGAGGTGCAGGACGTCCCCGCCATCGTCACCGCAGCCAAGGCACGCGACGTCATCACGCTGCTCGACAATACCTGGGCGACGCCGTTGCTGTTCCCGGCGATCGAAAAGGGCATCGATCTCACCATCCTTGCCTGCACCAAATATGTTGTCGGGCACTCGGACGTGATGCTGGGGAGCGTCACCACCACCGCCGAACATTGGCAGCAACTGCGCGCGACCAGCTTCCAGCTCGGCCAGACCGCCAGCCCCGACGACGCCTGGCTGGGTGCCCGCGGGCTGCGCACGATGGCACTGCGCCTGAAGCATCATGGTGAGGCGGCGCTGGAAATCGCGCGCTGGCTGGAGACTCGCCCCGAGGTCGCCCGCGTCCTCCACCCCGCCCTCCCTTCATGCCCCGGCCACGAATTTTTCCTGCGCGACTTCAAGGGCCCGGCCGGTCTCTTCTCCTTCATCCTGCGCGGCGGCGGCGAGGCTGCGCGCGCGGCCCTGATCGACGGGCTGGAGCATTTCGGGATCGGCTATAGCTGGGGCGGGTTCGAAAGCCTCGCCATCCCGGTCGATCCCAATCGCTACCGCACCGCCGTGCCGTGGGAGGCCGAAGGAGTCGCCGTCCGCCTCCAGATCGGGCTTGAGGATCCCGCCGATCTGATCGCCGACCTCGCCGCCGGACTCGACCGGTTCCGGGCGGCGCAATGACGCCGATCATCCCGCCCGCTCTGGCCAACTGGCTCGTCGCGAACGGGGTGCACCTGCCGACTAATGTCGAACTGATCGAGGGCGCGATTGCAGGCGGGCTCGCAATCCTGGCGCTCACCGCGGGCTGGTTCGCGGGGAAAAGGCTGGGACCGGTGCTCGCGAAGCTCTGGCAACAGCGCGTCGGATCGCATGTCGAAGGACTGGCGCGCCGGATGCACACGATCGTGCAACATGGCAGCGCCGCCCTGCTGCTCGCGATCCTCGCCAACGCCGCGCCATGGGGCGGCTTCGCAGCGCTGCTGCTCGGCATTGCGCTTGGTGCTGCAACTGCTGCTTTCACGCTCGCCTTCCTGCGCGGTCTCCACACCCCGCGCTGGATCGCCTGGATCACCGCGGCGATCGTGTTCGTCGCGATCCTCAGTCATGCGATCGGCGGGTTCAACGTCATTACCGACACGCTCGACAAGATCGGGGTCAATATCGGCCGCCGCCGCCTGTCGCTGCTCGCACTCGTCACATTGCTGGTCACCGCGGTCGCGCTCTACGCAGGAGTCCGCCTCGCCAACCGCGTGATCGCCCATTCGATCGGGCAGGCGCGCGGCTTCGATCCGACGCAAAAGCTGCTGGTCCAGAAGCTCGCGAGCATCTTCGTCGTCGTCGTCGCCTTCTTCTTCGGCATCGACCTGCTGGGAATCGATCTCACCAGCTTCGCCATCTTCTCCGGCGCGTTCGGTCTCGCCATCGGCTTCGGCTTGCAAAAAACCATCGGCAATCTGATCGCGGGCATCATCCTGCTGATGGAC
>CAZBYE010000264.1:0-4759 GCA_964496045.1 uncultured Stakelama sp.
GCCGCGAACATCTTCGTCGGCCAGAGCGAATCGCCGCTGGTGATCCGCCCCTATCTGGCGAGCCTTACCCCTGCACAGATGTTCGCAGTGATGAGCGTCGGAATGGCCGGGGTCGCGGGCACGATCCTCGCCGCCTATGCCGCGATGGGAATCGACATCCAGTATCTGCTTGCGGCGAGCTTCATGGCGGCGCCCGGCGGTCTGCTGATGGCCAAGATCATGATGCCCGACGAGCCGGTCAAACAGGCCGAGCTACCCCTTGACGGCGAAGCGCCCGCCGATCCTGAGGATGCCGCGATCCGCGCGGTCGAGAAGGATCTGGACGAGGAGCGTCCCGCCAACATCATCATGGCCGCGGCGATGGGCGCGCAGATCGGCGTCAAGATCGCGGTCGCGGTCGGCGCGATGGTGCTGGCCTTCGTCGCTTTGGTCGCGCTAGCCAATGGCCTGCTCGGCGTGGTCGGCGGCTGGTTCGGCTATGGCGACCTCACCTTCCAGGGCGTGATCGGGACGGTCTTCGCGCCGGTGATGTTCCTGATCGGCATCCCCTGGGCCGAGAGCGGCGCGGCGGGCAGCCTGTTCGGCACCAAGATGGTGCTCAACGAATTCGTCGCCTTCCTCAACCTGGGTTCGACTCAGGGGCTGAGCCCGCGCAGCGTCGCGATCATCACCTTCGCGCTGTGCGGCTTCGCCAATTTCAGCTCGATCGCGATCCAGATGGCGGCGGCGGGGAGCCTCGCGCCCAACCAGCGCCCGGTGATCGCCAGGCTCGGCATCAAGGCGCTGATCGCGGGCAGCCTGGCCAACCTGATGTCGGCGGCATTGGCGGGCCTGCTGCTGCCGTGAACGAGCGGCTCGTGGCCCGGGTATCGAAGGGCGAGGTGTCGTTCTTCGCACTGCTTTGCGCTGGTTGCGTTGCGCTGGGCATATGGTTCATCGCGAGCCCCGAAGATCTGGTCACCCGCCGCTATTCCAGTACCGCGTTCATCTCGGGGGTTGGATGGATTCTGGCGGTGTTCTGCGGCCTCTGTCTCGCGGCATTTATCAGGCAATTGTTCCGAACCGGCCCGGTGATCGAGATCGATGAGCGTGGTATTCTCTGGCGTCGCTGGTCCGATACGACCATTCCGTGGAATGCGATCACACGCGCTGAAGTCGGGGCGGTCGGTGAGCAGAAGTTCCTGTCGCTATGGCTGGACGAACCCGAATCCTATCCGGGACGATCGACGCTCGGCAAGCTCTCCCACATGAACAAAGGCATGGGCTTCGGTGATCTTGCGCTCAGCATGCAGGGCACCGACCAGAGCTTCGACCGGCTGGTCGAGGTAGTCGGTGCCTATCATGCGTTGGAGGGTCAGCGGGTCGGAACCGGCTCGGCGCCCGAATAGTCGTAGAAGCCGCGCCCGGTCTTGCGGCCGTACCAGCCGGCTTCGACATACTTGACGAGCAGCGGGGCGGGGCGGAACTTAGGGTCGCCGGTGCCTTCGAACAGCACCCGCGTAATCTCGAGGCAGGTGTCGAGGCCGATGAAATCGGCGAGCGTGAACGGCCCCATCGGGTGGTTGAGGCCGAGCTGGATCGCGGCGTCGATATCGGGGATCGTCGCCACGCCCTCACCCAGCGCGAAGCACGCTTCGTTGAGGAAGGGCATCAGCACGCGGTTGACGATGAAGCCCGGCGCGTCGTTGGCGTGGACGATGCGCTTGTTCAGCGTCTTGCCATAGGCTTCGACCGCGGCGACGGTCGCATCCGAGGTGGCGAGGCCGCGGATCAGCTCGATCAGGCCCATCACCGGCACCGGGTTGAAGAAGTGAACGCCCATGAAGCGTGCGGGATCGGGCGATGCCTGTGCCAGCCGCGTGATCGGGATTGACGAGGTGTTGCTGGCGAGGATCGCGGTGTCGGACAGCACCTTGCCGACATTGGCGAAGATCGTGCGCTTGATCTCCTCGCGCTCGGTCGCCGCCTCGATGACGAGATCGCACGGTGCGAAGGCATCGGTGCCACCGACGCACTCGATATTGGCGAGCGCGGTCTCGGCAGCTTCGGCGGTGATCTTCTCCTTCTCGACCGCCCGGGCGAGCTGCTTGGCAATGCCCGCCTTGCCCTTCTCGGCGCGCGCGACGTCCATGTCCGACAGCAGGACGCGATAGCCCGCCTGCGCCGAAACCTGGGCGATGCCCGCTCCCATCTGCCCTGCGCCTATCACGCCAACCGTCTTCATGCATGTCCTCCGGAATCTGATATGCAGGCGTCCTACCGACTCGTGCGCGAAACGGCTAGAAGGGGGAATCCATGCTGACGATCGCGTTGTTCGCTCTGGCTCAGGCCGCTGCCCCGCAACCTGCCCAGAAACAGGGGCCGATCAAGAGTTTCGGCGCATGGGTGGTGGGATGCGACAATGCCAGGCGTTGCGAGATGACCTCGATCTGGCCCGATGATAACCAGCCCGAAGAGGGGTCGGTCTATGACCAGATCTCGGTCTCGATCGAGCGTGCGGCGGGGCCCGCGGGCGGCTGGTCGGTCGAGATTCAGCTTCCCGGAAAATCGGGCAGCGATCCGGTGCAGGTCAGCACCGCGGAGGGATTGAGCATCCGGGCGGTGCCAAGGAACGATCTGCTTCGCTTCAGCGGGACGCAGGCCGCGCAGATCGTCGCGGCGATGGTCAACGGCACCGACCTGCGCGTGGGTTCCGAGGTTGATGTCACCGGCATGGCTTCGCTCAAGGGATCGTCGGCGGCGCTGCGCTTTATCGATGCCGAACAGGGCCGCACAGGCACCGTGACCGCGGCGGTGGCCAGGGGCGCGAAGCCTGCCAGCGCCGTTCCGCTGCCGCCCGCGCTCCCGAAGATCGGGTTCGTCCGCCCGGCGGGTGCCGCCGCGGCCTTCACCCCCGCGATGCGCAAGGCGCTCGACAAATCGAGCGAGTGCGGCGCGGTCTATGAGGGCGGCACGGGCGAACTGCCCGCTGCCGAAGTCCACGCGCTTGGTGGCGGCAAAACGCTGGCGCTGCTCCCCTGTGGCAGCGGCGCGTATAATTTCTCGACCGAGCCCTATATCCTTGCGGGTGCGCAGCCGGTGCTCGCGAAGTTCGATTCGCCGCCGGGGATCAGCGAGGCGCAGGATGGCCGACCGACGCTGGTCAATGCCAGTTTCGACGCGAAGACCGGGCGGCTCGAAAGTTACAATAAGGCGCGCGGGATCGGTGACTGCGGCAGCGCGGAGGCCTATGTCTGGGACGGGACGATGTTCCGGCTGGTCGAGGCGCGATCGATGCCCGAATGCCGCGGATCGGTGAACTGGCTCACCACCTGGCGCGCAGAGGCGGTCGCGAAATAGCCCTTAACTGCCACTTGGCAGCGCGATCTCGAACAATTTGGGCCACAGCTTGCCGGTGACGTAGAGCTTTCCGGCTTTGGCATCCCAGGCGATGCCGTTGAGTACGGCTTCGCCGTCGCTTACCCCGACTGAGGCGGTCACGTCGCGCAGGTCGATCGCTCCCTTGATCACCCCGCTCGCCGGATCGATCCGTACGATCACGTTCTGATGCCAGATATTCGCGAGCACCTCGCCGCGCACATATTCGAGCTCGTTGAGCTGGCGCACCGGACGGCCGCGCCAGGTGACGCGGATCCGCCGCTGTTCGGCAAAGGTCCTGGGGTCGAGGAAGCGCAATTCGCTGGTGCCGTCGGAGAGGATCAGACTCTTGCCGTCCTGCGTCAGCCCCCAACCTTCGCCGGTATAGCTGAATTCGCCGAGCATGCGGAGGGTGTCGCGATCCCAGCGAAACCCCTTGCCGTGCTTCCAGGTAAGGCTGACGATTGTCTTGCCCCAGCCGGTGCTGCCCTCGCCGAAATATTCGGCGGGCAATCGAGCTTCGCGCTTCGCCTTGCCGGTGGCGAGATCGACTTCCCGCACCACCGATTCGCCCTGTTGACCAGTGCTCTCGAACAGCCGGCCGTCGCTGAAGAACAACCCCTGAGTGAACGCCTTGGCGTCATGCGGATAGGTCGCGATCACCCTCGCTATCTCGACCGGCGGTGCGGGCGGGGGTGCTTCGCTCGCCTGCGATGGCGCGGAGGACGCAATCGGCGCAGAAACAAACAGGGTCGCCCCGGCCAGCATGGCCAGGGCGACCCCGATTGTCGCTTCGCGTCCGGCCGCGATCAGCCGGACCATCGCGCGCGTCCGGTTACTGCGACGACGTCAGGTTCACCGCGGCGTACTTGCCGCGGCGATCGACTTCGAGCTCGAACTCGAGCCGGTCGCCCTCGTTGAGCGTCGGCATGCCGGCACGCTCGACGGCCGAGATGTGCACGAACGCGTCGGGCTGTCCGTCATCGCGCTGAATGAAGCCGAAGCCCTTCATTGCGTTGAAGAACTTGACCACGCCGGTCGCCTTCTCACCCGTCAGCTGACGCTGCGGGCCACCGGCGCCGCCAGCACCGCCGCGCGGGCCATCACGCGGACCGTCACGGTCCCGCGGAGGACCGCGGTCCTCGACCGGGAGCGGTTCGCCCTCGATCTTGAGCTCGGTCGCGCTGATGCGGCCGCCACGGTCGACCAGCGTGAAGCCCAGCGGCTGGCCCTCGGCGAGGCCGGTAAGGCCCGCCTGCTCGACCGCGCTGATGTGCACGAACACGTCTTCACCGCCATCGTCGCGAACGACGAAGCCGAAGCCTTTCTGGCCGTTGAAGAATTTGACCACGCCGGTGCCTTCGCCAACGACCTGCGGGGGCATGCCGCCGCCGCCGCCGCC
>CAZBYE010000265.1:0-4758 GCA_964496045.1 uncultured Stakelama sp.
GTGGCCGCGCGCTAGGCGCGGCCTGCGGGCGGGCCCAGCGCGAGCGCGATGTTGCGCGCAAATTGCTCGATCGCCGGAAGCACATCGGACAGTTTCACCGTCGACCGCTCGGGATCGATCGCGCACAGCGTGCCGAAGAAGCTGCCATCTTCCAGCATGATCGGGACCGAGACATAGCTTTTGAAGCCGTAGAGTGCGGGTACATGATGCCGTCGCCAGTGCGGGTCGGCCGCGACCTCGTCGATGAACACGGCTTGCCCGCTGCCGCGAATTTCGTCGCAGATCGTGGTCTTGATATCGAGTTCGTCGCCCGGATCGAGGCCGAACTGAATCTTGTCGAGAACCTGACAGGCGATCCAGCGTTCACTCGTTACATGAGCGACCGCAGCGAACCCCATCCCGGTGATCCGGCATACCTCCTCGAGCATTGCATCGACCGCGGGGATGCGAAGAACCGCTTCAACTTCAGGGGGATGCTTGCTCATTCCCCGCTGGAATATCGTAACCGCCGCCCTATGGCGAGCGCACAATGACCGAGTTCATCCTCAACCTGATCGCCTGGGGCGGTTACATCGGGATCTTCATCCTGATGACGATCGAGAATGTGTTCCCGCCGATCCCGTCGGAAGTGATCATGGGCTTTGGCGGCATGGCGGTCGCGCGCGGCGATATGGCGATGGTGCCGCTGCTGATCTGGGGCACGCTCGGCACCACGCTCGGCAACATGTTCTGGTACGGCGTCGGGCGCTGGATCGGGGTCGATCGGCTTAAGCCCTTCGTCGAGCGCTATGGACGCTGGCTGACCCTGCGCTGGGAAGATGTGGAGGGACTCAACCGCTTCTTCCGCAAGCATGGTCTGTGGGTGGTCTTCGTGTTCCGCTTCCTGCCTACCTTCCGGACGATGATCTCGCTGCCCGCCGGCATGGCCAAGATGGGGCTGCCGCGCTTCCTGCTCGCGACCTTTTTCGGCAGCGTCATATGGAACGCGGTGCTGGCCTATGCGGGCCTGTTGCTGGGATCGCAATTCTCTGAGCTTCAGCACTATGTCGGCCCGGTCGCGATCGGCACCTCGGTGATCGCGCTGATCTATTATCTCTGGCGCGTCGTCACCTGGAAGGAACGGGACTAGCCCCTGAAGCTGTCTTTCGCCGCACGCCGCTCGGCCAGTTGAGCGGCGCTGTCAGAACGCATGAAGGGATTGGTCGCGCGTTCGAGCGCGATGGTGGTGGGAACGGTCGGCAACCCCTGCGCCCGCATCGCATCCACCTCGGTCATGCGCGCCGCCAGAGCCTCATTCTCCGGCTCGGCGACCAGCGCATAGCGCCCGTTCGACTGGGTGTATTCGTGCGCGCAATAGACGGTCGTCTCGCCGGGCAGCGCCGCGAGCCGCTGCATGTTCGCGAACATCTGCTCGGCCGTCCCCTCGAACAGCCGCCCGCAGCCCATCGCGAACAGCGTGTCGCCGACGAACACGGTGGCGTCCTCGGGGAGATAATAGGCGATATGCCCCGCGGTATGCGCCGGCACTTCCAGCACGCTCGCGGCGTGATCGCCCAGCTTCACGACATCGCCTTCGCCGACGAGCCGGTCGGCGGTCGGGATCTTCGCCGCTTCGGCGGCGGGGGCGATCACGGTGCAGCCGGTCGCTTCCTTGATCGCCGCATTGCCGCCGGTGTGATCGGGGTGCCAGTGCGTGTTCCAGATCGCATCGATCGTCCAGCCGCGCGCTTCGGCTGCCGCAAGCACTGGCTCAGCCTGCGCCGGATCGACGACGATCGTCTCGCCCGAGGCATCGTCATGCGCGAGCCAGATGTAATTGTCGCTGAGTGCGGGAATTCGGACGACCTCGATCATGGCGTCTCTCCTAGCAGGTCGAATACCTCGCGCGCCAATCGTTCGGTCAGCGCCTGCGCACCTTCGGGCGGCTGGCCCGCCAGTGGCCGCACCAGCGCCGCCGCCTGTCCCGCCCACATCGGCGAATAGTCGCCGCGCCCGTCCGCTTCGGCAGTGCGGCGCAGCTCCGCGAGGGCAGCGGAGGCGTAGGGGAAACGCGGCGCATCGGGATGCACCGGGCCGATTGCATCGATCAGCTTGTTGCGCACGCCGCGGGCGAGGCCACCCGAGAAAAGGTTGGTGACGACGGTTTCCTGACCCAGCGCTGCGCGATGTGCGGCCGAGATCGTTGCTTCGGCTGTGTGCAGATAGGCGGTACCGAGCTGAACCGCCCCGGCGTCGAGCATCAGCGCTGCAGCAATTCCCACGGCATCGCCGATTCCACCGGCTGCGATGACCGGCTGCAGCGTCACATCGGCTTCGCTAACGATCTGACGGGTCAATGCCATCGCCCCCATCGGTCGATAGCCGTTAAGGAAATGACCGGCATGGCCGCCCGCCTCGAACCCTTGCGCGATGATCATGTCGACCTTGTCGATCATCCATTGCGCCTCTGCGAAGGTGGTGGCGTTGCCGAATACGAGCGTCCTTCGGCGCACCCGATCGAGCAGCCGCGGCTCGGGCAAACCGAAATGGAAGCTGACGATTTCGGGCTGCAGTTCCTCCACTAGCTGGCACATCGCCGCATCGAACGGCGCGCGGAGTGGCGGCGGTGTCTCTGGCGGACCGACGCCTTCCTTGTCGTAGAAGGGCTGCAACAGGGCGTGCCATGCCGTTTGGTCTGGTTGATCGCCAAGCCGGTGGCAGAAGAAATTGAGGTTGAGCGGCCCCTCGGCCTGCGCGCGGACTGCCGCGACTTGCTCACGCACCTGATCCGGCATGAGCATCGCGCAAGGCAGCGATCCCACCGCACCACCCCGGATCGCCGCAGCGGCGAGGGCCACTCCACCCGCGCCCGCCATCGGTGCCTGCACGATCGGCGCGCGCGCGCCGGTGCGCCGGAGAAAATCCTGAACGGGCCAGCCCTTCAAGATATCTCCGGCCATGTCAGGTCACCAGCTGCCGGTGTTGGGCATCGATGCCCAGGGTTCGGCGGGTTCGAGATAGCCGTCCTGCAGCAACTCGACCGAGATGCCGTCCGGGGTGCGCACGAACGCCATATGGCCGTCGCGCGGCGGGCGGTTGATCGGGAAGCCCGCGTCCATCAGCCGCTGGCAGGTCTCGTAGATATTGCCGACGCGATAGGCGAGGTGCCCGAAATTGCGGCCGCCGGTATAGTCCTCGGGCGCGCTGCCGTCCTCGGCCGGCCAGTTATAGGTCAGCTCGACCTCGGCATGGGCACGCTCGCCATTCGCCTCGATATCGTCGGGCGCGGCGAGGAAGATCAGCGTGAAGCGGCCCTTTTCGCTTTCCATGCGCCGGACCTCCTTCAGCCCCATCAGCTCAAGGAAGCGGATGGTGGCGTCGGGATCGGCGACGCGGATCATGGGGTGGAGATACTTCATGGGACCCTCTTTTGGTTCGGTCCCCAGATAGGATGCGTGCCGCGAGAGTCTATTGCGGGGCGTCGAATTGTTTGAGCGCGGTGCGTGCCGCGGCGCCCTGCGCGCTGTCCGGCGCGATCTGTACCGCCTTCTCCCACGCAGCCTTGGCCGTCGCCTCGTCACCCGACATCGCGGCGATATTTCCGGCTTCCAGCTGGACCGAGGCGTCGTCGGCTGCGCGCGCCAGTGCTTCCCCGATATGTCGCTGGGCAAGCGCGAGGTCGCCGGTCCGCCGCGCGAGGACTGCCGACAGCAGCCAGGCCATCGGGTCGCCCGCCGCGTGGCGAACCGCCTGATCCAGATCGGCGCGGGCATCGCCGAGGTTGCCGGATGCGACCGATATGCGCGCGCGGTCGAGATGCGCCTCGCCCAGTTCCAGCCCGGTCAGTTTCCCGGTCGCGAGCGCGGCGTCGAGCGCTGCCCGTGCCTTGACCGGCTCAGTGGCGGCGAGCCAGGCATTGCCGGCCTGCGCCCAGTATTTCGAAGCGCGTACGTCTTGCGTCACTTCCGCTTCGCGTGCTGCGCGCTCGAACGCGCCGGCGGCGCTGCTCCAGCGCTGCTGCGCTGCATAGGCCATGCCCAGGCATTGCTGGGCAAGGAATCCGCCATTGGCGATCTTCCAGCGTTCCGCCTCCGCGACGCCGCGGACCGGTTCGCTGACCGCCAGCTCGACACACGCCTCCCACCGCTCCGCCGCCGGCGCGGGTGGTCCGGTGACGGGGGCGGGCGGCGTGGCGATCTGGACAAGCAGGAAGAGCATCATGACGGGGCGCAAACATCCTCAATCGCCTTCAGGATCAGAGCGATGTCCTGTGGGCGCGACAAACGGTGATCGCCGTCCTTGACCAGCATAGTCTGCACATCGTCTGAATGCAGCAGGCCCGCAAGTTTCAGACTGCGCTCCCACGGCACGTCGGGATCGCGCTGACCGTGGATCAGCCGGGCCGGAACTGCGATGTCGATTGGCCCGTCCATCAGCCGGTTCGCTTCGCCCGAATCCCAGAAGGCGCGGGTGGTGACGGTCGGTTCGGGTGAATAGATTGACGGCTCCTCGAGCCGCCCTGCGTTGCGCAGCACCGCCTTCTGTGCGTCGGTGAAGCCCCAGCCGGTGAAGTCGGGCGCGGCGGCGATGCCGACCATCGCCGTGACCCGTTCGGAACGCGCGAGCGCCACGAGCAGCATGATCCAGCCACCCATCGACGATCCGACTAGGATGATCGGCCCCTCGGTGACCGCGTCGATCACCGCCAGCGCGTCGTCGCGCCAGCTCGCAAGCGTCTGGCCCTCGAATGCGCCGCTACTCTCTCCACAGCCGGCATAG
>CAZBYE010000266.1:0-4726 GCA_964496045.1 uncultured Stakelama sp.
CGGACGCGGTTGTGGTGACCAACTCGCCGGGTGCCGGGATGCTCGAGGCGCCGGCCTTCGCTGCGTTCCTGCCGCGGCTGTGCACCCGGCTGACGGGGGAACAGCTCAAGCTCGCCAATATCGGGACCTGGTGGTGCGGACAGGCGCGCGAGCGCGATGAGGTCGCGGGCGATCTCGACAATATGCTGATCGCGCCGGCATTTGGGGTCGCGACCAGCGTGCTGGCGGATGGGGCGGCGGTGCTGGGATCGGACATGCCGGCAGAGCAGCGTGCGGCCCTGCTCGCGGATTTCGAACACCGCCCGCAGGATTATGTCGGGCGCGAGGTGGTCCGCCTCTCGACCATGCCGGTGGTGGGTGACAAGGGGTTGGCTGCGCGCCCATTTATGCTGCGCGTGTTTGCGGCGCGGCGGCCTGATGGCAGCTGGCATGTCCTGCCCGGCGGCTTCGCCCAGATCGGCGAACATGCCGACGAGCGCGCCGCAGTGATGGGTGAAGGAAGCTGGTCGGCGGACGTCGTGATCTACGGCCCCGAACCGGTTGCGCCGGTGACGTTGCTGGCCTCCGACGATACCACCCAGCTGCGCCGCAACCCCGGGACGCTGCCCAGCCGCGTCGCCGACAATCTCTTCTGGCTCGGCCGTTATCTCGAACGGGGTGAGGCGCTGCTTGGGTTGATCCGCTCGCTGCTCGGCCATTCGATCAGCGCGGATACCGGTGCGGCGCTGTCGGCGGAGACGGTGCGGCAACTCGTTGATCTGGTCGTGCAGGCGGGTGCGGCGCCCGTGCCGCCAAGCCTCAACCGCGCCGATCTCAGCCATTTCGCACGCAGTGCGATGGAGGCGGATGACGGCTGGTACAGCGTGCGCACGATCAACCGTCAGGCGCGCGGGATCGGTGCGGTCAGCCGCGACCGCCTGTCGGCGGATATGGTCCGGTTGCTCGACGCACCCTTCCCGATGAAGGGCGGCGCGCTCGACCGCGCAGGGTCGGCGCAGCGGCGCTATTATGCGCTCGCGGGGCTTGGCGCCGAGCATCTTGGACGTACCGACGCATGGCGCTTTCACGATATCGGTCGCCGGGTCGAGCGCGCGATGGCGGCGATCCGCGCGATCCGCGCGTTCGGGCATGCGGATGCCACCAGCGACGATCTCTCCACCCTGCTCGACCTCGCCGATAGCCAGATCAGCTATCGTCAGCGCTATCTGACGGGAATTGCGCGGGTGCCGGTGCTCGATCTGGTCGCGCTCGATCCCGGCAATCCGCGCGGAATCGCCTATCAGGTCTCCGCGATTGCCGACCATCTGGCGAAGCTTCCGGTGCTGTCCGACGACGGGCTGGCCGAACCGCAACAGGCGCAGGCCGCGGCGCTTTCCGCGATCGTTTCGATCACTCAGGCAGCGGCGCTCGACGAAGCCAGGCTCAATGAGATCGGCGACCGGCTGGCTTCGCTCTCCGACGCCATCGCCCGCCGCTATTTCCTGCAAGGGTCGGAGCCGCTGCGCGCCGCCGGGCTCGTGCTGGCCTGATGCGCTACGCGATCCGCCACGTTACGCGCTTCAACTATGCCGAACCCGTCGGCTTTGCTCGCTGTAACCTGCGCCTGAAGCCGATCCAGTGGTCGGGGCAGCAGCTGCACGACTATGATCTGACCGTCGAACCGGGCGGGCGCACATCGCCGGCGCGTGCTGAGGCGGGGCTGGCGAATGTCGTGCGGCTGGTGATCGAGCAGGCGGCGAACAGCCTGACGATCGAAAGTCGCTGTTGCGTCACCGTCGACCGCCCGGTGCCCGAGCCGGCGGCGAGCGATCCGACGCTGGCGCAGATCGCCGGGCTTGCCCGCGAAAGCCGCGATGCCGGTCCGGCGAGCCCGGTATCCTATCTGTTTCCTTCGCCGCTGATCCCGCTCGATCCGGACATTGCCGCATGGTGTGCGACGGACCTCGACCCGGATCGCGGCGCGCTTGAGGCGGGGATCTCGCTCGCACAGCGGATCCAGCGCGAATTCGAATTCGATCCCGCCGCGACTCTGGTCGATACCCCTCCGCACGAAGCCTTTGTGAAGCGTAGAGGCGTGTGTCAGGACTTTGCGCAGATCATGATCTCCGGCCTGCGCGCCGCGGGACTCCCCGCTGCCTATGCCTCGGGCTATCTGCGCACGCTGCCGCCGCCCGGTCAGCCGCGGCTGGTGGGGGCGGACGCAACCCATGCATGGGTGCTGCTATGGTGCGGGCCGGACCGGGGCTGGGTCGGGTTCGACCCCACCAACGGCATCTGGATGGCGAACGATCATGTCATCATCGCGATCGGACGCGATTATGCCGATATCGCGCCGATCGACGGTATCATCCTGGGCTATGGCGCGCAGGACATGCAGGTTTCGGTCGATGTCGAGCCGCTGGAGGGCATTGCGTCACTTGCAACCGGCACGCCGCGCGCCGATGTAGCGGGGTAATACGCTCAAAGAAGACGAAACGGGGAATACGAGTGGCCGATCCTTACGCAACCCTTGGAGTCTCGCGCGGGGCCAGCGAGGACGAGGTCAAGAAGGCGTATCGGAAGCTCGCCAAGGAGCTACACCCCGACCGCAACCGCGACAATCCGAAGGCGGCCGAGAAATTCGGCATTGTAACGCAGGCCTATGACCTGCTGATGGATAAGGACAAGCGCGCGCGCTTCGACCGCGGCGAAATTGATGCCGACGGCAACCCGACCTCGCCCTTTGGTGCGGGGTTCGGTGGCGGTCGTGGCGGCCCGCAGGGCGGATTCCGGCCGGGCGGTGGTGGGTTCGACTTTGGCGGCGGGGGCGGCGACCCTGACATCGGCGATATCTTTGAAGGGCTGTTCGGTGGCCGTGCGGGTGGCCAGTCGGGCGGATTTTCCAGCGGCTTTGGCCGTCGCCCGCCGCCGGCCAAGGGCGCTAATGTGGCGTATCGCCTTCGCGTGCCGTTCGAGGACGCGGCGGCCCTGAAACCACAGCGCATTCAGTTGCGCGACGGCGCGACGATCGACCTGAAGCTTCCCAAGGGAGTCGAAACCGGCACGCAGATGCGGCTCGGTGGCAAGGGCGATGCCGGGCCGGGCGGGAATGGCGACGCGATCGTGACGATCGAGATCGAACCGCACCGTTTCTACACCCGCGATGGCGACAATATCCGGCTCGACCTCCCGGTGACGCTCAAGGAAGCGGTCGAGGGTGCGGCGGTGCGCGTGCCAACGCCTGAGGGCGCGGTGAGCCTCAAGGTTCCCGCAGGGTCGAACTCGGGCAAGACGCTGCGGCTCAAGGGGCGCGGTTTTCACGGCAAGAACGGGCGCGGCGACCTGCTCGTCTCGTTGATGATCGAGATTCCTGCAAACGATGCCAAGCTCGCCGCCTTCGTCGCCGATTGGGATGCGGAGGGGAACCCGCGCAGTCGGCTGGGCGTCTGATCGGGCGTGACCGAGCCCATTTCCCCCGAATCGCCTGAAGCCCGCCGCCGTGGGTTTCACAGGCATTTGGCGGATCTGGGCATCACCGACCGGGTGGTCGAGGTGATCAAGCGCGTGGTGGTCGGCGCCTATACCGACGGCTTCACCCATGCCGGGAATCTCGCCTATCTCAGCCTCGTCACGCTGTTCCCGTTCTTCATCGTCGCGACCGCGATCGCGCGGCTGGTGGGGCGCACCGGTGACGGGCTTCAGGCGGTGGCGGCCTTCCTCCAGACCGTGCCGCCCGAAGTCGGCGCGCTGCTTCGCCCCGCGATTCTTGAGGTGCTGGAGGCGCGCTCGGGATCGTTGCTGTGGCTCGGCGCACTGGTGGGCCTCTGGACCACCTCCGGTTTCATCGAGACGGTGCGCGCGATCCTGCGACAGGCCTATGGCGTCCAGTCGGGTACCTCCTTCTGGCGATTGAAACTGGGCGCGATCGGCATGGTGATCGGATCGGTGATCCTCGCGATGATGGCGTTCAGCTTCCAGGTGCTGCTGATCGGCGCCGAGCAATTCATCTGGCGCGTCATTCCGTTTGCTTCCGATGCGCAGCGCATCATCTCGGTGACCAAGATCGCGCCTGCGATCGCGCTCTACGGCGCACTCTACATCCTCTTCTACACGCTCACCCCACAGCGCTACCGCCAGTCGAAATGCCCCAAATGGCCGGGGCCGTTGTTCGTGACGATCTGGTGGGTGGCTTGCACCGCGGCGCTGCCGCATGTGATCGGCGCCTTCGGGGGCTATGGCCTGACCTATGGCAGCCTTGCAGGGGTGATGGTGGCGCTTATCTTCTTTTTTCTGATCGGGTTTGGGGTCGTTATCGGTGCAGAGCTGAATGCGGCGCTGGCGGAAACGCCGGAGAACGGTCTAGAGGGACGACAAGAAAAGACCGGAGGGTAAGACGTGACCGGATTGATGCAGGGCAAGCGCGGGCTCATCATGGGCCTCGCCAATGATCGCTCGCTTGCATGGGGAATTGCGAAGAAGCTGCGCGAGCATGGCGCGGAACTGGCGTTCAGCTACCAGGGCGAGGCGCTGGAGAAGCGCGTGCGCCCGCTGGCCGAGGAACTGGGCAGCGACTTCCTGATCGACTGCGACGTGGCCGATATGGACGCGCTCGATACGGCGTTCGCGACACTGGCGGCGCGCTGGCCGACGATCGACTTCGTCGTTCACGCGATCGGCTTCTCCGACAAGAATGAGCTGCGCGGCGGCTATGTCGACACCAGCCTCGACAATTTCCTGATGACGATGA
>CAZBYE010000267.1:0-4724 GCA_964496045.1 uncultured Stakelama sp.
GAATATTATCAGCGCGTGTTCGGCAAGGATCTGCCCGAGAGCGTGGTGGGGAAGGCTTGACGGTAAAGTACGCTACTGCATTCTGAGATCGGGCGGTGGCGAGGGGCGGCGTGAAGCGAACAATTCTTATGGCGGCGATGCTGACATCGCCCGTGGTGGTGCACGCGCAAGCGGACCGGCAGCAGGCAGTGCAGATATTTCTCCCCAATTCGGGGCCGCGCGGTGATCAGGATTATAGGTCGGGTGACTATATCCTGCGCTTGCCGCTGCGTTGGGAATCGGCCGCGCGCTTGAAGGGTGGCGTCTCGGTGAGGATCGGCGAGCAAAGCTTGACGATTGCGAATGATGCACTTTTGCCCCTGGTCGAAGTCCAGGAGAAGCCGGGTGCCGGTCCATTCTTCAAAGCCTATTGTACAGCGCGCAAGAGCCCGCCCAAGCTGACCGGCGCGATCGGCGTAATGGGTTTACTCAGCAATTCACTGCATCGCAGTTGGACCGATGCGCAGACGTGCCTGATCGACAAGGATTCCGACGGCAAGTTCGACTATGCGCTCCTGATTGGAGATGGCGGTGCGATGGAGCGTGTACCGCATCCGATTGAAGCGGTCGGCTATGCGGTGGAGAAGGACTCGCCGATTTCGCCCGGAGACGAGGTGATCATCCGCCTGGGGAGTGTTTCCGTCAAGCGTGTGACTTTCATACTCGAAATTACCCAACACGGCGTATCCCAGACCTTCGATGCGATCGCGATGGAGGATGGCCAATCGGCTGACCGGGTGACCAAGGCTTCGATCAAGGAAGGCTTGCCCGCCGTCGTGCATATCTTCGGCGCGGACTTTCGGATCGTTGCAGCCAATGCAGCGGGCAAGACGGTGAAACTCAACTGGCCGGATGAGGCGCGTGCCGACGTACGCCGCATGATCCCGGAGTTGGTCAGGATTCGCTGACCGACGCAGCGGTGTGATCCCGGCGGCACACAAGGTGCCGCCCGGACGTAATCTGCTGCAAGAACAGGTAGCGGAGCCGCGTTGCCCCGCAATCGCACAACTGAGGTTGTTGCCTAGTTCCCTTTGGGAGCAGGCGGCGCGACGGCGCCATAGGTATTGACCGAAGCGATCCGGCGGCGGCGGATGAAGTCGCGCATCAACGGGAAATAGCCGGCGGGCTGGCGGGTCGAGAGCCGGGTGCCGTCGGCTGCGGTCTCGAACAACTGCATACCGTGTTCGGCGCCGGGGAAGATCGCGGTGGAAATCGGCTTGCCCTCGCGTGTGAGGCCCGCCAGCCGTGCTGAGGTTTCACCGGGCGCGGCGTCGCGATCCTCTGCGGCGAGAATCCAGAGCTGCGGAGTGTCGAGGTTGCGCAGTACCGGCATCGGATCGTAGCGAAGTGGGATGTTGGGGATCAGCCCCGGTCCTTTGTCGCGCAACGTTTCGATCGGCGCGGTGAGCATGAAGCGCGTGAAGTCGCCGCCGATCCGGCCGAACCAGGGTTCCGCGCCATATTTGGCGCGCACAGGAGTCATGTGGCGTTCGCTATCGCGAAACCCGCTTTCGAGCGTTGCGGCGATTGCGTCCGCGATCTCGGTCGCCGGTGCGACAAGCGCGGCGCCACCGATCCGCCGGGCATCGTCGAGCAGCGATTCACGCTCGGCGGCGATCGGCGATACCGCGAGGCCGAAGCTGACGACCACGAAATCCACCGGGGCGATCTTTGCCGCCAGCGGCGCCACCCATCCGCCCTGGCTGCCTGCCTGATAGCCGATCGCGCCCGTTCTGCGTCCGGCGAGCCGCCGCGCTTCCGCTGCGGCCCTGACCGCATCGGTCGCGAGGATCAGATAGTCGTGCGAGTAGCGCCCGCCCGAAGCGCCGGTACCGCGCTTGTCATAGACGAAGGCGCCGATCCCGGCTGCGGGGAATTGGCGTTGCAGGCTATAGGCTTCGCGCGCCGAGATCGGCTCGGCGCCGTGGATCAGCACCACGATTGGGACCGGGCCGGAACCCTTGGGCAGGATCAGGCGGCCGGCGAGTTCGGCCCCTTCGACCGCGAACCGGGTTTCGATGACGTCGAGGCTGATGCGCTGCCCAGGCGTGCCAGCGAAATCGATGCTTCCGGCTGCGCAGTCGAAGTGGAGGGTCTTGCCGTCGGCGCGACCTGTTCTGCCGAGGCTGCTCGTCCAGCTTTTGCCGTCGATCGCGGGAGCCAGCGCGCCGTTCGTGCCGTCCTCCTGGCGCCAGCGTAACTTGCCTCCGCCTGCCGGCGCGATATCGACGGCGCGGCCATCGGCCAGCCGATATGCGCCGATGGCGCAGCGCGCGGTGTCGGTATCGGCGGGTTGCGCAAGCGCGGCTGGAACGCTGAACGCGAAAGTGAGGGGCACGAGGAGTGCTGAGAGCCTTTTCATGATCTGAATTTCATCCGAACTGTGCCACCCAACTAATACGGTTCGGGGAAATCACGATGTTTTGCAAGGACCAGGGAGGGTCGGACGCTATTTCCACAGCGGCTGAGGCCCTGTCGGGTTCGGGTTTCAGGCGGGAACCCGCGCCCAGTCCATCGTCCAGCTGATGTCCCAGTTCTTGCCGCCGTCGCTGGAGGCCATTTGTTGCCAGCGGTGCGACTTGCCGGGAATGATGCGGTCCCACAGGCCGCGATAGATCGTCTCCTTGCCGCCCACAGTCTCGCGCGAGTCGAAGATGCCTTCACCATCGATGAAGCCGCCGGTCAGGCCTGCCCCGCCGAGCGCACCCGATTTGGCGTTGACCCAATAGTCGCTCCAGATTCGCGTCTTGAGATCAAGCAGGCGCAGGCCCATTCCGGAGAAATCACGCGCGGGAATACGCAGCTCCTCGACATGGCCGACCCCGTTCAGGATCGACCAGCAGGTCGCTTCTCCCGTAAATTCGTCCCACTTGCCGTTTTTGTGCTGGCGATGGGCGATCCGCCATTCGCCGCTCAGCCAATCGAATTCGCCAGGCTTACCTGGGGTAAGGGCTGTCGCCGCACTGCCGGGAAGAGATGTGCTGACTGCAAGTCCGGCGACGGACTTCAGGATATCGCGCCGCCCGATGGTATCGATCATGTTCGTCTCCCGGCTCAGTCCGGCCGGTTTAGAGCGGTAAAGCTGACACCCTCCGTCAGCTTTACCGTGCTGGCGGTAGCGGAGTACGATTTTGCCCGCTAATCGGGGCGCGATGGCTGCCGACTCTCCCCTCGACCAGTTCAAGTCTGTCCTGACAGGGGCGACACGCGCGCTGGCGCACGAGCCGGAGGTCGAACTGGCCTTCACCGCTGACGCACCAGCGCAGTCGGGGCGGCATATCAAGGTGCCGATGCCAGGCCGCAATCTGCCGCTCGAGCAGGTTGCCGAAGCGCGCGGCTTTGCTGACGGGTTTGCGTTGCGGATGCGGTTGCACGACAATGCGCTGCATCAGAAGCGGGCACCCAAGGAAGCGGTTGCGCGCGCCGTGTTCGATGCGGTGGAAACCGCGCGAGTCGAGGCGCTGGGGTCACGCGGCTATGCCGGGATCGCCGGGAATCTCGACCGCGCGCTCGAGATGCGGATGCGGTCCGATCCGATCAACCGCGCCCGCACGCGCGACGAGGTGCCGCTGTCGACGGCGATCCAGCTGATGGTGCGCGAGCGGCTGACCGGGCGCGAGGCGCCGGCCGAGGCGGCGCTGGGCCTGGCACTCGTGCGCGACTGGATCGAGGATCGCGGTGGGGCCGATCTCGACGCGCTGGCGCTGGCGATCGACGATCAGGCCGCTTTCGCCAAGCTGGTCGGCAATCTGCTCGAAGATCTCGAGCTGACCGAAGGCGAGATGATCCCCGACGAGGCCGATGAGGGCGGCGGCGAGGACGAAGGCGTCGACGAACAGGAACAGGACGAAGGCGAAGAGGGCGAGCAGGACGGCGAGACCGGCGAAGGCGAGGTCGAGGCGCGCGGCGAGCAGAACGAAGCCGAGACCGAGGACGGTCAGGAGAGCGAGCAGGAGCAGGGCGAGTTCGACGACGCCGAGGGCGAACCGGGCGATGATGGCGAGGAAGGCATGATGCCTGTTCGCCCCAACCGTCCCTGGTCCGACCTGCCGCCGCAATTCGACTATAAGGCGTTCACCACCGCCTATGATGAGGTGATCGCGGCGACTGAGCTGTGCGATGAAGAGGAGCTGGAGCGGCTGCGCGCCTATCTCGACCAGCAGCTCGTTCATCTGCAGGGCGTCGTGACGAAGCTCGCGAACCGCCTCCAGCGGCGGCTGATGGCGCAGCAGTCGCGCAGCTGGGACTTCGATCAGGACGAGGGGCTGCTCGACGCGGCGCGGCTGGCGCGTGTGGTGGTCAATCCGATGCAGTCGCTGTCCTACAAGGTCGAGAAGGACGCCAAGTTCCGCGATACGGTCGTGACGCTGCTGATCGACAATTCGGGGTCGATGCGCGGGCGGCCGATCTCGATCGCGGCGATCAGCGCCGATATCCTCGCGCGCACGCTTGAGCGGGTCGGGGTCAAGACCGAGATCCTTGGCTTCACGACCAAGGCGTGGAAGGGCGGACAAAGCCGCGAGAAGTGGCTGGCCGAAGGTCGGGTACCGCTTCCGGGCCGGCTCAATGATGTGCGGCACATCGTCTACAAGCAAGCCGACGAGCCGTGGCGGCGGGCGAAGAAGTCGCTCGGGCTGATGATGCGCGAAGGCCTGCTTAAGGAGAATATCGACGGCGAGGCGCTG
>CAZBYE010000268.1:0-4684 GCA_964496045.1 uncultured Stakelama sp.
TCTGGTGGCTCTCGTCGACGAACAGCAGCGCATTCTCGGGCAGATACTCGAACAAAGTGGGCGGCGGTTCGCCGGGCATGCGGCCGGTGAGGAAGCGGCTGTAATTCTCGATCCCCGCGCAGCTGCCCGTCGCGGCGATCATCTCGAGGTCGAAATTGGTGCGTTGCTCCAGTCGCTGATGCTCGATCAGCTTGCCTTCGGCCTGCATCTCCTTGAGCCGCTCGGCCAGCTCATGCTTGATCGCCTCCATCGCCTGTTTGAGCGTCGGCCCCGGCGTGACGTGGTGCGAGTTGGCGTAGACGCGGATGTAATCGAGGTTCGCGACCTTGGCCCCGGTCAGCGGATCGAACTCGGTAATCTCCTCGATATCGTCGCCGAAGAAGCTGATCCGCCAGGCGGTGTCGTCATAGTGCGACGGGAAAATCTCAAGGCTGTCGCCGCGCACGCGGAAATTGCCGCGGGCGAACGCCGCGTCGTTGCGCTTATATTGCAGCGCGACGAGCTTGCGGATGATCTCGCGCTGGTCGGCGACCTGCCCTTTCTTGAGGTCGAAGATCATCGCCGAATAGGTCTCGACCGAGCCGATGCCGTAGATGCACGAGACCGAGGCGACGATGATGACGTCGTCGCGTTCGAGCAGCGATCGGGTCGCCGAGTGGCGCATCCGGTCGATCGCCTCGTTCACCGAGCTTTCCTTCTCGATGTAGGTGTCCGACCGCGGCACATACGCCTCGGGCTGGTAATAGTCGTAATAGCTGACGAAATATTCGACCGCGTTCTCGGGGAAGAAGCTCTTGAACTCGCCATAGAGCTGCGCGGCGAGGATCTTGTTGGGGGCGAGAATCAGCGCGGGGCGCTGCAACGCCTCGATCACCTTGGCCATGGTGAAGGTCTTGCCCGAGCCGGTGACGCCGAGCAGCACCTGATCGCGCTCCCCCGCCAGCGCCGCCTCGGTCAGCTCCGCGATCGCGGTCGGCTGGTCGCCCGAGGGGGTGTACTCGCTGACCAGCTTGAACGCCCGCCCGCCTTCGCTCTTCGCGGGCCGCTGCGGACGGTGCGGAACGAAGCCGGGGCCGGTCTCAGGCTCGGCAAGGCTGGTGCGGATCTGAATCGTCATAGCGCGAATATGGGGCCTTCAGATGGGGGTGCAATCGGGTTCGGCTGACAGTCGGTTGACACTGTTGACAGAAAAGAGCGGTTTTTCACGGCGCCCCCAGAGAGAGGGCAGCGACACGCGACACCGACGCGCCGGACACGCGACACCGACGCGACAGGCGCGCGCCAGCCACGCGACATGTTTTCGACGGAACGCGCCACCAGGGCGACTGACAGACGACCGTGTTGTCAACGCGGGCCGAGAGGGATGGCTTACTGGATTCTGCATGCGCGCCTCACTTGCACGAGGCTAGCGCATCTGCTAGAACAAATAAAGAACATTGTGGACAACCACGAAGCGGACGGTCGACTGCCGACCCCGTTGCGGACATTTAGACGGCGACTGATCCATACTCTCGCGCATCCTCGACTGCGTCACCGCCGAAACGCCTCGCTGCTTCCAAGGCCGAAATCTCTTCCTCAGAGCCCAAACGGCTGGACCGTAGCCAGCCGTTGCCGAAATAGTACCTTTGCCTAACGCCAGACAGGACGGCCTCCGCGAACATGGGGTCAACTATCTGATCGAGCGTATGGCGATCTTGATTAGCTACTAGCACCGAAATATTCGAAGCATCGGCGGCGTAATTCAGCCATTCCGGATGCCCTGAGGCCAGTTCCAACACGAGTTCAGGTTGTTCTCTGGCTATCGAGACCAGTTGCCAAAACTTCACCTATCCCTCCGTCACCAAGCGTGACGGGCGATAGCTGCTTACTGTCAGCTTTCCACCCAATTTCGGACATTCCCGCCGGTATAGGCCGATCCGAAAGCGGCCCGGCTGCTAGCGACCCCATTGTGGACGTTTACTGACGTAGCATGAGGTATGCTCCGGCGATGAAGGTCGCGGTGACCAAAACGAAGGCGATTTGGCGAGCTCGAAAGCCTTTGGTGTCGTCGCTCATGGGCGCAGGGCTGATGTAGGCACCCAATGCTTCGATGATTGCTCGCACCATGCCGATCACCCTCGCACAACACGATGACACATACAAAGACGCCCCGACTGCTTTCCACCCATTTCCGTAGTTCCCGCGTTGGAGCGAAGGTCCAAGAGCGGATGGTCAGCAAACGCCCCCTTTAGCGGACGTTTGGCGCAACCTCGAACAGGCGAGCAAGCTGTCGGCTGCCGTCCCAACCCGAAGGGCGTTCGGCAAGCCTACCCTGCCATTGCGGCTCGCCGTCCCAGTCACTGCGATAAGCGCGAAGCGACTCTAAGATGGACGCCTTCGCACCTGCTGACGCGTTCGCATCGTCATCGAACCCGGGTTCCCACATACAGCACGAGCAGATGGTTATTCCCGCCAACCCGCCTCGCTCGTCGTAAGCAGGTTCGCCAGCATATTCCGGGAAGCCGCACGCGGGGCAGAGGAGGCGTCCGGCGTCAAGAATGTTGAATTGACGGGCATCAATCATTGCTCAAACCTAATGTGGCGAACGACCGCTTTCCACCCAATAGCGGCCATTCATGCGCTGGCTTAGTGGCGTTAAAACCGGACAGGCAGCAAGCGGTCAATGGCCCCTTCACGTCCCGCGGTCCGGCAAGAAACCGAAGCGTTGAGAGCGCAAGCCCGCGAGGCTTCCCACCGAATTCAAGGAAAGAAAGAGCAGATACCCTGCGTCGTCGGTCGCCCGTGCAATGCGGAAGCTCGTTCGCTGAGGGCACACCGGACCAGAATATGGCAAAATTACGGCAACATTCGCCACATTGTTGACAAACTTTGTTCTGCATGCGTTATGCGCAATGGGCCATGTCCCGAGCGTAACGATGCAGGAGCCAATTATGTCCCGTTTGACCCCGCTAATTCTGATGCCGATGTTTGCCCTCGCTGCCTGTGGCGGCGGCGGTCCCGCCGTGAAGGGCGAAAATGCCTCGATCGAAGAAGTCGCCAAGGCCACGCAGGATGCCGTGAAGATGCAGCCCGGCCAGTGGCAGACCCAGATCAAGTTCGTTTCGGTCGACATGCCCGGCCTGCCCAAGGCGCAGGCCGACATGATGGGCCAGCAGATGGCCAAGGCCTCCGAGAATGTCGTCGAGACCTGCGTCACGCCCGAGATGGTCAACAAGCCCCCGAGCGAGATGTTCGGCGGCAAGGCGGGCGGCGGCTGCGTCTATGACAGCTACGAGCTGGCCAATGGCAAGCTCAACGCGGTGATGACCTGCAAGCCGCAGGGCGCAGGGGAGCTCAAGGCGACGACGACCGGTACGATCGGCAGCACGTCGTACGAGCTGAACAGCGAAACCGCGATGTCGGGCGCTCCGGGCATGCCCGGCGGCAAGATGACGATGAAGACCCAGATCACCGGCAAGCGCGTGGGCGAGTGCACCGCGCCGCAGACCAAGGGCTGATCTGAGCGGGTGGCCTATTCGGCAGGCCGGTAGGCCACCCGCCACATCGCCAGTGCGATTCCGGCCGCGGCCAGTGCGATCAGCGCGCTGGTCGCGATCGCGCTGAGCCAGCGGAACAGCGTGGCGCGTCCGTCGCCCGTTGACGCATCGAGCAGGCCGAAGCCATGGGTCTGTCCGGCGACGAAGACGACCAGCGCGAGGATCGCGCCCAGCGCAGCGGCGTGCCACGGCTTGCGATAGCCCAGCACGTGCAGCCCGAGCCACAAGGGCGCGGCGACCGCGGCAATGCCCAGCGTAACGAACAATGCACCCAGCGCCCAGGCGGTGAGCAGCGACGCCGCATCATACTGCCCCCCGGCCAGCACCAGCGCCACCACCAGCAAACCGCCAAGCGCTCCGCCCGTGGCAAGCGCGAAGCCCGCCCGGTCCAGCGTCGTTTCGTAGCGGCGCAACGGCGCGCGCAATTGATACTCGTCCACGGATCCCCTCCCCGGCGGCGCGCTGCATATCATCGCGGCAGGCCGCCGCTCAAGCGGCGTCGTTGCGGCAGTTCAGGTCATGTGCGGGACAGGGCCTATTTTCGTACGGTCGCGCTCTTGTCGCGGATCGCCTTGAACTCGCTGCCCGGCTTCCATTGCGGCCATCTGGCCGAGCGGGCGAGCTCGTCCCCGATCCGGTAGAAGACATCGATATCCTGAACTGCGCCGTCGAGATTCCACGCCTCGCTCCACGCGTCGCAGGCCTGATGGTAGCATTTGCCGGTATAGTCATCGACCCACTTCTGGCCCGCCGCCTTGCCGCCCTCGACAAGGTCCGAGGCGCCGGCGATGCCCATCATCAGCAGAACGGGAACGCCGCGCTTGGCCATGCTGAAATGATCGGCGCGATAGAAGAGGCCGCGCTCGGGCAGGCTTTCGACCGATACCGTGCGCCCCTGTTTGGCGGCAAGGCGCGCGAGATCATCCTCGAGCGTCCCCTGCCCCTTGCCGACCAGAATGACGTCCTTCGCCTTGCCCGCGGTCTGGAGGATGTCGAGGCCGAGATTGGCGACGGTGGTCTCGACCGGATAGATCGGGTTCTGCGCATAGGCCTCCGAGCCGAGCAGCCCGCGCTCCTCGGCGGTCCAGAAGGCGAAGAGGACCGAGCGGTCGGGGGGCGGCGCGGCCTTGAACAGCCGGGCGATCTCG
>CAZBYE010000269.1:0-1482 GCA_964496045.1 uncultured Stakelama sp.
TCCTCGTTCACGTCGATGCTCACCCGAAGATCCTCGTTACGCGTTCGATACCCTTGACCAGTGCCGCGATGTCCGCAGCGCCGTTATAGACGCCGAAGCTGGCGCGGGCCGTCGCCGCCACCCCGAGTGAGTCCATCAGCAGCTGTGCGCAGTGATGGCCAGCGCGGATCGCGACATTGGCTTCGTCCAATATGGTGGCGACGTCGTGGGGATGAACCCCCTCGACCGCGAAACTGACAATCCCGGCACTGTCAGAGGGGCCGAAGACGCGGACGCTGTTGAGATCCGCCAGCGCTTCGCGCGTGGCCGTGACCAACGCGGTCTCGTGCGTATGGATGCGATCGAGGCCGATACCGTCGACATAGTCGATCGCGGCGTGGAGGCCGATCACGCCGGTGATGTGGGGCGTTCCCGCCTCGAACCGGCCCGGCGGCGGCGCATAGGTCGTCTTCGCGAAGGTCACGCGGTCGATCATCGATCCGCCGCCCTGCCAGGGCGGCATCGCGTCGAGCAGCTCGTAGCGGCCCCACAGCACGCCGATGCCGGTCGGGCCGTAGAGCTTATGGCCCGAAAAGACGTAGAAGTCGCAATCGAGATCGGCGACGTCGACGGGCAGGCGTGGAACCGCCTGACAACCGTCGAGCAGCAGCTTCGCGCCGACCGCATGCGCGAGCGCGGCGGCGCGCTTGGCGTCGAGGACCGAGCCGAGCACGTTCGAGACATGGGCGAGTGCCACCAGCCTGTGCTGCGGGGTCAGCATCCGCTCCATCGCGTCGAGATCGATGCGGTGGTCTTCGGTCAGCGGGATCACGTCGATCTGCGCACCGGTGCGCTCCGCGACCATCTGCCAGGGCACGATGTTCGAGTGATGCTCGAGCTGGCTGAGCAGGATGCGGTCGCCGGGCTTGAGGATCGTGCCCGCCCAGCAGATCGCGACGAGGTTGATACCCTCGGTTGCGCCGCGGACGAAGACGATCTCGTTCTCCTGCCCGCCGATGAACCTGGCGACGCGGCGGCGCGCGGCCTCGAACGCCAGCGTCATGTCGGCCGAGCGCTGGTACACGCCGCGATGCACCGTCGCATAGTCGCGGTCATAGGCGCGGGTGATGGCGTCGATCACCGGCTGCGGCTTTTGCGAGGTCGCGGCGGTATCGAGATAGGCCCAGCCCTGCGGGATCGCGGGGAAGTCCGCGAGCAGGTCGAGTGGAGCGGTGGCGGTGGTGACGCTCACAGCGCGGCCTCCAGCCATTTCTCCGCGTCCGCCGCGAAGGCCTCGCGGACGGTTTCGTCGCCGATCCGGTCGAGCGCGTCGGCGACGAAGGCGTGGGTGAGCAGCGCCTTGGCCTGCGGCTCCGGGATGCCGCGCGACTGCATGTAGAACAGGGCTTTCGCGTCGAGCTCGCCGACGGTGGCGCCGTGCGCGCACTTCACGTCGTCGGCGAAGATCTCGAGTTCGGGCTTGTTATCCATCTCAGCGCTCTC
>CAZBYE010000269.1:1492-4673 GCA_964496045.1 uncultured Stakelama sp.
GCGGGCTTGGGCGCGGGACGCGCGACTTCGGCGCGGGCGGCGGGGCTGGCGGTCGAGGCGTCGGCGGCGACCGCGCGCCAGATCTGGCGGCTGGTGCCCTCGATCGCGGCATGGTGGACCGCGACGGCGGCCTCCTGCTTCTGCTCGCCGCGGGTGAGAAGCGCGCCGCCCATTTCGGCATAGGCGCCGACCCCGTCGAGGCGGAGGAAGCCGTCGATACGGCTGCCGCTGCCGCCCGCACCGAGGAAGGTGGAGACGTAGCTCGCCGCTTCGCCGATCTGCGCCTCGTCACGGATCGAGACGAAGCCTTCGTCCTGCAGCAGGCGGACGGCGCGCTGGAGGCGGGCGCCCTTGCCGAGCGAGGCGTGGAGGAGCCGGTTGCTCCAGCCGCGCCCGGCATAGGTCTCGATCACGGTGGCGACGGCATCGTCAGCCAGGTCGATGCGTGCGGGAACGTGGTTCTCGGCGCCGGTGCCGAGATGGATGATCTGGATGGGATCGCTCGCTGCCGTGGCGTCGAGGCGGAGGACCCAGCCTTCGCCCTGCGCGCGCTGGCCGAGCGGGTGATCGCCGGTCATCTCAAGCACGGTGAGCTGGACCGGGCCGGGGCGCGAATGCGCCGGCTCGAACGCGCCGTCGACGAACAGCAGGCGCGGCCCGGCGATATCGAGGAACAGTGTCGCGGGATCGATCCCGGTCGCGACGGGTGCGGTGTCGGCGGCGGCGCGGAGCGTGTCGAGATCGCTCCAGCGCCAGGCTTCCTCACGCGGGGAGGGTAGGGTGAGCGTGCTCATCGGTTCAGGCCGCCACCTGCGCATAGCCTTCGCGCTCAAGCTCATGCGCGAGTTCGGGGCCGCCGGTCTTCACGATGCGGCCGTCGGCGAGGATGTGGACCGCGTCGGGCTTCACATAGTCGAGCAGGCGCTGATAGTGGGTGATCAGCAGCACTGCCTTGTCCGGCGCGCGCATGATGCGGTTGATGCCTTCGCCGACGATGCGCAGCGCGTCGATGTCGAGGCCGGAATCGGTCTCGTCCAGCACTGCGAACTTAGGGTTCAGGATGCCCATCTGGACCATCTCGTTGCGCTTCTTCTCGCCACCCGAGAAGCCGACATTGACGGGGCGCTTGAGCATCTCCGCGTCCATTTCGAGGCTCGCGGCCTGCGCACGGGCGAGCTTGAGGAACTCGGCGCCCGACAGCGGGGCCTCGCCGCGCGCGCGGCGCTGGCTGTTGAGGCTTTCGCGCAGGAACTGGACGTTGGAGACGCCAGGGATTTCGACCGGATACTGGAAGCCGAGGAAGAGGCCCGCGGCGGCGCGGGCGTGCGGATCGAGGTCGAGCAGGTCGACGCCGTCGAAGGTGACGCTGCCTTCGGTCACCTCATAGCCCGGGCGGCCGCCAAGGACATAGCCGAGCGTCGACTTGCCCGCGCCGTTGGGGCCCATGATCGCATGGACCTCACCCGCGTTCACGCTGAGCGAAAGGCCCTTGAGGATCGGCTTGCCGTCGACTTCGGCGTGGAGGTTTTCAATCTTGAGCATGTTACTTTCCGGTGGCGGGCGGCGTGCGGCCACCCGGATATTTGGCGTTGAGCGCGGCGAGGAATTCTTCCTCGCGGGTTTTGAGGCAGGCCTTCATCGCATCGGTGCTGACATGACCTTCGTCGGAGCAGGCGTGTGCGGCTTCGCACCAAAAGCCGTCGAAGGCGGGGTCGCCGACGCCCTTGGTGATGCGGCAATCCTTCACCCGGCCCTTGCGGTCGAGTGTTATGCCGAATTCGACCTGCCGCAGCTTGCGCGCGGTGATCGTCACCTCGTCCGCGCGCGGGTTTGACGCCGGGGGCGGGGGGATGGCCGGGCCGGTCTGGGCGAGCGCGAGCGCGAGCAGGATCATTTCGGCTCCTCCGGCTTCATCCCGCCGAAGCGGATCGACGGTTCGGTGCTCTGGTCCTTGGGCGGAGGCGGGAGCTTGCTCAGACGATTGGGGTCTTCCTCGGCCGTGGCCGTGACCGCTGGGCCGACTGCTGGATTCTTCGGCGCCTCGGGCGTGAGCGTCACGCCAAGGCCGAAATTTGGCTGCTCCGGCTTCGTCTTCGGCTCGACCGCCATCAGCGCCATCTTGCCCTCGCCACCGCAATATTGCTGGCCTTTGGTCGAGGTGACGCAGTCGGGGAGCGAGGTGCAGGCCTTGGCGTCGATCCGGTCGACGCCGCTCGACTTGAAGACGCGGCAGTTGATCAGGCGGCCGTCGGGCGCCTTGTCGAAGACGAGCGCGACGCGGCGCGCGGTCGCGGTGACGACCACTTCCTCATATTGCGGTTCAGGCGCAGCGGCGGCCGCTTGCGGCAAAGCCAGAAGCAGGAAAAAAGCGCTCATCGGCGGATGATCCGCAGCCGCGTCTTGCAGTCGGGAAGGGTGGTGGCGATGTGATCGATCCACGCGACGGTCTCGTCGTGCTCGCTGTTCCCGGGGCGCTTCGCTGCGCACTGCTTCCTGCGCGTCTCCAGCGTCGAAGCTGTCGGCAGACGCGGGCGGGACATGCAATCGGCATAGGATTGCGCGGCCACCGTCACATTGCGGCCATTCAGATGGAGGGTCGCCGGGCATTCCTCGGCGCTCGCGCCGAGGGCCAATCCCGCCAGCAGCGCGACGATCACCCCACGCTCCCCTCGAGGCTGATGCCGAGCAGCTTCTGCGCCTCGACCGCGAACTCCATCGGGAGCTGCTGGAGCACCTCCTTGGCGAAACCGTTGACGATGAGCGCAACCGCCGCTTCGCGGTCGAGGCCGCGCTGCATGGCGTAGAAGAGCTGGTCGTCGCTGATCTTGCTAGTCGTCGCCTCGTGCTCGATCTGCGCCGAGGGGTTCTTCACCTCGATATAGGGCACGGTGTGCGCGCCGCATTCGGAACCGAGCAGCAGCGAATCGCACTGCGTGAAGTTGCGGACGCCCTCCGCAGAGGGGCCGACGCGGACGAGGCCGCGGTAGGTGTTGTTCGAGCGGCCCGCGGGGATGCCCTTCGAGATGATCGTGGAGCGCGAGCCCGCGCCCAGATGGATCATCTTGGTGCCGGTGTCGGCCTGCTGCATGTTGTTGGTGAGCGCGACCGAATAGGACTCGCCGACGCTGTCCTTGCCCGAGAGCACGCAGGACGGGTATTTCCACGTGATCGCCGAGCCGGT
>CAZBYE010000270.1:0-4660 GCA_964496045.1 uncultured Stakelama sp.
AGGCAAAGGTTGCGATGGTGGTGCGGGGCGAAGGCGACGAGTTCCGTACCTACTGCCATTTCGGAACCGGCAATTATCATCCGGTGACGGCGCGCATCTACACCGATTTGAGCTTCTTCACCGCCGACCCGCGGATCGGGCGCGATGCGGCGAAGATCTTCAACTACGTCACTGGCTATGTGGAGCCGGAGGATCTCGAACTGCTCACGGTCTCGCCCCGGCACCTGCGCGACCGGTTGATGGAGCTGGTGGATGAGGAAATCGCCAATGCGCTGGCGGGCAAGCCGGCGGCGGTCTGGGCCAAGATGAACTCGCTTGTCGATCCGGCGATGATCGAGAAGCTGTACGAAGCGAGCAATGCCGGAGTCGAGATCGATCTGGTGATCCGCGGAATCTGTTGCCTGAGGCCCGGTATTGCGGGGATGTCGGAGAATATCACGGTCAAATCGGTTGTCGGGCGCTTTCTGGAGCACAGCCGCATCTGGGCCTTCGGCAATGGCAAGGCGCTGCCCAATGACGGCGCGAAGCTTTTCATCTCCTCCGCCGACTGGATGCCGCGCAACTTTGACCGGCGTGTCGAGTTCATGCTTCCGTTGCAGAATCCGACGGTGCACGATCAGGTGCTCGACCAGGTGATGGTCGCAAACCTGATCGACACCGAGCAGAGCTGGGAGCTGGAAAGCGATGGCCGCTATGTGCGCGAAGATCCTGGCCCCAAGCCGTTCAACCTGCATCGCTACTTCATGACCAACCCGTCGCTTTCGGGCCGCGGCGCGGCGCTCGAAACCAGCGAGGCGGTACCCAAGCTGTCGTTGCGTCGGTGGCGCGCGGAGCGTAGCGGGTGAGCGTGACCACACTTCTGTTCCGTAAACCCCGCGCCGCGCCAGCCGCGCAGCGTACCGCGATCATCGATATCGGTTCCAACTCGATCCGCCTTGTCGTCTATGACGGCGCGGCGCGGTTGCCGGCGACGTTGTTCAACGAAAAGGTGATGGCGGGCCTTGGCCGCTCACTGACCGAAACCGGCGCGATCGATCAGGCGGCACTGACCGTGGCGACCACCGCGCTGGCCCGTTTCGCAAGCCTGGCGCGCGAAATGGAAGCCGATTCGATCCGCACCGTCGCCACCGCCGCGGTCCGCGAGGCGTCGAATGGCGGCAAGCTGATCGCGATCGCGCAGTCGCTGGGGCTGGATGTCGAGCTGCTGTCGGGCGAGGCCGAGGCGCTGGCGGCTGGCTATGGCGTGTTGTCGGGCATTCCCGAGGCCGACGGCATCGTTGGCGATCTGGGTGGCGGTTCGCTGGAGCTGGTGCGCGTGGTGGCGGTGCCCGTGACCGACCGCGTTTCCTTCCCACTCGGCGTGCTGCGCATCGGTGCGATCCGCGAAAAGGGGAAGGGGACGCTCGACCGCACCGTCGCAAAGCTGTTGAACGATGCTGGCTGGACCGGGCGTGGGGCAGGGTTACCCTTTTACCTCGTCGGCGGATCGTGGCGCGCGCTGGCACGGCTCGATATGCACCTCACCGGCTATCCGCTACCGGTGATCCACGAATATCCGATGCCCGCGGCGACGGTGACGCGGCTGCAGCGCACGATCCAGCAACTGGGCAAGGGCAAGATCCGCGCGGTACCCAACCTGTCGTCGGGACGTGTCGCGACAATGGAGGACGCCGCGGCACTGCTTGGCGTGCTGATCAAGCATCTGGGCAGCCGCGGGACGATCGCGTCGGCCTTCGGGCTTCGCGAGGGGTTGCTCTATGGCGACCTGACGAGCGAGCAGCGCCGCGAGGACCCGCTGATCGCCGCCGCGCGCGATGAGGCGCAGCGGTCGGGACGCTTTCCCGAGCATGGCGACTTGCTGGACGCATGGATCGCGCCTTTGTTCGACGACGATGCCGATCTGTCGCGGCTGCGGCATGCCGCCTGCTTGCTCGCCGACGTGGGCTGGCGTGCCAACCCCGAGTTCAGGGCGGAGCGCGGGCTTGAGATCGCGCTGCACGGCAATTGGGTCGGAATGGACGCACGCGGACGTGCGTTGCTGGCGCAGGCGCTGTTCACCTCATTGGGTGGCGGATTCGAATCGCCGCCACCGATCGGCCAGCTCGCGAGCCTCGACGATCTTGAGCACGCGAAGCTGTGGGGGCTGGCGATGCGGCTGGGTCAGCGGCTGAGCGGCGGTGTCGCCGGGCCGCTGCGCCGTTCATCGCTGGGCGCAGCCGGGGAACAGCTGATGCTGACGCTGGATAGCGATGACGCGGCGCTATACGGCGAGGCTGTGGAAAAGCGCCACCGTGCGTTGGCAGGTGCGCTAGGGCTGACGGCGGCGGTCGAGGTTTAGGGAACCGGGCCTCAGCCTGTATCGCCACCCGTCATCGGCGGTTCATGTTTCTCAGGCGAAACGAACACTTCCTCCACTCTTGAAGGGAATGTGATGTTCGATCGCCGCACGATGCTGGCCGGCTGTCTGAGCAGCAGCATTGCACTTGGCCCAGCATGGGCGCTTTCTCCAACCGGAAAAGACGATCCGCAGGTCGATGCCTTTGTGCGTACCAACGACTTCCATGGTGTCGTGGTCAAGGCGCGCGAAGGGCGCATCCATTATGCGCGCGCGTTCGGCATGGCGGATATCGCCGCGAAACGCCTGGCGAGCGTGGATACCATCTATGCGATCGCGTCGATTTCCAAGTGGCTGACCAGTGTGACCCTGCTCAAGCTGATCGAACAGGGCAAGGCGACCCTGGATACACCGGTCGCTGCGCTGCTTCCGGATTTCCGCACCGATACCGGTGCGCGCGTAAAGCTGGTTCACCTGCTGTCGAACACCAGCGGCATTCCCAACGGCTTCATGGCTGCGGCCAAGCTCGACGCCTCGCTTCTTACCACGGATCTCGGCACCGCCGAGTCCGTGCGCCGATTCTGTCAGGACGATCTGGCGTTCGAACCGGGGAGCAAGTTCGACTATGCGATGACCAACTGGTTTGTCGTGCTGGCAATCGTCGAGCGGCTCAGCGGGGTGCCGTTTCAGCAGGCGGTGCGAGCGATCACGCTCGATCCGCTCGGGCTGCGCCATACCGACACGGATAGAGCGGGAGCCGCTTCATCCTACCGGACGACCGAGCCACCTGTCCTGTGGCCCGATCCGCGAGCAGCGATAATGGCTGCGGGCGGGGGCTATTTCAGCAATGCCGCCGATCTGGTGCGTGCGGCGCATGGCGTGTTCGACCGCGGTTTCCTCAAGCCCCAATCGATCGCCGCATTGCGCACGATCCACGTGCCCGAGCAGGATTACTCGCTCGGTGGTCGGGTGCGGACGATGACGATCAGCGGCAAGCCGGTACAGGCAGCGTGGCAGACCGGCCGTACCGCAGGCTACCGTTCGGTGCTCGGCCATCGCTATGACGACCGCTCGACCGTAGTGATCCTAAACAATAGCGGGCTATCGCAGAAGCTGCTCGACCAGTTCGCCGATCAGTTGTTCGGCGCGGAACCTCGGCCGGCCTGATATCGTCAGCCGCAGTGTACCCGGCGGATCGTGTTGCGGTGATCGACTTCGACGTTGAGCCGGTCCGACCGGAAATCCATTGTCACAGCCTGACCGGGACGAATGACACGGACATCGCGGGCACCTGCGCGGCGCTTGACGTTCTGAATGACGCGCGGCCCGGCCTCACGCCCGATAGCACCCTGGACGGCCCCTGCATTGCAGCGGACTGGTCCCGGCATGGGCGTCGGGTAGGATGCGCAAGCCACGAGGCCGACGGGCAACAGCAGAGCGGTGAAGCGGATCATGTCGCGTTCTCCTAGTCTTGGGGCTGTTCAGTACGAGTCATTTTGAGCTTACCATTGCGGACGGTAAACCCCAACTGCCCCTCGACCAGCGCCAGTGCGTCGCGCCCGAACTGCTCGAACCGCCAGCCATTGAGAATGGAGAGCCCCTCGCGCTGGCCGGCAGCGAGCGCTTCGAGATCATCCGAGCGCGCGAGCAGGCGCGCAGCGACGTTGATGTCGCGGGCGCGAATCTTGAGCAGGAGCTTGAGCAGATCGGCGACCAGCGCGCCTTCCTTGCCGAGCGGGAGCTTGCGATCGTCGCGCGCGGGCATTTCGGAGGCAGGCATTGGAGTGGCATTCTCGATCGCTGCCATCAGCCGTCCCCCGATATCGTTGCCGCCCCATGAGGCCGACAGGCCGCGAACACGGGTGAGATCGGCCTGTTTGCGCGGGGGGTTGGCGGCCAGATCGGCGATCGTCTCGTCCTTGACGATGCGGCCGCGGGGCAGGTTCTTGCCCTGGGCCACCTTCTCGCGCCATGCCGCCAGCGCCTTGAGGCGGCCCAGCACTTCGGCCTTGCGGCTGGAGATGCGGATGCGCTGCCATGCCTGATCGGGGTCGTTGCGGTAGTTTTCGGGATCCGCGATCCGCTCCATTTCCTCGTCCAGCCAGCCGCCGCGCCCGGTCTTGCGCAGCTTCTCCAGCATCTTGGGGAAGATTTCGGAGAGGTGGGTCACGTCGGCGATCGCATAATCGATCTGGCGCTTGTCCAGCGGCCGGCGCGACCAGTCGGTGAAGCGCGCGCCCTTGTCGACGGTGATGCCGAGGTAGGTTTCGACGAGGTTCGAATAACCGATCTGCTCGCCCTGACCGAGCGCCATCGCCGCGATCT
>CAZBYE010000271.1:0-4616 GCA_964496045.1 uncultured Stakelama sp.
AGCTCGGCGTGCTGCGCGGCTATCTCGCCAACGCCGACAAGGTGAGGACGCAAGGGTTCGAAATCGACTTCTCGGCGCGCCCGAGCGAACGGTTCAGCACCTATTTCAATGGTGCCTATACCGACGCCAAGTACGTGAAGTTCGTCGACGCACCGTGCCCGCCCGAACTGTCGGGCGGCACCACGGTGACTGCTGGCCAGACGCCGAGCGCGCCGGGCACCCCGGGCGGTCTCAGCCCCGCGAACTGCGACATTTCGGGATCGGTGCTGCCGGGCGTGTCCAAATGGGCCTTCTCCTATGGCGCAGAGGCCAACACCCCGGTCTCGCTGTTCGGCAAGGAGGGGCAGGTCTATCTCGGCATCGACGGCAATTACCGCTCGCGCTTCTCGTCCAACCCATCGCCCTCGGCTTATACCTGGGTGGAAAGCTACGCGCTGACCAACTTCCGCTTCGGGTTCCGCAGCGACCAGTTCGACCTCTATGGCTGGGTCCGCAACGCCTTCGACGTCGAGTATTTCGAACAGCTCACGGTCGGTCCGAGCAACACCGGCCTGATCGTCGGCCAGCCCGGCGATCCGCGAACCTATGGCCTGACCCTAGGGTTCAAATTCTAAGCCCGGACAGACCATGCACGAGACGTATCTGCCCCCGCGATTGACTTTAAGAACAGGCCGGCGCGGGTGACAGATACCAGGGGAGGGGCCGCAATCAGGCTCCTGCGGTTCCTCCCCGACCGTTCTGAATACGGCCCGCTGCATGGTGTCAGTGCACGTCGTACGATAGAAGCCGCTGGCACGGCGGGGAGGCTATCGTGTTCGGGCGCATCAATTTCAGAAACAGATACTGGCTTGCCATCATCCCGCTGACCATCGCCGCGGCATTGCCATTCTGGCAGAGTCGGTTCGAATATGGCTGGCTCGAAATGGCGCTGGGCAACACTCGCTGGCCGTTCTGGTCTTCGCTGCTCATCTGGACAGTATGCGTCGTTGTGGCGATCAAGCGCTTCAGATGGTGGTGGCTTCTGCTCACCGTGCCGGTGGTGTTCTATCCGGTTGTGCTAACAGGCGGTCTGGCGGCGGCATGCTTTGCGGGCAGCTGTCCCTAACGAGAACCGGTTGCCGTGATGGCAGGCCCGTAAAACGCGAAACGCCCGGGCCGTTTCCAGCCCGGGCGCCTGCGTGACGATGCCTCGTCAGCCCCCTTGTGGCTTCCTGCCCACGCATCCTTCCGAAGAAGAACGGGACGGGAGAGCCTCCCCGAACCACGGCCATTGCCTGCGCTTCGTGGGGACGTGCTAGGATGGCGGGTGCCGCTTGTCACGGGGCGATGACGTCACGGCAGCGCTTTGCATTCATCCTGTGTTTATTTGGCAACAGCACGGGTTTGCGCGCATCCGTTACGAATATGCCGTCGCCCGCTGCCGCCAACGAAATTCCCGCCTTTGCGAATTCACAAACACCCCCTAACACCGCCGCGATATGCTTCTTTCCCGATATGAGCGGATGATTGCCCGCCGCTACCTCCTGCCCGGGCGGGGGGAGGCGTTCATCTTCCTCGTCGCATCGATCAGCCTGGTTGCGGTGATGCTTGGCGTTGCCGCGCTGGTCATCGTCATGAGCGTGATGAACGGCTTCCGCGCCGAGCTGTTCGACAAGATCACCGGCCTCAACGGCCACGCGGTGGTTCAGGGCTATGGCGGTCAGCTGCGCGACTGGCGCGAGATCGCGGCACAGGCCCGCAAGACCCCCGGCGTCACCAGCGCCACGCCGCTGATCGAACAGCCGCTGATGGCGAGCTTCCAGGGGCGGGTCGAGGGCGTGCTGGTGCGCGGCATGACGATGCCCGACATCCGCGCCAATCCGACGCTCAATAAGAATGTGCTGGCGGGCGACCTCAAGGGGCTGACACCGGGCTGTGAGTGTATCGCGATCGGGTCGCGGCTTGCCCAGACGCTCGGTGCCGCGCCGGGCAGCAGCGTGTCGTTGCTCAGTCCGCAGGGGCTGACCAGCCCGTTCGGCACCGTGCCGCGGATCGTTTCCTACCGTGTCGCCGCGATCTTCGAGATCGGTGTCTATGACTATGACAAGGCGTTCGTGGTCATGCCGATGGAAGACGCGCAGACGCTGCTCCTGATGGGCGACACCGTCGGGATGGTCGAGATCGATACCGACAACCCAGACAGGGTCGGCGACATCCTCGCGCCGCTGGCGAAGCAGGTCGCGGGCGTCGGGCAGCTGACCGACTGGCGTACGCTCAACGCGACACTGTTCGAGGCGCTGGCGGTCGACCGTCTTGTCACCTTCACCGTGCTGTCGATCCTGATCCTCGTCGCGGTGTTCAACATCCTGTCCTCGCTCATCATGCTGGTGCGCGCCAAGACCCGCGACATCGCGATCCTGCGCACGATGGGGGCAACGCGGAGCGGCCTGATCAAGATCTTCGTGACGGTGGGCACGGTGATCGGATCGCTGGGCATCCTTGCCGGGCTGATCTTCGGCTTCATCGTCCTCTATTTCCGTCAGGGGGTGCTGACCTTCCTTGGCTTCGTCACCGGGCAGGAGATCTGGGACCCCTCGATGCGCTACCTTACCGAACTGCCCGCCAAGACCGATCCGGTCGAGATCGCGGGGATCGCGCTGATGGCACTGGTGTTCAGCTTCCTCGCCACGCTCTATCCGGCCTTCAAGGCGGCGAGCACCGATCCCGTGCAGGTGCTGCGTTATGAGTGAGCCAGTCCTCCAAACCTCGGGCCTCAAGCGCACCTTCAGCCAGGGCGGGGCGGACATCCATGTCCTGCGCGGGGTCGATCTGACCGTCGGGCAGGGCGAGATCGTCGCGCTGCTCGGCCCCTCCGGCTCGGGCAAGTCGACGCTGTTGCAGGCGGTCGGCCTGCTCGAAGGCGGGTTCGAGGGTTCGATCCGCATCTCGGGCGTCGAGGTCAGCAAGCTCGAAAGCCATGCGCGCACCGTCACCCGGCGCGACAAGCTCGGCTTCGTCTACCAGTTCCACCACTTGCTCCCCGACTTCAACGCGGTCGAGAATGTCGAGCTGCCGCAGCTGATCCAGAACGCGACGCTCGCCGATGCGCGCGCGCGCTCGGAAAGCCTGCTGACCGCGCTCGGCCTTGGCGCGCGCCTCACGCACCGGCCGAGCCAGCTCTCGGGCGGCGAGCAGCAGCGCGTCGCGGTCGCCCGCGCGCTCGCCAACCGGCCGGCTTTGGTGCTGGCGGACGAGCCGACCGGCAATCTTGATGAGCATACCGCGGATGTTGTGCTCGCCGAATTCCTGCGGCTGGTGCGCGGCGAAGGCGCTGCGGCGCTGATCGCCACGCATAACGAGCGGCTGGCGGCGAAGATGGATCGCGTCGTGCGGCTGCATGAGGGCGTCCTGGAGTGAGCGTCTGGCGCAAGACGCCGACCCTGACGGGCCGGCACGTCACACTGCGCCCGCTCCACCGCAACGATCGTGCTGCGCTCCTCGACGCGTTCGATGGGCTTCAGGTGTTCACCACCTTCGTGCCCGGACCTGCGACGATCGACGGTTGGTATGACTGTCTGGAGGCTGAAACGGCCGCCGGGCGCACACTTCCCTTCACTGTGCTCGATGCGAGCGGTTCTGTCGCCGGCGTCACCCGCTTCATGCGGATGATCGAACCGCATCGCCGGGTCGAGATTGGGGGCACGGTCTATGCCCGCCGGGTCCAGCGCACCGGCCTCAATACCGAGGCGAAGCGCCTGCTGCTGACCCACGCGTTCGAGACGCTCGGCACGAATTGCGTCCAGCTGCGCACCGATTTCCTCAATCACGCCTCGCGCCGCGCGATCGAGCGGCTCGGCGCGCGGCTCGACGGGGTGCTGCGCGGGCATCTGATCCTCGGCGATCATCTGCGCGACAGTGCGGTCTACAGTATCCTTGCGCATGAATGGCCCGGCGTGCGGCGCAACCTCGATCAGTTGATGGCACGCTGAACCCAGCGGTTCGCGCGCCCGATTTACGCTGCTATGATCGCTGTCTGCCGGTCCGCGTCAGGCCCGGAGCGCAAGGGAGTGAAGGCATGAATCTGACCGATATCCTGTCCCAGACGGGCGGCATCGAATCGATGGCCAGCGAGCTTGGCGTTTCGCCCGACACCGCCAAGGCGGGCGCGGAGGCGTTGCTTCCCGCGATTCTCGGTGGCTTCAAGAAGCAGGCGCAGGGTAGCGGGGGGATCGAGGGGCTGGGCGGATTGCTGGGCCAGCTCGGTGGTGGCGGGCTGTTCGATGCGGTGCTGAATTCCCAACCGACTCCGGTGGATCAGGGCAATGACGTACTCGGCCAGATCTTTGGGTCGAAGGATGTCAGCCGTACCGTCGCAGGCCATGCCGCGGAACAGACTGGTCTCGATTCCGGGTTGCTCAAGAAGATGCTCCCGATCCTGGCGATGCTCGTCGCCGGATATATGGCCAAGCAGGGCGGGCAGCAGGGCGAAGGCGGCGGGCTGGGCGGCCTGATCGGCGGCATGCTCGGCGGCGGCGGCGCGGGCGGCCTTGGCGGGGTGCTGGGTAACGTGCTGGGCGGCGGCGGCGGAACCGCTGCGCCTGCGGGCGGCGGTCTGGGTGGCCTCGGCAGCCTCATCG
>CAZBYE010000272.1:0-4584 GCA_964496045.1 uncultured Stakelama sp.
CCAGTTCGGCGATCCGCCGCTCGACGCTCGCGCGCTCGCTGCGAAGCCCCGCCAGCGCATGCATCGCCTCGCTCGCGCGGTCGCGCACCGCCAGCGCCGCGCCGCGCGCGGCGGCAAGCCGGTCGGCGACTTCGCGCTGCGCCGCCAGCGCATTCTCCTGCGCCTGTGTCCGTTCGGCGACCAGCGCCTCGGCGATGCCCGCCTCCTTCTTCGCCGCGTCCGCCGCGCTCGCCGCCTCACGCCAGCGTGCGAAGATCATCCGCCCCTCGGCAGTGCGGATCTTGTCGGAAAGCTCGCGATAGCGTTCGGCCTGCCGCGCCTGTCGCTTGAGCGCGGTGGCGCGCGCTTCCTGATCGCCGATCACCTCGTCGAGCCGTGTCAGATTGGTCTCGGTCGCGCGCAATTTCTGCTCGGCGTCCTTGCGCCGGACATGCAGGCCCGAAATGCCTGCCGCCTCTTCCAGCATCTGCCGCCGTTCGCCCGGCTTGGCCATGATGATGGCGCCGATCCGTCCCTGACTCACCAGCGCGGGCGAATGCGCGCCAGTGGCCGAATCGGCGAAGATCAGTGCGACGTCCTTGGCGCGGACATCGCGCCCGTTGATGCGATAAGCCGATCCCGCGCCGCGCTCGATCCGGCGGACGACCTCAAGTTCCCCGTCGTCACCGGGTTGCTCGGCAAGGATCGAGACTTCGGCGAAATCGCGCTGCGGCCGCGTCGCGGTCCCCGCGAAGATCACGTCTTCCATGCCCGTGCCGCGCATCGACTTGGCGCTGTTCTCGCCCATCGTCCAGCGCAGCGCTTCGAGCAGATTGGATTTGCCGCAGCCGTTCGGGCCGACGATCCCCGTCAGCCCCGGTTCGATCCGCAGGTCGGCAGGATCGACAAAGCTTTTAAACCCCGTGAGGCGGAGCCGTTTGATTTGCATCGTCCGGCTCCGCCCCCGCGGCCCCGATCAGGCGCCGGCGGCCTTCAGCGCCGCTTCGACCTGCGGCCAGGTACCGGTATTTTCCAGAACCTTGCCGTTGAGGATGAAGGTCGGCGTGCCGGGGATGTTATACTCCTTGGCGGCGGTCTCGTTGCTCTTGACCAGCGCGTCGATCGCACCCTGATCGGCAAGGCACTGGCGCGCCTTCGCTTCGGGAACGCCGCGCTGCTGGACGAATGCGAGATAGCCGAACCGCTCCGCCGTCGCGCCGACCCGCTGTGCGGGCGCCATCGCCTCGACCTGCTTCAGGAAGGGGTCACCCTCCTTCGGCGCGTTCTGCAGGATCGTGTGCTGCTGCTCGTACATCTGATCCATGATCGCGAAGAACGGGCCCGGCCCGCCGCACTGGCCCAGCAGCGCCGCGCCCAGATCGATCTGGTTGAGCAGGAAGTCGCGGAACTCGAAGCTCACCTTGCCCGCGCCGATATAGGCCTTGAGCGGCTCCATGGCGGTCGTGGCGAACGCGGCGCAATGGCCGCAGGTGCGCGATCCATATTCGATCAGCTTGATCGGCGCGTCGGGGTTGCCCATGCGGAAACCGCCCTCGGCGGTCTTCTCGACCTTGTCGACCCACTGGGTTCCCGCCGGGGCGCTCGCGCCCGCCACCGGAGCGGCGGGTGTGGTGGTGTTGCCGGTTTCGCTGCCGCCGCAGCCTGCCAGAGTGATCGCGGCTGCCAGGCCAATCGCAATACGCATGTGTGTCTCTCTCCGTTCGAAAATCAGCGCGCGCCCGCGGCGCGCAATTCGGGTTGAAGCGCGGCCCAGTCGCTGCCGGTGACGGCCTTGCCGTTGACCGTGAAGCTCGGGGTGCCCTTGATCGTTTCCCACGCGGTCTTCGCCATCGCGGTCAGCTTGTCCATGTCGCCCGGCGCCGCGAAGCAGCGGTCGATCGTCGCAACGGTCATGCCGCGCTTCTGCATCAGCGCCGACAGGCCCGAACCATTCGCCGCGGCCTTGAGCTGTGCGAGCTGCGGCTGCGACTTGATCGTCTCGGCATTGGCCTGCCACCAGGTCCGGCCCTGCTCGTACCAGCTCTCCTGCGCGGCGAAGATCGCCTGGGTCGCACCGCTAAAGCCCTTGGGTCCGGTGCAGCGCGCGAGCAGCGCCGCGGCCATGTCGAGCGGGTCGCGCACGGCATGGCGGAACTCGACGCGAATTTGGCCACGGCGGACCAGATCGTCGTGAAGCGGGGCCTTCGACTCCGCGATGAAATGTGCGCAATGGTTGCAGGTATAGCTCAGATATTCGACCAGCTTGATCTTCGCGGCGGGGTTGCCGGTCAGGGTCGCGCCCGTTGTCGTCTGTACGACATGGTTGCGCCAGTCGGCCTGCGCTTTTGGTGCTGCCTTGGGCGCTGCCTTCGGCGCCGGTTTGGCCTGTTGTGCGGACGCAGCCATGGTCAGCAGCGGCGCGGCGATCACGGCAAGGGACACATGGAACAGGCGCATCAATCGATCTTTCCAAGCTTGAGCACTGGCATTGCCACCCCGGCGGCAAGGCCTTCGAGCACGGCACGTAGTTCCGGATCGGCAATGCCGCGCAGGCTCTCGCCCATCTCGGCCGGAATCGGTGCGGGTTCGGGTATCGGCGCAGGGGCAGGCGGGCGTACGACTTCGCCCTGCCGGATTGCGACGCGCGCGACCGCGGGATAGCCAAAGAAGCGGTTGACCCGCTCCATGATCTCGGGCGCGATGTGCATCATCATCGGCGCATGCGCGCCCTGAACGCGCAGGTTGAGCACGCCGTTCGAGCGCTCGCCGCGCGGGAAGCGGATCGATTCGGGGGCAGAGACCCCGGCATAGCGCTCGCCGACAATCTCGCTCCAGCGGCGCACCACTGCGCTCTGGACAAATCCGAACTTGCGGAACGCGACGCGGCCGACATCGGGCACCAGCTCCGCCACCGGGCGGATGCGGTTGCTGCGTTTCGGCTCCTCGGTCGTGGCGCGCGACTTACTCATCGCACCAGTCCATGCCATAGCCGGGGCGTGCCCGACAACGCTTCTCGCGACATCGCCAGACAGGTCCCCCGGCTGCTGCTCGACTGGTACGACGCGAATGCCCGCGTCCTGCCCTGGCGCGCGCCGCCGGGAAGCCCGTTGCCCGACCCCTATCGGGTGTGGCTGTCAGAGGTGATGCTGCAACAGACTCAGGTTGCTTCGGTGATCCCCTATTTTCAGAAATTCACCGCGCGCTGGCCCGATTTCGCGAGCCTCGCGGCGGTCGAGGACGCCGATCTTATGAGCGCCTGGGCGGGGCTTGGCTATTATGCCCGCGCGCGCAACCTGCTCGCCGCCGCGCGTGCCGTCGCGAGCGGGCATGGCGGGACGCTTCCCCGGTCCGAAGCCGAATTGCGCAAGCTCCCGGGTTTCGGTGCCTATACGGCCGCGGCGGTGGCCGCGATCGCGTTCGGCCAGCGCGCGGTCGTGGTCGACGGCAATGTCGAGCGCGTCGTCGCGCGGCTGTTCGCGGTGTCCGATCCGTTGCCCGGCGCAAAGCCCCGCATCCGCGACCTCACCGATTCGATCACCCCGGATGCGCGCGCCGGGGATTTTGCGCAGGCGATGATGGATCTGGGCGCCACGATCTGCACGCCGCGTTCGCCGAAGTGCCTGCTCTGCCCGCTTGCGAACGGGTGCGCCGCCCGCGCCGCGGGCGTGCCCGACGCTTTTCCGGTCAAGGCGGCGAAGAAGCCGCGTCCGTTGCGCTACGGCACCTTCTTCTGGCTCGAACGGAACGGGCAGGTGCTTCTCGTCCGCCGCCCGGACAAGGGATTGCTTGGTGGGATGCGCGCCTTGCCGACCGGTCCCTGGACCGATTCGCCCCGGGCGCTCGCCGATGCGCCGGTTGCGGCGGAATGGACGCTGCGCAACGCGACGATCCGGCACGTCTTCACGCATTTCGAGCTGGTTGCCGCGCTTGCGACTGCAACGATCGGCGGCCACATAGGCGTCGCTGACGGCGAATGGTGGCCGATTGCCGATCTCGAATCGGCCGGGCTGCCCACGCTGTTCGCAAAAGCGGTGAAGGCGATCGGGAGGACCGAATGAAGCGATTCTGGCTGGCTGGCGGCGCTGCGGCGCTTGCGATCACGGCGGTTACCGGAGCCTTCGCACAGGCTGTCACTTCGGCGCGGGTACAGGATGCCGCCCGGTCGGAAGCGGTTCTCGCGCTGGCTCGCGCCTATGTCGCCGACAGGAAGGCGCCGGGCATCAGCATCGCCTATGCCAAGGGCGATCATCCGCCGTTCCTGGTTTCGTCCGGTGCGATTGCGGACGATGCCGGCGCGGCGAAGGCAAGCGCTGATTCGCTGTGGCGCGTCTATTCGATGACCAAGCCGATCACCGGCATCGCGGCGATGATGCTGGTCGAGGACGGCAGATTGAAGCTCGACCAGCCGGTCAGCGACTTCATTCCCGGCTTCAGGTCGATGAAGGTGCTGACCGATCCGGCGAACAGCCTCGCGTCGCGCCCCGCGGCGCGGGCGGTGACGGTGCGCCATCTGCTCACCCACACCGCGGGGCTTGGCTACACGATCGTCACCAAAGGGCCGCCGCTCAAGGAATATGAACGGCCCGGGATCACCCCCGGCGCGAA
>CAZBYE010000273.1:0-4572 GCA_964496045.1 uncultured Stakelama sp.
GCTTCACCATGTGCCGCTCTAACCTTTTCTTCGATTTTCCAGGGTGACGGGAAGCTTGTGTCCCCGTTTGAAGTGGCGGGCGCCTTGCCCTAGCGCAAGCCCGCTGTCAAAGCCGCCGCCGATGAGCAGTGCAACTCCCCTCCCCCTCGCCATTTCCGCGCGCGGTCCGCTGCGCGGTACCCTCACCATCCCCGGCGACAAGTCGATCAGCCATCGTTCGCTGATGTTCGCGGGGCTCGCGGTCGGCGAAAGCCGGATCGAGGGGCTGCTGGAGGGCGAGGATGTGCTCGCCACCGCGGCCGCGATGCGCGCAATGGGCGCGAAGATCGAGCGTGACGGCGATGGCGTCTGGCATGTCTGGGGCGTTGGTGTCGGCGGGCTGATTCAGCCGGAGACCGCGCTCGAAATGGGTAATTCGGGTACATCGACGCGGCTGCTGATGGGGCTGGTTGCCAGCCATCCGATTACCGCGACCTTCACCGGCGACGCGTCGCTCTCGAAGCGTCCGATGGGCCGGGTTACCGACCCGCTCTCCAGTATGGGTGCGGATTTCACGACGAGCCCCGGCGGGCGTCTTCCGCTGACGATGCGCGGCCTCTGCCCGGCGGTACCGATCGAATACACGCTTCCGGTCGCCTCGGCACAGGTCAAGTCGGCGGTGCTGCTCGCCGGTCTGAACACGCCGGGAATCGCCCGTGTGCTCGAGCCGGTGCCGACGCGCGCTCACAGCGAACGGAGGCTCTCGGGTTTCGGCGCATACATCACGGTCGAGGAAACTCCGCAGGGCCGGATCATCTCGATTCGCGGCGAGGCAGAGTTCAATCCGCAACAGATCATGGTCCCCGGTGACCCTTCCTCCGCTGCCTTCTGGCTGGTCGCTGCATCGATCGTGCCCGGCTCTGACATCACCATCGCGAATGTCGGCCTCAACCCGACGCGGACCGGCCTCATTACCGCACTTCGCATGATGGGTGCCGACATTACGGAGGTAAACCCGCGTACCGTTGGTGGCGAGCCGGTCGCCGATCTGCGCGTCCGCCACGCGCCGCTCAAGGCGATCGAAGTGCCGCATGATCTCGCGCCCAGCATGATCGACGAATATCCCGTCCTGTTTGTCGCCGCTGCGTTTGCACAGGGGCGCACGGTTGCACGCGGCGCGGACGAGCTTCGCGTCAAGGAATCGGACCGCATCGCCGCAATGGTCGCCGCGCTTCAGCCCAACGGTGTCATGCTCGAGGAGTTTGAGGATGGCCTCGCGATCACCGGCACCGGCGGCGAACTGATCGCAGGCGGTGCTCCGGTCGCCTCGAAACTCGACCATCGCATCGCGATGAGCATGGCGGTGGCTGGACTTGGCGCGAAGGCCGATGTGAGCATCGACGACGTGTCGCCGGTCGCCACCAGCTATCCCGGCTTCTTCGCCACGCTCGATTCACTGACTGGCAGGACTGAAGAATGATTATTGCCGTCGATGGGCCCGCAGCATCGGGAAAGGGCACCATCGCTCGTGCGCTCGCGCGTCACTATCAGCTTCCTCACCTCGACACCGGTCTGCTCTACCGCGCTGTCGCGGCAACCGTCCTGCGTGAAGAGATGAATCCCGAACGGGAGGCCGACGCTGTCGCCGCGACCGGGTTCGATGATCTGCTGCTCGCTGACGAATGGTTGCGCACCGATGAGGTCGGCAAGGTCGCCTCTGTCGTCTCCGCGCATCCGCTGGTCCGCGCGGCGCTGCTCCACAGGCAAAAGCGATTCGCGCATCAAGCCGGCGGTGCGGTCCTCGATGGCCGGGATATCGGCACGGTGATCGCGCCCGACGCCGACGCCAAGCTGTTCGTCAAGGCGACTCCGACGATTCGTGCCCAGCGTCGTCACGCCGAACTGCGCCGCAATGGCATCACAGCGAGCCTCGACAAGGTGCTCGCCGATATCCGCGCGCGCGACGAACGTGATTCGAAGCGGGCAGAGGCGCCCCTGATCGCTGCGGCCGATGCCGCAGTGCTCGACACCAGCTTCCTCTCGATCGACGCTGCGGTGCAAAGGGCGATCCAGCTGGTCGAGACACAGCGCGCCAAAAAAGCCGCTGCGGCCGGCTGAACCTCAGCGCGCGGGCTGCTGCTGCTCGCGGGCCTTCATCGCGGCGAACAGGGTTACAGACTTAAGCGTCCGCTCGACGTCGGCGCGATATCCCGCCTTGGCCGGAGTCAGCATCAGCGCCTTTCGTAGCCACGGCTGCGCCGCATCGAGATTCCCGGTCCGTGCAAAGGCCAATCCGTAGAAGAAGGCTGGCCCCGGATGTTTGGGCGCGAGCGTCACGCCCTGGCGAAACGCAAGGGCTGCAGCGGGTGACATGGCGCCGTCGTCCGCCTCGACCAGCGTCATTCCCAACCAGGTCCATAGCGACGGGTCCTGCGGCAACGAACGCACGCCGCCCAGCATCATCGTCGCGGCCTTGTCGGGGTCGCCCCCGCGCACCAGCGCGTCGGCTGCGATGAAATAGGCGTCGTTGACCGCAAATCGGCCGAACATCTCACCCCGCAACTTATGCAGTTCCGGTTCGTCCGCCTGGGCCTTCCTTGCCGCCGAGACCGGGGCACCGGGCAGGTCGGGCCGTGCCTGAAAGGCATAGCCCGCCGCACCCAGCATCAGCGCCGCACCCGCGAACGACCAAAGAGTCCGCGGCACACCAAGCAGCCACAGCAGCGCGAACGCCGCTGCGCCAATCGCGGTGAGCGCGATCCAGCCCATCATTTCCGCCGCCTCCGAATGGTTCCGCGCGCCAGCCACAGTCCGGCGCCAAGCAGCAGCAATGGCGTCAGCCATAGCGGCGCGGTCGTCCAGCTGAACGGAGGATCATAGGTCACATAGCTGCCATAGCGCTCGATCAGCCAGTTGCGCACCGCGTCCGGGGTCTCGCCCGCCGCGATCTTCTGGCGCACGATCCGGCGCATATCGGCGGCCATGTCGACGTCGCTGTCGGCGATCGACTGTCCCTGACAGACCAGACAACGCAGCGTGCCCATCAGCCTGGCCGCCTGTTCTTCCTTGCCGGCGTCAGGGATCTGCGAATAGCCAAGGTCCGCAGGCACGCCTGCCGCCAGCGCGAGGCTGAGCAACAGGCTCATTCCGCCTCCTCCAGCGCCCTGAGCAGCTTCGGCACGTCGTCCTCGCGGATATCGCCGATGTGCTGGGCGGCGATCTTGCCCTGACTGTCGATCACGAAGGTTTCCGGAACGCCCGATGATCCGATTCCGATCTGCACGATCCGGTCGCGATCATCGCCGATCCGCGCATAGGGATCGCCATGGCGCGACAGGAATGCCTTCACCGCTTCGGGGCTGTCCTTGATCGCTACCGCATCGATCTCGACCCCTGCGGCTTTGAGCTTCATCAGTTGCGGTGCTTCGGCGATGCAGGGCACGCACCAGCTCGCGAAGACATTGAGTAGTCGTGGCTTGCCGGTCGCAAGGTCAGCGCGGGAGAGCCCCGGCTTCCCTTCCACCATCGCTGGCAGGCTGAATTCGGGCAGCGGCTTCCCGACCAGTGCCGACTTGACCACCGTCTCGCCGGTGTCCTGCAACCGCCATGCCGCCAGCGCGATCACGGCCAGAAACACCACTAGTGGCACCCAGAGTGTCCAGCGCTTCACCAGTCGGCCTCCTCGCGCCGCTTCACGTTACGCCGCTCGCGCTTCAACCGTCCGATCAGCGAAAGTGCGCCGCCCAGAGCGATCAACCCGCCGCCGAACCAGATCAGCGTCACGAACGGCTTCCACCACAGCCGCAGCTGCCAGCGTCCCTGTGCATCCTGCGCGCCCAGTACCGCATAGAGCTGTCCGTCAAGGCGGGTCGAGATCGCAGCCTCGGCGGTATCGGTCGGGGGCGAGGCATAGAAGCGCCGCTGCGGCCGCAGCAGGACCATCGGCCCGTCCACCGGCCCGCGGCTCGCGGTTACCCGCCCCTCGACCGCCGACCAATTCTCTCCGACCACCGGCGCCACGCCGTTCAGCACGACGCGCCACGGTCCGACATAATAGGGCTGGCCATAGCGCGCCGCGACCAGCCGTTCGCTGGTGAAGGCGCTGTCGGCGGCCATTCCTGCCAGGCTAACCGCCACGCCGAAGTGCGCGATCACCATGCCCCAAGTGAACATCGGGGTCCGCAGCAGCTTGCGTTTCCACAGCGGCGCGAAGCTCGCCACCGCCAGCCCTGCGGCGAGGCCGAGGCCGACAATCTCCATCCATCCCGTGCCCGGCGCGGCGAAGAAAGTGCCCGCCATCACCAGCACGCTCAGCGCAATCGGCACGGTCAGCTTGGTCAGCAGCGCATTGAAATCGTCGCGCCGCCAGTTGAGCAGAGGCCCCACAGCCATCGCTGCGACCAGCAGCAATGCGATCGGGCCGGCGGCCTTGTTGAAGAAGGGCGGCCCGACCGACAATTGCTCGCCCATCGCTTGCGCGGCAATCGGGTAGAGGGTGCCGATCAGCACGATGCCAAGGATCACGGAGAGCAGCAGGTTGTTGAGCACCAGCCCACCCTCGCGGCTCAGCAGGTCAAACCCCTGCCCTGCCTT
>CAZBYE010000274.1:0-4547 GCA_964496045.1 uncultured Stakelama sp.
CGTCGACCAGCGATTCCTTGCAGCCATAGAGGTTGTCGAACTTCGACTTGGTCACCGAGTCATTGACGTTGATCGCGGGGAAAGGCAGCTCGCCCTTCTTCGAGATCTCGTACAGGCGGTGCACGCCGGTGGTGGTCTCTTCCGAAACGCCCTTCAGGTTCTTGACGGTCTCGGTCAGATAGCCCGGCTTCTTGGCGATGAACGCCTTCAGCGCGCGCTGCATCTCGACTTCTTCCTCATTCTCGGGCTCGGGCATCGTGTGGCCCGCCTCGAGTTTCGCGCCCCACAGCGCGAACATCGTGGCGTCGCCGCCATCGTCGAGGATCATGTTGCAGGTCTGGCCTTCGACGTCGCCGTCCCAGCTGAAGATGTCGCCGACATAGTCCCAATATTCGGCCAGGCTCTCGCCCTTCACCGCGAACACCGGCACGCCCGACGCGGCGATAGCGGCGGCGGCGTGGTCCTGGGTCGAAAAGATGTTGCAGGTCGCCCAACGGACCTGCGCGCCCAGCGCGGTCAGCGTCTCGATCAGCACTGCGGTCTGGATCGTCATGTGCAGCGAACCGGTGATGCGCGCGCCCTTCAGCGGCTGCGCAGCGCCGAACTCGGCGCGCAGCGCCATCAGGCCGGGCATTTCGGTCTCGGCAATGTTCATCTCGGCGCGGCCGAAATCGGCGAGCGAGAGATCCTTGACGACGTAATCGGTCTTTTCGAGCACGGTGGCCACGACATGTTCTCCGGTTGTGAAGCCTCTCGCCGGGAATCCCGGCGGCATCGCCGCGCCCCTAGCGAATTCGCCGCGCCAGCGCAAATGAAACATAAAGATATCTTTATATGCCACTCGCGCCGATTGTCGCGGCGTTCGCTTTTCACGCCGAAATGCGCGTGAAATCCATGTGCCAGTTGACCTCCCAGCTCTTGCCGCCATCGGTGGAGAAGGCCTGTTCCCAATGCGCCGAAGTCGCGGTGATCGCCGACCAGCGGAACCGCGCCGTCACCGGAATGCCTTCATGCACGTCCGCGCCGATGAAGGTGCCGACGCCGTCGCGGAACTCGCCCCATACCGGCGGCTCCATCCGGGCATAGCGGGAATCGATCCACCAGATCCCCCATTTCCGCGTCTCGGGATTGAAGCAGCGCACGCTGACCCCGTGATAGTCGCCCGCAGGCAGCTCAAGCACATTGTCGTCCACATTCGCCGCGCCGCCCATCAACGGCCAGTTGACGCAGGTACCGTTGAATTCCTGCCATTCGGTGCTGCCGGTCAGCCGCGACTTGAGCCGGCGATGGCGAACCTTCCAGCTTCCCGCGAGCCATGCCCAGTCGGACGCCGGCCCCGCCGCCGCTTCCGCGCGGAAACCCTGAGCAAGCAATCCGCCGACGGCGGCTACCCCGAGCGCACGGGTCAGCGCGCTGCGACGGGTTTCGAGATGCGATGTGTGCATGGGGTCAAATCTCCGATCGATTGCGATTGACCGGACAGTGCGCCCCTAAAGCTGACATCCCTTGTCAGCTATTATCTGCTACAGACAGAAAATGCGCGCGAGCCGCCTCGTTTCGATCCTTTTGCTGCTCCAGGCGCGCGGCCGCATGACCGCCCATGCGCTGGCGGACGAATTCGAGGTTTCGGTGCGCACCATCTATCGCGACATCGATGATCTCAGCGCCTCGGGCGTCCCCGTCTATGCCGATCGCGGGCGCGACGGCGGGTTTCAGTTGCTGGACGGCTACACCACCCGCCTGACGGGGATGACCCCGGCGGAAGCGGAATCGCTGTTCCTCTCCGGCCTTGAAGGTCCGGCCGCCGAAATGGGCCTTGGTGAATCCGCCGCCGCTGCGCGCCTCAAGCTGCTCGCCGCCCTCCCCTCCGCACGCCGCGCCGACGCCTCGCGCGTTGCCGCCCGCTTCCATCTCGATCCGATCGACTGGTACCGCGCCGCGAGCGACCTTGCGTTCCTGCCCCAGCTTGCCGCCGCGGTGTGGGGCGCCGAACGGATCCGGGTGCGCTACGAAAGCTGGAGCGCCGCGACCGAACGCACCCTCTCCCCGCTCGGCCTCGTGCTCAAGGGTGGCATCTGGTATCTCGTCGCAACCGGCCGGTCGGTGCCGCGCACCTACCGCGTCGATGCGATCCGTGCGCTCGATGCCACCGGTGAGAGCTTCGAACGCCCCGCAGACTTCGACCTCGCTGCGCACTGGACGGCCAGCGTCCGCGCGTTCGAGGCGAGCCTGTATCAGGGCATCGCGTCGATCCGGCTTTCGCCGCTCGGATTGGAGCGGCTCTCCCTGCTCGCCGCGGCAGCTTCCGCGATGGCCCGCCGCACCGCCTCGCCACCCGAAGCGGACGGATGGGTTCAGGTTGATATCCCGATCGAGACGATCGACCACGCCACACGTGAGCTGTTGAAGCTCGGGGTTGAGGTTGAAGTGCTGAGGCCTCCCGAACTGCGTCAGGCGATGCGCGATGCCGCCGCGACGCTCACCGCCCGCTACGCGGACTAGGCCGTCCCCGTACTCGGCGCGAGCAGCCGCGGATCGATCCCCTCGCGCGAGAATCCCTGTTCCCAACGCTGATAGACATCGACGTCATAGAGCAGCTCGATCGCACCCGGCACGTTGAACCAGCCGTGGCGCGTCATCTCCTCGTCGAGTTGCCCCTCGCCCCAGCCGGCATAGCCCAATGCCACCAGCCAGTGCGTCGGACCGTTGCCCTCGGCGATCGCGCGCAGCACGTCGATCGTCCCCGACAGCGCCCAGCGCCCGGCGACATCGATCGTATCCTGCCCGCCCCAATCGGTCGAATGCAGGACGAAACCGCGTCGCGGCTCGACCGGCCCGCCGAAATGCACCGGCGCGTCGGGCGCCTCGCCCGGATCGATCTCGAACTGCTGGAGCAACTCATGCAGCCCCAGTCCGGACACGGTCTGGCCGATGCCGATGCCGAGCGCACCATTCTCATCGTGCGCGCACATCGCGATCACCGCGCGTTCGAAGCGGGGGTCGCCGATCCCGGGCAGCGCGAGCAGGATCTGGCCGGTGAGAAACGCTGAAGACTCCATGTCCGCTCAACATATCGGCAGCCGATCGGCTCCGCCACGTCTGAAAAACGAATAGCGAAAGCCGTTAGCCCTGAGCTTGTCGAAGGGCCGTTCTTCTCCTACCTGCGCGGATAAGAATGACAGGCCTTTCACGGGCTCAGTCGGAACCGTTCCACTCAGTAAGGAGAGTCCACATGACCATCCAAATCGGCGATCGCGTGCCAAGCACCACCTTCGTCAAGGCGACCGAGAACGGCCCCGAGCAGGTCAGCTCGGACAATTTCTTCGCGGGCCGCAAAGTCGCGCTCTTCTCGGTACCCGGCGCCTTCACCCCGACCTGCTCGGCGCGCCACCTGCCGGGCTATGTCGAGAAGGCCGAAGACCTCAAGGCCAAGGGCGTGGATGAGATCGCATGCACTGCGGTCAACGACGCGTTCGTCATGGGCGCCTGGGGCAAGAGCGCCAATGCCGGCGACATCGCGATGCTCGCTGACGGCAATGGTGAATTCGCCAAGGCCGTGGGCCTTGAAATGGACGGCAGCAAGTTCGGCCTCGGCACGCGCGGCCAGCGCTTCTCGATGCTCGTCAATGACGGCGTCGTCGAGCAGCTCCATGTCGAAGCGCCGGGTGAATTCAAGGTGAGCTCCGCCGAGCACCTGCTCGAGAATCTCTGAGCTCCAACACTTTCGCCTGAACGTTTCGCGGGCGCGACGGTCCCCTCGGTCGAGGGGAACCGCCGCGCCCGCGATCGGTTCTGTCGTTGGAAAGGAGACGCGTGATGATCGACGAGACCCCTCCGACGACGCCTCAAATCGACACTCAGGATTCGCTGCGCGACCGCACCCGGGACGCGCTTGCCGACGCCCGCGACGCAGTCAGCGAGGCGGTGACCAGCGCAATCGATACCGCGAAGAAGCATCCGGCAGCCACCGCCGCAGTAGCTGCGGGCGCTGCCGCCGCAGTCGCGGGTGCAGCCTATGGCATCAGCAAGTTGCGCGAGAAAGAAGAGGCCAAGTAAGCCGCCCAACTAAGTCATCTGTGCGCGCGGGCTCGCCCCGCGCGTCACATTTCGGGCGCTTGCCGGTCTTGCTAATGTCATCTTGGCGCATTAGCCGTGGTAGATGACAACCGCAGAAAACATCGTCGCCGAACTGGATCGGCTCTACACAGCGTCCGTCACCCGCCTTCAGGACGCCCTCGACCTCTATCTCACCAAGGGCACTGCGCCCGATCCGGCGCGCCGCAAAGACGGCAGCTTCGCCTATCCCGAGATTCGCGTCGCCTATCGCAACGAAGTCGATCGCCCGACACCGGCGCGCAGCTTTGGCCGTCTCGTCACGCCGGGCGACTATGCCATCAGCGTAACCAAGCCCGCGATCTTCGCGGACTATCTGATCGAGCAGCTCACACTGCTGATCGAGGATTATGACGTAGAGGTCCATGCGGTCACCGGCCGCCAGGAAATCCCCTTCGCCTTGCGCATCCTGGACGCTTCCTTGAGGATTTTGT
>CAZBYE010000275.1:0-4543 GCA_964496045.1 uncultured Stakelama sp.
GGGGTATCAGCCAGCCTGTGTTGCTGGTTGCCGACGGGCCGACGGGCAACGTCGACGGGGAGATGGCGGCGCGTCTCCTCCACCTTTTCACTGCGCTCAACCGACTAGGCACAACCATAGTTGTCGCGACCCACGATATCAGCCTGATTGCCCGAACGCCGGGCGCACAGCTGATGCGGCTCGAAAAAGGCTCAATGGCTGATCCAACCGGAAGCCTTCGCAATCCGCCAAGCGAGGGCCCGAGGTAATGAAACTCTCGTACCTCGCCGGAACCGAAGCCGAACGGCGTCTCCTTCCCGGAGGGACCCTGCGCGGACCGACGCCCTACGTGATCGCCATCATGACCTTTGCGATGATGATCGTAGCCGCGGCAGGCCTTGCGCTGGCAAACGCTGCCGGGATCGTCGCGGGCGCTGTCGAGCATCGCTACGTGCTGCAGCTGCCCGATGGATCGGCCCCTAGGCTCGCCGCGGCCGTCAACGCGGCGAAGGCGATACCCGGGGTCAGTAATGTCGAGCCGGTGCCCGAAGCAGAGATGCGCCGCACCCTTGAGAAATGGGTCGGCCCCGGCGGCCTCGGCGAGGAATTGCCCGTTCCCGCCATCATCCACCTCGACCTTGGCCCCAACGCTAACGCAGGACAGATCGGCGCCGCTCTGAGCCGTACGCTTCCGGGCGCACGCTTCATTGCCGAGCAGGCAACGGTGCAGCCGTTGTTGGGCTCATTGAGGGCGCTCCGCTGGCTCGCCGTCGCGCTCGTCCTCCTGATGGCCGCAGCGACGTCGGCCGCCGTCGTCCTGGCCGCGCGGGGAGCGCTCGACACCCACCGCTCGACCATCGAGATCATGCACGGCATCGGAGCGACCGATCAGCAGGTCGCTTTGCTGTTCCAACGCAAGATCGCACTCGATGCGATGGTCGGCGCGCTGGCCGGTGGCGCCATCGCTGCCCTGGCACTTCTGCTTGTCGGCGGCGGGGGCCTCGCGCTCGCGAACGATCTGACCGGCGGGCCGCCGCTGCACCTTGCCGATTTTGTCGCGCTCGCGCTGCTTCCGGTCGCAGCTGTATTACTTGCCACGCTTGTTGCGCGGTTCGCCGTGCTCAGTGCATTGCACAAGGTAATATGATCGCCCGCTTCCTCTCGTTCCTCGTTCTTCTCTATGCGCTCGGCTTCATCCTCTTCGGGGTGACGCTAGGCCGTCCGGCGAAGCCCGAGACTGTTACCGATGCGACGGTGGTAATCACCGGAGGCAAGGGCCGCATCGAGCATGCCATGTCCGTGCTCGAGCAAGGCAAGACCAAGCGCATTCTCGTTGCCGGGGCCGACTCGCTGGTGACGAAGAAGGATCTCATCGCTCGCTTCGGCGCGAAGGGGAAGCTGGTCCGTTGCTGCGTCGACCTTGGCAGCGAATCCGTCGATACGCGGTCGAATGCCGAGGAAGCCCAACGCTGGCTGGCGAAGCACAACTACAAGTCGGTTCGCCTGATCACCAACGACTGGCACATGCGGCGTGCCGGCTACGAGTTCCGGCGCGTGCTCGGCGGCAAGTATGACATCGTCAACGATGCGGTCCGGACAGAGCCGGGGTTCGCGACCCTGTTCGGCGAATATAACAAGTATCTGCTTAGGCGTGCGGCGGTCTGGATCGACGTCTGATGAGGCTCCTGCGCCAGATCGCCTACGCACTGGTTTTCTATCCCGCGACCCTCGTTTTCATCATTCTCTGCTTCATCGCCAGCCTGTTCGGGTCGAAGCCGATGCGGGCGATGGTTCATCGATGGACCGACTCTCACCACTGGTTCGTACGGTTGCTCGGCACCCGGGTCGAGGTGAAGGGCAGCATCCCGCCCGGCTCATACCTGATCGCCGTCAAACATCAGTCGATGTTCGAGACGCTGGAGATGATGCGCATCGCCCGGACGCCGATCGTGGTGATGAAGCGCGAGCTGACCACCATGCCGGGCTTCGGCTGGGCGACGCGACGCTATGGCGTCATTGGCGTCGACCGCAACGCGGGCGCGAAGGCTCTGCGGGAGATGCTGACGGCCGCCAAGGAAGCCGCGGCTTCGGGACGGCCAGTGCTCATCTATCCGGAGGGGACGCGGGTACTCCCCGGCGAGATGCCTCCGTTGCAGGCCGGCTTCGCTGGTCTCTACAAGGCGATGAACCTTCCGGTCGTGCCCGTCGCCCTCGATAGCGGGCGCCTGTGGGGGCGAAACCTCCCACGCGAAAGCGGCACGATCCATATCCAGATCGGGGATCCGATTCCTGCAGGCCTCAAGCGCGACGAGATCGAAGCGCGCGTGCACGCCGCGATCAACGCCCTAGACTAGGTCCTCAGCCGCGCGCCCAGCTTCTCGGCCGCGGCTACGATCCGCTTTGAGATTTCCGCCAGCTCCGCCTCGGTGAAGCTCTTGTCGCCAGGCTGAAGCGACACCTCGATGGCGAGGCTCAACCCCTCCGGCGCGTCGAACCGGTCGAACAGGCGGGCAGCGATGATCGCCTGCTTGTCGGCGCCACGAATGGCCCGGACCAGATTGTCGGCCGTCACCTCGGCAGGAACGATGAAGGCGAAATCGCGCGTCACGGGCTGGAGCGCAGGCGGAGTGTAGTGAGCGCGCGCATGGCTGCTCGTCCGCGCCTTGGGGATGGCATCGAGATAAATCTCCGCCGCGACTGCGCGCTCGGGTGCCCCAACCAGCTTTTCCAGACGGGGATGGAGTTCGCCGAAGGCCGCGACGATCGTCTTTGGACCAAGGCGCAGCGTCGCCGAGCGGCCCGGGTGCCAGGTCGGGCCCGCATCCGGAAAGACCTGCAAATTGGCGACGGGCGCGCCTGCAGCCTCAAGCAAAGCTGTGACCTCAGCCTTGGCATCGAAAGCGTCAAACCGCTGGGCCTTGCCGTCCTGCCAGCTGCGCGGCCTCTTGTCGCCGGCGAGTAAAAGGGTCGCCGTCGGACGCTCGGCATCGGAAAGGTAGCGGCGACCGATCTCGAACAATCGGGCCGAGACGGCGCCGCGGTCGAGGTTCCGGCGAGCGGCGGAGAGCAGTCCAGGCAGCAGCGAAGGGCGCATGACCTTCATTTCTTCGCTAATCGGATTGGCCAGGCGCCAGTCGGCTGGACCAAACGCCTCCGCTTCCTCTTCAGAAATAAAGCTCCAGGTGACCGCCTCGTCGAGGCCACGCGCAGCTGCCGCGCGCCGCACATTCCGCTCGACCATCTGCGACGGCGTCGCGGTCGGCTTGGCGACACCAGCGGAGCGCGGAAGAGCTTCCGCGATGACCTTGTCGTAGCCCGTGATCCGGGCGACCTCCTCGACCAGGTCGGCCGTGCCGATGACGTCGCGCCGCCAGGTGGGGACGCGGACGTCTTTCTGATTCGCGAACTCGAAGCCCAGAGATTCGAGGATTTCGCGCTGACGATCCTCAGTCACTTCGACGCCCCCAAGCGCGAAAGCGCGCTCAGGATTGAAGCGGACGGTGCGCTCTTCCACTGGCGGCGCACCGACGTGGATCGCTTCCGATGCCTCGCCGCCGCAGATGTCCAGGATCAGCCCGGTGAGGATGTCCAGGCCGTCGCCGAGGAACGCCGGATCGACGCCGCGCTGGAAGCGGCTGCGTGCGTCGCTGGTCAGACCGAGCTTCTGGCCGGTTTGGGCGATCCGATCCGGCGTGAAGAAAGCAATTTCCAGCATCACGTCGGTCGTGCCGTCGCTGACGCCCGAATGCTCGCCACCCATGATGCCGCCAATGTCGTGCACCTCGCGCTCGTCGGCGATCACCGTCATCGACGGTTCGAGCGTGTATTCCTTCTCGTTGAGCGCGAGCACCTTCTCGCCCTCGTGGGCAGGGCGGGCGATCAGCGCTCGGTCCAACTTGGCGATGTCGTAGGCGTGCGCCGGACGGCCAACGTCGAGCATCACATAGTTGGTGATGTCGACGAGCGCCGAGATCGGCCGCTGGCCGGCGCTCTTCAGGCGGCGTTGCATCCATTCCGGTGAGGGCCCGTTGCGAACACCGCGAACGGCGCGACCGAAGAAGGTCGGGCAACCGCCCGCGTCCTCGATGCGGATATCGATCGGCGACTTGAAGCTGCCCTCGATCTGCGGAACCGCGAGCGGCTTCAGCGTGCCGACACCGGCTGCAGCGAGATCGCGCGCAATGCCGCGCACGCCCATGCAATCCTGCCGGTTCGGCGTGACGTTCACGTCGAACACGGGATCGTTGAGCTCGGCATAATCGGCGAACGCTGTGCCGACCGGCGCATCGGCAGGAAGCTCGATGATCCCGTCATGCTCCTCGCCAATCTGCAGTTCGCGCACGGAGCACATCATGCCCCGGCTCTCGACGCCGCGGATAGACGCAACCTTCAGGGTCAGGTCGGAACCGGGGACGTAGGCGCCCGGAGGCCCAAACACGCCGAGCATGCCGGCGCGCGCATTGGGAGCGCCGCACACGACCTGCACCGCGCCCTCACCCGCGTCGACGGTCAGCACCTGCAGCTTGTCGGCCTGCGGATGCTTGTCCGCCGTCAGCACCTTGGC
>CAZBYE010000276.1:0-4539 GCA_964496045.1 uncultured Stakelama sp.
GGGCGCTTCCCGGAACGGTGATGCCCGGCCAGCCCAACCTCGAAGCGCTGTACGAACGGCTCCTCAGCCTGTTGCGCGACGACGCGCGTCAGCCGATCGCCCAGCTCGCCAAGGAACTCGGCATCTCCCGCGGCCAGCTCTATTCGCGTCTGGCACGTCTCGAGGAGAGCGGCGTGGTGGATGGATATACGGTCAGGCTGGGCGACGCCTTCGCGCGCAGCCGCCTGCGCGCGCATGTCATGATCAAGACTGCGCCGCGATCCCGCCGCGAACTCGAGTCCCTTCTTTCCGAGATCGTCCAGGTCTCGGCCATCCACGCGATCAGCGGCGAATTCGATTACATCGCAATGCTTGAGGCCGACGATGCCGTCGAGCTGAACCGGCTCATCGACGAGATCGGGATATTAGACGGCGTCGAGACAACGAAGAGCTCGGTCATTCTGGCGACCAAGCTGGAACGCTGACCCGCCCACTTCTGGCTTCCTGACAGAAACCAATTGCTGCTCGTAGCGATCGATGCGCGCGCTCAGTGCGCTCTTGGCGTGATCGTCGCTGCCGTCTCCAGTCAGAGGCAGCGAGGATCCCTCACGGGTGCATCGCTGCCTCGCGTCAGCCAGCGACCGTCCGGCGCACGATACTTCTCGCCCGGCACGGTACGGGAAATCAGGTTGCAGCCAGTGACGAACGCCATCTGCTCGACCGTCGAGCTGGCCGCCGCCTGCTGGGTATATTGGCGCTTCCGCTGGATGTTGATGTTGTTCACGATCGCCTGAAGCTCGGGCGTCGCGGCGCCGACGATACCCAGATAGCCGTCAGGCTGCTCACCGACCTGCCCGGCCTGCCGGGCCGCCTGATAGGCCGGATCCCGCTGAGCGGAGGCGGGAACGATCGTGGCGACGGCAAGCGCCGCCAGGCCGAATGTGGAAAGCAAATTGCGCATCAGAATATCCCCGGATTGTCCTGAATGATGGCCTTCGCCTTGTTGTCGAGACGATAGACCACTTCCTGCGTAATCGAAATGTTGAGGTTGATAACGATCGGCTTGTCGGGCGCCGTTATGTTCACGCAGCCACCCGCGAGCACGACCGGTGCCACGCCAAGTACGCTGAGCGAGTGTTGTACAACCTGTGGCATGCTTCGAAACCGCATATACTTGCCTTTCATGGAACGGGCGCGCTTTCACGGGGCTGAACGGACGGCTTGGCTCCCCCCTGTGCACGATTTTGCTCTTCGATCAACAAAGGCAGGTTGAGCTCGATGAGGCGACGAGGATCATACCAGGACTGGACCGAATCCAGCAGCTGGCGAAATGGTGCGTTGATCCGAACGTTGAACACAAAGGGCAGCCGCGCGAGCCTGCGGGTCAGGAAGTTCGACTTGGTGCCGGTGCCCTGACTCACGCCTGAAAAGCTGACGTCCGTGATCATCTCACCCGCCAGGGGACCATTCATCCGCATGGTCAAATCCTTGTAGTTCAGCGATTTCAATGCCTGGAATGCCATGTTGCCCCAGACGCCGACATCCTGCCTCGAAACCTCGCCGACATAGGCGATATGCCCACCCGCCCTCGCCCGAAGCTCACCGCCTTCGATCCTGCCTCCCTTCGCATCGAAGATCATCGGCAGCGTGCCGTCGAACGTGCCGGTGGCATCCAGATTGTCGAAGGCCATTTCCTTGAGGAACAGCGCCGCGTCGACGCCCTTCACGCGAAAGGTCAGCCGCCGCTCACGCGTCTCGTCGAAATCAAGGACTGTCGGATCCAGAACGAGTTCGCCGCCGGCAAAGGGCCAGCGCCCTCCCTCCACCTCCACGCGGCGGCTGTCGAGCAGCCGATAGCGCAGCGCACCGTCGCGAACCGGAACACCGGGATTGATCTCCCGCACATTGGCCGCCTGCCCCGGCGCGGTTCGCATGTTGAGCAGATCGGCGAAATCGAGTTGCGTCGTCAGCCCCTGCACTTGTCCGAATACCGCCGCCAGACTGACATTTGTCGCGGTAAAGTGGCCGGTACTCGTCACCGTGTCGCCGGCCCAGTCGATCCGGCCGGTACCGGCAACAAGGCCGTCCACATCGGCGATCACACCGTAAGTGAGCGATGTGAGATCGCTGGGCTGAAGGCCATCGGGATGGAAGCGGATGCCCGGCACCTCGAGCAGCGCCTGCCCCTCCCCCCGCGCCAGATCGTGCGCGACCTTCACCGTTCCCACGGAGAGCTGTCGCCTGGGGCTGATGAACCCGGCTTGCGCGCTGATCTTGCCATCGCTCAGCCGCAAAGTGCCGGCCGGAGCCGTCAAGCGCTCGAAGCGAGCGGGTGCCCCCGCGTCCGCAAGGGTGAAGCCACCCCGGAGCAGGAGATCGCCACGCTCGGTCTGCCAGTTACCCTTGCCATCGGAGACGAGCAACGGCACCGAGCCGATCTGGCCGCTGAGTTCATCGAAATCCCCGCTCAGGCCCGCGCGGAAGCCGCCGCTCAACTGCCCGATATCGAGACGTGTCGGCTGATCGGCACCCAGGCGCACCGCTGCCCTTGCGATCGTGAAACGGCTGGCTGCCAGATCGAGCTGCGCCGCATCCGCTGAAAGGCGCAATGGACTCTCGCCGACACTGCCCTTCAAATCCGGCTTCAGGACGCGAACGCCACCCGAGAGGCCTCGCGAACTCCATCGGACCATTGCCGGCCCAAGCGGGCACAGCTGAAGGCGATCGCCGTCCAGGACAGTGCTGGCCATGGCAATGCGCGAAAAACCGATCATGCTGCACCGCGGGTTCACCTCGAGGCTCCGGGCATCCCAGCGCACCAGAAGCGGCATCGACACCCCATCGACACGTCCGTTGCTCAGCGGCCCCGACAGGGTCATTCCGGTCCGCACTTCGCCGGTCCTGCCACGCAAGCTGAAATCCAGACCGGTGAGTTCGAGCCGCGCCGTGCCAGCCGCATAGGGCCGGACGACGCCGGTGCCGCGCAGTTCATCACTCCCCGGCCGGCGTGACAGCCAAATGATCGCTTCCGGCAACCCGCCGCCGGCGAGCGAGAGCTGCCCCGCGAGATCGAGTCCGCCGTCGCGCAGGTCGAGTCCCAGCCCCGTACCCCGGCCGAAACGCAATCGCGCGCCCGAACGCGCAGCAAGCTCCAATTGCTGCAAGCGGAACGCAGTCCGGTCGGCCCCCACCGTGACCCCGAGGTTCGCGGAACCGCCGAAGCCGCGGCCGGCCTCGCCGATGGCGCGGATGAGCTGCCGGACCAGAGGCGCGAACGGCGTCCCTTGACCGGCACCGTCGAAGGCTGCGACGCGACCGGGCGTCGACGGTGGCAATGTCGCCCCTTGCACGGTGGCCGTGCCCTGAAATCCAGTCGTTTCTCCGAACACATATCGGCCGGATATCGTCGCGGAATTCGCGTTGAGTTCCCTGGCGGCGAGCGCGCCTGAACGGAGCGCAACGCTGCCCTTCGTACGATGATGGTCCCCATGGAAGTCGACGTTGCCGTTCAGCCGGTTCACCCGACCGAAAGGCGAGTTGATGGTCACCACATCGAGGTTCGCATTGCCCGCCCAGCGGGCCAGCGATGCTTCCAGGGCAGCCCGAACCACGATGCGGGCTTGCGTCGCGCGCGTATCCGCGCAGACAATCCGGGCAGCGTGGACCGGACCATCGAGACGCGGTGCCCCGCCCTTGATGCGTAGCTGCATCCTGGCCGCCAGATCCTCCAAGGCGCAATGTGAGAAGCCGAGGCGGGTGGAGCGGGCGCTCAGCGTACCGGCGAAGCCGTCGGCCAGCATCCCCTTGCCGCTCAGGCCGAGCACGACCAGACCCGCACCACTGTCGAGCCGCAGTTGTGCGTCGGCGACATCGACGATCATGCGCGGCAGCGCGAACGGCTTGCCCGACGATGCCGGCAACAGCCGGTCCAGCGATCCCATCGAAAGAGCGCCATCTGCGATCCGGCCCTTTGCCCGGACCTTGCCCGCCTTCGCCACCAGGACCTCTGCGTGCCAGGGGGAGAGCGACGTGCGAAGCTCGATCCAGTCCGCGACGAGATCCGGATCGCCCGGATCGCCGATCGACACGTTGATCAGCCGTTGCCGCCAGGGCGACAACTGCTCAATCTCGTATCGCGCGGGAACGCCGCGTCTGGCCAGTTCGCTGTCGACGAAGTTGCGCGCGATCGTCCGCCGCTGCAGCCATGCGGTTCCAGCGACCACGACCGCAAGCACCAGCACGCCGACGACCGCACGACGCCAACGCCGTGTTGGGCCTGGAGCAATTGCCAGCTCGTTTCCGACACTCGCCTCTTCTTCGCTACGACCCACGCGCGCTCCAGCCAGCAAGCGCCCTTGTGATTGCGGCGCTGCGAACATCCAGAGCTTCTCTATCCCGCAAAGGTTCCTTCAGGAGCAAGAGGCAGAGGAGCGTCAGCCGCAATTCGCGCTTCGCATCGGATGGAAATGCACCCCAGCCCTCTAAGCGGACTGTAGTGATGGTAGCGGAGGAGGGACTTGAACCCCCGACCCCAGGATTATGATTCCCGTGCTCTAACCA
>CAZBYE010000277.1:0-4537 GCA_964496045.1 uncultured Stakelama sp.
TGGTCAGCGGCTTCCGCTGGAGCTTCTTCGGCACCGGCGACGTCTCGATCGGGGTCAGCCTCGGCTTCACCGCGGCGTTCCTCGCAGCCTGCCTCGGCGTGATCGGCTGGATCTTCAAGAGCGGCTGGCGGCTCAAGAATTGAGCCGCCTCACCCCGCCACAGGCAGCGTGATCAGCGATCCGGCGCAGACGCGCTGGGTCGCCTTCACGAAGTCGCTTGGCTTGGCTTTGTAGATATTGGGCACGAACGTCTGCGGATTGCGGTCGATCACCGGGAACCAGCTCGACTGCACCTGCACCATGATGCGGTGGCCCTTCTTGAAGACATGGTCGTGGTCGCGCAGCGGCACGTTCCACGCCACGACCTTGTTGGGCACCAGCGGCTTGGCGGTCGAGAAGCTGTCGAGCCAGCGCCCGCGCCGCACCTCCATCGCGATCGGCAGCTGATAGCCGTTGAGCGTCCTGGGATAATCGCCCAGCGCGTCCATCCGCGTCGTCATGTCATAGTCGTCGGGCAGCACGTCGATCAGCTTGACCACCATGTCGCTGTCGGTGCCTGAGGTGGAGGCTAGGAGGGTGGCGCTGATGGTTCCGCTGACGGTCAGGTCCTTGTCGAGCGGTGCGCTGACCCAGGTGAGGACGTCGGGCCGCCCGTTGACGAAACGCTGGTCGGCCGCTTCCCACCATTTCCATTCCTTTGAGGGATAGGTGACCGAGATCGGCCGCTCGCGGTACGGCACCGGATTGGCCGGGTCGGAGATATACTCGCGGCAGCCCTCGCCGGAGGGCGTGAACGATAATGACCCGTCAGCGTTCAGGTAAAGACTGGTCGTCTTTGCGCCGGCGGGCGGCCATTTGGCATAGTTTTTCCACTGCCACGATCCGCTCTGGAAGATCTTCGCCTCGCCGGTCGGCTGCGGGCCCTTGCCGTGCAGCCAATGTGCGAAGAACGGCGCTTCGATATCGCGCATGAAGTCGGTGCCGCTGGGCTTGCCGAACTTCACATAGCCCAGATCCTCGCCCGCACTACGCCAGCTGCCATGGTTCCACGGGCCGGCAGCAATGATGCTCAGTCCCCTGGGGTCGTCCTTCTCCATCTGCTCATAGATCTTCCACCCGCCGAGCGGGTCTTCCTGATCCCAGAAGCCGACGACATGCAGCGTCGGCACCGTCGTGCGGCCGAGCCGCTCGGTCCAGACCTGGCGCTTCCAGTGATCGTCATAATCGGGGTGCTCGATGATCTGGGTCAGCATCGGCACACTGCCCTTGAAATACTTCTTCTCGAGATTCTCGACCGGGCCGAGCTTCAGGAACCAGTCGTACATGTCCACCGGCTCGGGGCCGCCGGGATTGTAATCGAAATCGTCGCCATTCTTGTTGTTCTGGAGCCCATAGGTCCAGTCGGTTAGATAGGAGAGACGGAGCGCGCCATAGCGGTGGAGGTCGTCGTTCATCCACCAGTCGTTCCATGCCGCCTGCGGGCTGACCGCCTTGAGCGCGGGATGCGGGCGCGCCAGCGCCACTGCGGCGGCATAGCCCGGATAGGAGCCGCCCATCATCCCGACGCGGCCATTATTGTCCGCGACGTTCTTCACCAGCCAGTCGATCGTGTCATAGCCGTCGCTCGCCTCGTCGGGCGCGTTCGATCCCGGCGGGGAGAGCGCCATCGACATGTCGAAGCTCCCTTCCGACTTGTAGCGCCCGCGCATGTTCTGGAAGACGAGGATATAGCCATCCTCCATCAGATACTTCATCGACGCCGGCACCGCCTTGGGCGCCGCCCCGGGCACGCCATAGGGGGTGCGCTGGAGCATGATCGGCAACTTGCCGCTCTTGCTGGTCGGGCGCAGGATCACCGTCTGCAGCTTCGTCCCGTCGCGCATCGGGATCATCACCTCCTGAAAGGTGAAGGCGGCCGCCGGCGCTTGCGTCGTGACTGCCTGGCGTGCGGGAGCAGGCGGGGTCAGGGCAGTTGCGGCAAGGGCGGCAAGGATAGCGGCGCGGCGGTACATTCACTCTCTCCCCGTTTGTGGCGGGAATAGAGGCGCGGCATCCGCTGCTGTCAATCAGCCCTTGGGCGGAGCGCTGCCGGACGCAGGACCAGGCCATTGAGGTTGAGCAGCACGTGCACGAGCATCGCGAACCAGAGCTCGCCCGTCGCCAGATAGATCGTCGCGAGCAGCGCGCCGGCAAGCGCGGAAAAGGCCATGCCGGCCCAGCCCTGATAGCGGTGCGCACCGGCGAAGAGCAGAGTCGCGAGCACGAAACCGAGTGGCGCGCTTCCCGTCGCCAGCGTCGCGAACAGCGGCAGGGCAAGGCGGAAGAACAGTTCCTCGACGATCCCTGCGGCGGTGCCCAGCGCCGCGGTCCAGGCGAATTCGCCGCGGTTGCGCGGCAGGATGCGCTCGATATCGCCCGCGCTGAACGGCCGCTTCCCGCGTCTCAATCGCCAGCGCGCGAGGAGAAGTCCGACCAGCGCACCTCCGCTCAGTCCTGCCAGCACCGCCGCCTCGAACGCCACGCCGCCGAATCCGGCAAGCCAGCGCGCTTCGACCGCCAGCGCGGCGAATTCGGAGGGCAGGCGGGTCAGCGCGTCGAGCCGTCCGCCGATCGCCAGCGCGGCGATTGCGCTTGCTCCGAACGCCAGCGGCGCGCGGCGCAGCCAGCGGCGGTAGCGGGCAACCCGTCCGGTGCCCGCCGGCACCCCTCCGCCCCGGAGATACCAGGCATAGGCGGCAACCAAAGCCGCCAGCAGCGCCCAGTGGATCAACCGCGCGGGCCCTGGCGTTGCGGCAACGGTGCCCTTTCAGCGAAGCTGAAAATGCCCTGCATCACCCGTTGCGATGCTCGCCCCGGACCCAGCGCACGGTGCCCGAACTCGAGCGCATCACCACGCTCTCCGTCGTCATCTTGCCCGGGCGGCGCTTGACGCCTTCGAGCAGCGAGCCGTCGGTCACGCCGGTCGCGGCGAAGATGCAGTCGCCCTTGGCCAGCTCGGTCAGGTCGTACTGCTTGTCGAGATCCTCGATGCCCCATTTGCGGGCGCGGGCACGCTCGTCCTCGTTGCGGAACAGCAGGCGGCCCTTGAACTGGCCGCCGACGCAGCGCAGCGCGGCACAGGCAAGCACCCCCTCGGGCGCGCCGCCCTGGCCCATATAGACGTCGATCGTGGTGTCGGGATCGGTGGTCGCGATCACGCCGGCGACGTCGCCGTCGCCGATCAGCATCACGCCGCAGCCGATCGCGCGCAGCTCGGCGATCATCTTCTCGTGGCGCGGGCGATCGAGCACGCAGGCGATGATCTCGTTGGGCTTGACGCCCTTTGCCGCGGCGATCGCCTCGATATTCTGGGTCGGGGTCTTGTCGAGGTCGATGACGTTCGCCGGGTAGCCGGGACCGACCGCGATCTTGTCCATATAGACGTCGGGCGCGTTGAGCAGGTTGCCCTCCTCGGCGATCGCCAGCACCGCGAGGCTGTTCGGACCCGCCTTGGCGCAGATGGTGGTGCCTTCGAGCGGATCGAGCGCGATGTCGATCTTTGGTCCCTTGCCCGGCGCGCTGCCCACCTTCTCACCGATGAAGAGCATCGGCGCTTCGTCGCGCTCGCCCTCACCGATCACGACGGTGCCGTCCATGTAGAGCGAATTGAGCGCGGCGCGCATCGCCTCGACGGCGGCAGCGTCGGCGGCCTTTTCGTCGCCGCGGCCGACCAGCGTCGATGCGGCGATCGCCGCGGCCTCGGTGACGCGCACCATTTCGAGCACAAGAACGCGGTCGAGCACCTTGCTGGCGGTCTGCATGATCGGCGAAGCCCTCTCTTAAGTTCGTTTCCGCTGCGCGATAGGAGCGCGCGCAGACCTTGTCGATGGCCGCCAACGCTGTCATCCATTCAAAAGCCGGGGATGCCCGCGAAACCTAAGTCAATTCGCGGCGTTCGGTGTGGGCAGGAGGATGAGGTGCGCACATGATTCTGAGTTTGGTGCTGGCGCTGAGCGTCGCGGGCGAGCCCAGGATCGTCACTCTGCCCAAGCGCGCGCGCCCGGTCGCGGTGGTCCGCAAGCGCGCGCCGCGTAAGCTCGCACGGCGGCCTCTCCCGCAACCGGCCAAGCTGTGCCTGACGGGCACTTGCTCCAGATCCGCCGCTCCCGGCTATCGCCTGACCGGCGTAACGGGTGCCGAGCGGAGCGGGAAGATGGATGTGGTCAGGTCGACGGGTTTGCCTTGCGGGGTGCAGGGCGCGCCGGTCTGCCCGAAAAAGGGCCAGGAGTTGCTCGCCACCGGTATCGACTGACCCGGTTTTCGCGGCGCCCTCGTTATGCTAACGCAACGAGCGGAGGGTTTTGCCCATGTCCGTGTTGCTTATTGCGTTGATGCTTCAGGCCGGCGGCGATGATGCCGCGATGCAGGCCTATCGTGAAAAGACTCGCGCCATCATCCCGTGCAAGACCACCGGCGATCCGGACGAGGTGACGATCTGCGCCTTGCGCGATGCGGACAAGAAGTATCGCGTCCCCTTCGTCACCACGAGCGCCAAGGA
>CAZBYE010000278.1:0-4523 GCA_964496045.1 uncultured Stakelama sp.
ACGGGTCAGCTTCTCGATGTCCTTCAGATAGGGCTTCTCGTCAGCCGCGCAGAAGCTGATCGCAAGACCGGTCGCGCCCGCGCGGGCCGTACGGCCGATGCGGTGGACATATTGCTCCGGCACGTTGGGCAGCTCGAAGTTGAACACATGGCTGACGCCCGACACGTCGATACCGCGCGCGGCGATGTCGGTCGCGATCAGGATCTTGACCTTGCCGGCCTTGAACTCGCCAAGCGCACGCTCGCGCTGCGGCTGCGACTTGTTGCCGTGGATCGCGTTCGAGGCGATGCCGTTGCCCGCCAGCAGCTTTACGACGCGGTCGGCGCCATGCTTGGTGCGGGTGAAGATCAGCGCGCGGTCGATCGACGGATCGCGGAGCGCGATGGTGAGCAGCGCCTGCTTCTCGGCCTGGGTCACGAAGGTCACCGACTTGGTGACACGCTCGGCAGGGGTAGCAACCGGGGTCACCTTCACTTTGACCGGGTCGGACTTGAGGAACTGGCCGGCCAGATCGCGGATCGACTTGGGCATCGTCGCCGAGAAGAACAACGTCTGGCGCTTGCTCGGCAGCTCGCGGACGATGCGCTTCAGGGCATGGATGAAGCCGAGGTCCATCATCTGGTCGGCTTCGTCGAGCACGAGGATCTCGATCCCGAGCAGGATCGCGTAGCACTGGTCGATCAGGTCGACGAGGCGGCCCGGGGTCGCGACGATGATGTCGACGCCGCGTGCCAGGTCGGTCTTGTTCTTGTGGATCGAGGTGCCGCCGAACACGGTGGCGACGCTGAGGCGCGAGCCCTTGCTATAGTCGCGGGCGCTCTGCGCGATCTGGCTGGCCAGTTCGCGGGTCGGCGCAAGGACGAGCATGCGGCAGCCGCGCGGCTGGGCGCGCTTGCCCGATGCGATCAGGCGATCGATCGAGGGCAGCATGAACGCCGCGGTCTTGCCGGTGCCGGTCTGGGCGATGCCGAGCAGGTCGCGGCCCTCGAGCAATGCCGGGATCGACTGCGCCTGGATCGGGGTCGCGGTGGTGTAGCCCTTCGCGGCAAGCGCGGCGAGGGTGGTCTCGGACAGGCCGAGGGTATTGAATTCGGTCAAAGGAATCTCTTTGCAAATACGGCCGACGCGCACGCCGAAAGCGCGCACGGAGGCGGGGTCAAAAATGACAACCCGCGTGACAGGGGAGCCTGTAAATCAACCGAGGCGGAGCCGGGGCGGCCGGGTTCCCGGCACGTCCGATCACGCTGCATAACGCCTCGCTGGGCGGGGATATGGCAGTGATGCTGCCAAAAGTCAATGTGAGCTCAGCCGGCCTTGCGCGCGGGCGGGGCATTGGGGTCGAGGATCAGCGCCGCGGCGGCGGCGAGGCGGGTCATTAGCCCGACCGCCTCGAGGTCGACGGCGCCGGGGTTGCGCCAATAAGCGCCGAGCGCGGCGGTGCGCCCGATCGGGAACGCCGCCATGCTGGCGACGAAGGTCGCGAGATAGGCGTTGAGCGGCACGCGCGGATCGTTGCGGATATCGGGGATCAGGATCGGCTCGCCCGCCATGATCGCGAGGCCGGAGATGCAGCGTTCGACCCGAAAGCGCTGGCCGGTCCAGAGCGGGCTGATCGCATCCTCGGCCGCGTAGAACACCTCGTCGCCCTGACGCAGGACCACGGTGATGCCGTCGGCATCGGCGATGGCGCGGGCATGGTCGCGCAGGATCATGCTGGCATCGTCCCAGCCGGACGCTGAATCGAGCAGGGCGATCGCCTGCACCAGCCGCGCGTGACGGCCCTGGATGTCGTGCTGCGGCATCCGCTCCCCCTCTGGGAAAAGATGGTTAACACGCGGAGAGGGCGAGGAAAAGGGTGGGTTGGGTTGGTGACGGAACCCCAAGTGTCGCAGCGCTTCGCTCGACAATGAACTTGCTCCGAATCGGAGGGAAATTGCGGCGTTCCGAATTGACTTGTTGGAAAGTGTTCGTCAAATGTTCTCACCGCTTTTGACGGCGGGGCAACATGAACGAGATGGATGATGTAGCGCGACGACGCGCGTTTTCGATTTGGCTGCGCACTGGGCGATTGCCACGTGAAACCGGCGCCGATGGGGTCGAGTTCAAGTTCAATCCTTGGCATGACCCGGAGAATGGTCGTTTCACCTTTGTTGGCACTGGCCACTATTATGGCCGTGGTAGTGGCGGGCAGGCGGAGAGACGTGGTCGCGTCGTTCCACAAGGTCGTCCCGCTCCTGCTCCGAAGCCTCAAGGTCCGCCGGCGGGGCGGTCGGGTGGCGGGCAAAGGTCCCCGACAGGGCGCGACAAGCCTTCGACATGGGGAGGCGGGGTTTTTACAGGCGGCGGTGGCGGGGATTTCGGTGGCGGTGGCGCGACCGGCGATGGCGACTGGGGAGGTGAGACCAAAAAGCCGCAAGGGCGAAGAGGAAGTGCAGGCGTGCAGCGGACGCCTCCTCGGGTTGTGGCCCAGCCGCCAAGGGCGGGCATCGGACCGCAACGGCGTTCTCCTCGCGTTGATGTCCAACGGCCAAGGACGGTTGCTAGCCCGCAACAGAGTACGCGCCGTGTTCAAGTCCGGCGAGCAACGGCCGGACACGGCCCTCGATCGGGTTCGGAGGGCTGGCGGACGGTCGAGCGCAACGGATATCGTTACGAGATCGATGATCAGAATCGCACTCGACGGATTTCAGGTGAAATTACACTGAACTCCGATCAGGGACGATCACGGTCGGCGCAACTTGGGGCTGGCGGCAGCGACCGGCGGAAAAACGATCATGGTGGTCACTATATAGCCCGTCGCTTCAACGGGCCTAAAGAGGCGTTCAATCACTTCGCTCAGGACGGCAGTTTCAATCGTAGCGACTATGCGAGGCTGGAAAACCAGTGGGAGCAAGCGAAGCGTCAGAAGAAGCAGGTGCGCGTAAAGATCGTTCCGAAATTCGAGGGGAATTCACAACGCCCATCTGAGCTGAATGTCTCGTTCTGGATCGACGGGATAAAGGGAGGCGAGAAGTTTCCGAACGAATCGAAAAGGAAGTGAGATGCCAAATAGCGAGACTGAGAAATTGCTCAATATGATTGGGCAACTACTGGCCGAGGATGATGAGTACCCTCTCGACGGTACGCTGCTTCACGCTCGGGTGCAGCGAAATTCAGTGGGGCCTTCGATCTTCAAGGATCTAGGAGATCATATCTTGTACCGGGATCCGGACTTGGATCGGCTCGGTGATGCGCTGCTCGATTTGTGGGAAGCGCAAGAAGGCGCAGAGCGTTGGGAGGAGATTCAGTACTTTGTAAATGATGGGCGGTTTGAAGTGGTCTTCGTCTATCCCGAGGAACTCGATCCAGAGGAAATGTCGATGGACCGACGCGATAAGGTTGTGAAGCAATATTTCGGTGACAAGCCGGTCGTGTACCCCGACTGGGATGACGACGACAGCTTCACCTACTGATGCGGTTCCAAAGACCCCCGATTAACCCGCCGCCTTCGCCAACCCCCGCGACAGCTGCACCGCCGCATTCAGCCGCGCCCTAGGCGTCGCCCACACCCGGCTGATGACCAGCTTCATGTCGGGGCGCAGCTTGGCGGTGCCCTCCAGCTTGCCGACATAGGCCATCAGGCCCTCGACGCTGGGGAAGCTGTCTTCGTGGAAGCTGACCAGTGCGCCCTTTGGCCCCACATCGATCTTGGCGATGCAGGCGCGCTTGGCGTTGAGCTTGGCCTCGATCAGGAGGAGGAGGTTCTCGGTCTCCTCGGGCAATTTGCCGAAGCGGTCGATCATCTCGGCGGCGAATTCCTCGATCCCGGTCTTGTCCTCGACCTCGTTCAGGCGGCGATAGAGGCCCATGCGCAAGTCGAGATCGGGGACGAAGCTCTCCGGGATCAGGATCGGGGCGTCGACGGTGATCTGGGGCGACAGGTCGCGCGGGCGCGCATCGGCGAGGCCGCCGGCCTTGGCGTCCATGATCGCCTCCTCCAGCATCGACTGGTAGAGTTCGTAGCCGACCTCCTTGATATGCCCCGACTGTTCGTCGCCGAGCAGATTGCCCGCGCCGCGGATGTCGAGATCGTGGCTGGCGAGCTGGAACCCCGCGCCGAGGCTTTCGAGGTCGGACAGGACCTTGAGGCGCTTTTCCGCCGCCTCGGTCATCAGCCGCTGGGGTGCGGTGGTCATATAGGCATAGGCGCGGGTCTTGGCCCGGCCTACGCGGCCGCGCAGCTGGTAGAGCTGGGCAAGGCCGAAGCGGTCGGCGCGGTTGATGATCATCGTGTTGGCCGAGGGAATGTCGAGGCCGCTCTCGATGATGGTGGTGGAGACCAGCACCTCGTACTTCTTGTCGTAGAAAGCGGACATGCGCTCCTCGACCTCGGATGCCGCCATCTGGCCGTGGGCGACGACGTAGCGCACCTCCGGCACCTCCTCGCGCAGGAACTGCTCGATATCGGGCAGGTCGGCGATGCGCGGGGTGACGAGGAAGCTCTGGCCGCCGCGATAATGTTCGCGGAGAAGGGCTTCGCGCAG
>CAZBYE010000279.1:0-4507 GCA_964496045.1 uncultured Stakelama sp.
TTGCTCGCGCCGCGCACCAGACCGGCGATATCGACGAAGCCGAGCTGGGTCTCGATGATCTTGGCCGAGCCGGCGATCTTGGCGAGCGAATCGAGGCGCGGATCGGGCACGGCGACGTTACCGACATTCGGCTCGATCGTGCAGAACGGATAATTGGCCGCCTGCGCCGCCGCAGTCTCCGTCAGCGCGTTGAAGAGCGTCGATTTGCCGACATTCGGCAAGCCAACGATGCCGCAGCGAAAACCCATGATCTGGTCCTGTAACTCGGGAAAGGCGCGCAGATAGGGCGGACGGGCACAAAAGGCCAGCCCAACAAGAAAGCCCGCCGGTCGTGAGACCGGCGGGCCGTTCCTGTCGCTATGCGCCGATCAGCGGCAGCGCACGTTGCCGCGGTCGATCTCGCGGCCGGCGAGGGCGCCGCCGGCACCACCGAGCAGCACACCGAGAAGATCGCCATTGCCGATCGCGCCGCCAAGAACGCCGCCGAGCGCAGCGCCGACCACCAGACCGGTGGTGCCGTCGTTGCGGCGGCAGTAATAGCGGTTGTCGCGGCCACGATAAATCTGGTCCTGGCGGGTCATCCGCCGCTCGCGGTAATTGCCCTGGCGGTAATTATCATAGGGGTCCCAGCGGCGGTCGCTGCGGTCGCCGCGCCAGCGATAGTCGCTGCTACGGCGATCCCGGTCGCGCCAGTTCTGGTCCCGATCACGATCCCGCCAGTTCCGGTCCCGCCCGTCGCCGCGGCGTTCGTTATATTCGCGATCCCGATCGCGCTGGCGTTCTTCCCAGCTCTGCGCATGCGCGGTGCCCGCAAAGACGGGCGCGGCGACGGCCGGAACGGTCAGCGACAGCGCCAGAAGTGCTGTCAGTCCTTTGCGCATGATCAATCTCCATGAAACGTAGGAGGGTTAATCGTATCACATGCGCAATGGTTCCCGAAACGGGGCGGCCAAACGCCGGATCGACGTGATTCAGCGATAGTTGAAGCTGATGCTGATCCGGTCTGCCTTGGCGTTGCCTGTCACCACTTCGTGCCGCAGCCAGCTTTCCCACAGAAAGATCGTGCCGGGCGCTGGCTGCGCATAGACGAAGGTCTGCAGGTCGTCGGGGGCGTCGGGGCGGCGGGGCGGGGCGGCCATCATCAGCGGCAACCGAGGATCCTCAAGCTTGAGCGTGCCCGCACCCGCCGGAATCTCGACATAGAGCGTGCCCGAGATGATGCTGTGGGGGTGGATATGCCCCGAATGGGTGCCGCCGGGCTTGAGGATGTTGACCCACAGGCTGTCGAGCTTTGGCTTGCGGCCAAGATCGAAGGCGCATTCCTCCGCGAATTTCGCGGTATGGCGGTTGAGGTGGCGAACGAGGTCGCCGAAGCGCGGATCGCGCACCGGCAGGTCGTCGAGCGAGGCGTAGGAGGTGTAGCCGCGATAGCCGTGCGCCTTGGACCAGGCCTGGCCCGCACGATCCTGTGTCGCCAGATCGCGGCAAGCTTCGCCGAGGTCCGCGAGCAGCGCATCGTCGTTGAGTGCGGTTTCGGAAAAGCGCGTGGCGAAGAGGTTGCGGATCGTCATGACGCCCGCACAGCATGCGCGCGACCGACGCGCAAGCGGCGCTGTGTTGACACCCCCGCCGCAACCGGCAAACTCGCGCGTCGAAACCGGAGAGGAAATCCATGAAGCGCATCGCAATTCTGGCGCCGCTGGCGTTTGTCGCGCTGGCTGCCTGTGGCGACAACGGCGCCAGGGAAAAGGCGGCGGCCGAAGCCAAGGCCAAGGCACAGGCCGAACAGAAAGCGAAACTGCTCGAGGACGGGCTGGCGCTCAACACGCGCTGCTTTGCCGCGGTGAAATGGCAGCAGCAGCTGCTCGACAGCCCGGTGCCGCGATCGATCGCGGGCGGGGCGGCGCCGTTCCTCGATTATTATCGCAAGATGATCGCCGACAAGCTGGGCGATCAGGTGGTGCCGGCCGCAGCCCCCAAACCCGAACTGTCCAGGGCCAATCTCGACGCCTATCTCGACTGGGCCGCGAAGGATCAGGCTGCGACGGTGTTCGACAAGGGCGACCGCACGCAAAACTATGCCACCGTCACCACCTGCGTGCAGAGCGCGGCCGAATTCGGCACCGGGACAATGTCGAAGATCAGCCCCGCCGAGCGGCTGGGCAAGATTCAGCAGCTCCGCCAGATCATGGACGCGACAGGGAGCTGAGCGCGGTCACGAGGGAGCGGACCAGACCAATTGCGGCCTTTCGTTTCCGTCTCCGTCACGCTACCGGAGAACGCACGCAACCCTTGCGGGCAAGGACCGTTCATCTGCGGTAAAGGCGCAAACCGCCTTGCAGTTGAGCAAGTAACAGGAGTCGAAGGATGATTCGCCGTTCCATTCTGATCGCCAGCACCGCCGTGGCGCTGACCGTCGCCGGGTGCGGTGGCAAAGACCCGGCCCCGACGCCGACTCCTTCGCCGACGCCGTCGCCGACCGCTTCGGCCACGCCGACCTATACCGCCCTGCCGCTTACCGCGCCGATCGAGGTGTTCACGGTCAGCGCGGCGACGAGCTACACCGGCGATCTTGCCGGCCCCGTCACGCTGGGCACCGCGGGCACCGACGCCTTCTCGAATCGCGTCCGCCTCGCGCTGCAGAGCACCATCACCTCGACCATGACGACCGAGGAAGTGGTGCGCGAGAATGCCGAGGAATCGCGCTTCAAGGGCGCGGATATGACCACCGGCCCCACGCCCGCTGCGGTCGAATATGTGTTCCGCACGGCCGATGCGGCGACAGGCAAATTCTCGCAGCTCGAACTGCTCAACAACACCATCAAGGATCAGGTGACGACGGATACCGCGCTGGCGCGTCCCTATGTCAGCTATGCGGCCTGGTGGCGTGGTGATACCACGGCCGGGGCCAAGCGGGTGACCTATGGCACGTTCGGCTATCCGACTGTGCCCAGCGACATGCCGACCACCGGCAGCTCAAGCTACATCGCGCGGATCGCCGGCCGTGTGGTGACCTCGCCCGGAGCGGGCGCGAGCAACGTCCAGAAGCTGGGCGGAACGGTCACGGTGCTGCTCAACTATGCCACCGGGCTGGTCAATCTGACGCTCAACCTGACGCGGGCGGACGGCACGGTCTACGGCACCTACACCGGCACCGGCGCCATCGCATCGGGCAACAACCAGTTCACCGGCAGCTTCGGCCCGGGCAGCCCCGCGGGCGGCACCTTCCAGGGCCTCGCTTATGGCCCGAAGGCAACGGAGCTCGGTATCACCTTCGCGATCACGGGCGCCGACAGCCGCGCGGTCGGCGTGGTGATCGGTCGCCAGGGCTGATCTGCCACAAGGTTTGAAAACGGAAAGGCCGGGGGCGACCCCGGCCTTTTTGTTTTTGGGTGTGAAAGCGGCGGTTGGCCGCGCCTTCAAGGTTCCTGGTGCAGGCGCAGCGCGATGTCGTTCATGAAGCGTGCGTCGTCGCCCTTGGCGAGCCATTCGGCCTCGCCCGCGATCGCGCCGAGCAGGTCGGAGAGATCCTCGATTTCGGTCTTGCCGTAATTGCCCAGCACATAGCCGGTGACGCGGTCCTTGTGCCCGGGATGGCCGATGCCGATGCGAACGCGGCGGAACTCAGCACCGACATGCGCGATCGCGCTGCGGATGCCGTTCTGCCCGGCTGCGCCGCCGCCGCGCTTGACCTTGACCTTGAACGGGGCGAGGTCGAGCTCGTCGTGGAAGACGGTGACGTCCGCTTCGCCGAGCTTGTAGAAGTCCAGCGCCGCGCGGATCGACCGGCCGCTCTCGTTCATATAGGTCGCGGGTTTGAGCAGCAGGATCTTGTGCGCACCGATGCGCCCTTCCTGAACCCAGCCCTGAAATTTCTTCGCGGGCGGCGTGAAGCCGTGCACCTCGGCGATCGCGTCAGCGGCCATGAAGCCCACATTGTGCCGGTTCATCGCATATTGCGGCCCCGGATTGCCGAGGCCCACCCACAATTGCATCGGTCTCAAACCCCAAAACGAAGATCGCCTCCGCACCCTGCGGTGCGGAGGCGATCCAGATCAACCCGAAAGGGCGGGAAAGGCTTACTCGCCTTCCTTCGCCTCGGTCTCGCCCTCGGCGGCGGCTTCTTCAGCCGGCGCTTCGACTTCGGCCTCGGCTTCAGCAGCCGCTTCGGCTTCCTCGGACTTCAGTGCCGACGGGGCAACGATCGTCGCGATGGTGAAGTCGCGGTCTTCGATCGCGCTCTCGACGCCCTTGGGCAGGGTCACGTTCGAGATGTGGATCGAGGCACCGACATCGAGACCGTCCAGCGAGATGGTGATCTCGCTCGGGATCTCGGCGGCGTCGCAGACCAGCTCGAGCTCGTGGCGGACGATGTTGAGCACGCCACCCTTCTTGAGGCCGGGCGAGGTTTCTTCGTCGGCGAACACGACGGGCACGTTCACGTGCACCTTGGCGTGCTCGGAGATGCGCAGGAAGTCGACATGGACCGGGCGGTCGGTCACGACGT
>CAZBYE010000280.1:0-4451 GCA_964496045.1 uncultured Stakelama sp.
CCTGGTCGCCGAACGGCTCCCGACATGCCTCCGCGGTGTAATAGCCCGCCGGCCCCGAACCGATCACCGCGATATGCCGCATAGCCGACCCTCTTGTTATATCGGGGCAGCGTAGCGTGCTGGCGGGTGAGGGCAAGCACTCGACGCGGGCGATTTCCTGCGGCAAGCCAAGGGCATGAACCCGCTAGAGGTCGCCGCATCGCTGTTGTTGCTCACGAATATCGCGCTGGTCGCGCGGCGGAGCATCTGGAACTATCCCTTCGCGATCGCGGCGGTGGCGCTCTACGGCGTGCTGTTCTTCCAGCACAAGCTCTACAGCGACATGCTGCTGCAGCTCTTTTACGTCGCGCTCAATCTCTATGGCTGGATGAACTGGTCGCGGTCGAAGGCCGATGCCGGAGAGGTGGTGGTGCTGACGCTGGGCTGGCCCGCGCGCGCCGGCTGGCTGGCGGGATGCGTCGCGCTGACGGCGGGATGGGGCTGGCTGATGCACCGGCTGACCGATGCGGCGCTGCCCTGGTGGGACGCGGGGGTGGCGATGACGAGTGTCGCGGCACAGATCCTGCTGACGCGCCGCTATCTGGAAAATTGGGTGCTTTGGATCCTCGTCGATATCGTCGCGATCCCGCTGTTCGCGGTGCGTGGGCTGTGGCTGACATCGGGGGTTTATGGGATTCTGCTCGGTCTCTCGATCTGGGGACTCATCGACTGGAATCGCGCGCAGGCCCGGCGTAGGGCCGGGAACGAAGAAGGGGTTTCATGACGCTACGCACCATTTGCCTCCACGGTCCCGAAAGCACTGGAAAATCGACACTGGCACCGCGCCTCGCAGCGCTTCTCGGCGGCGAGGTTGCGGAGGAATATGGCCGCGAATATGCCGAGACGCGCGGGATCGACTTCACGATGCGCGATCTGGTCGAGATTGCGCGGACGCATGACGCGGGCGTGCGGACGATGCTGGCGGCGGGGCTGACGCCGCTGATCCTCGACACCGATCCGCTGATGACCGCGGTATGGGCCGACATGCTGTTCGAAAAGCGCGACCCGTGGTTCGACAAATGGGAGGGAACGGCCGACCTCTATCTGCTGTTCGATATCGATCTGCCCTGGGTTGCGGACGGCACGCGGATGTTCGGCGAGCCCGAGCAGCGCCAGCGCTTCTTCGACCTGTCCAAAGCCGAGCTGGAGCGACGCGGGGTGCGCTGGGCGCTGGTCAGCGGCGATGGCGAGGCACGCTGGCAGAGCGTGCTGCGCGCGGTGGAGGCGGCGCGCTAGGGTACCTGAGTCACCGCGAGGCCGTCGCCATTCTTGCCGACATCGATGCGGCGGAGAACTTTCCCGGTGACGGCGTCGATTTCGGCGATCTGGTTGCGTGCGGTTTCGGCGGCGTAGAGGCGCTTGCCGTCCGACGACCAGATCAGCGTGACCTGAGTGACCGCGGGGTCGCCTGAGACGGGAAAGCTGCGCAGCACGCTGTGGGATGCCGCGTCGATCAGGGTGACGGTACCCTTGTCGACGTTGCTGGTGGCGACGGTCTTGCCGTCGGGGCTGGCGATGACGCGGATGGCGTTGCCGTCGATCGCGAGTTCGCCGAGCTTTTCATAAGTCCCGGCGTCGAACACGCTGATGCGCGGGGCGGTGAGATCGCCGACGAAGACCTTGCCGCTCGCGACCGCGACCCCCTCGGGCTTGCCGCCGGTGGTGAGATCGCGCAGCTTGGTATTGGCCCTGAGGTCGAGCACGCTCACCGTGCCCGATCCGATATTGGCGACAAAGGCGCGTTCCTCGCCCAGCAGCGCGACCATGTGCGATCCCTGCTGGCCGGTAGCGATCGACGTGACTCTGCCATCGGGTTCGACGATCGCGACCGAGTTGCTGCCTTCGGTGGTCGCGATCAGGCGTTCGCTCTTCGGCATCCACAGCAAGCCGTGCGGGCGCTTGTTGGGCGAAAGCTCGATGGTTGCGACCTTGCCCAGCGGGTCGAGGTCGATGATGTCGATGGTCGAGCCGCCATAATTGACCACGGCGGCCTGGGTGCCGTCGCCCATCACTGCAATCTCATGCGGCTGGTTGCCGGTGGGCAGCTTGGCGAGCTGTTTGCCGTCGGCGAGGTCGTAGATGCCGAAACTGTCCTCGCCCTTGTTGCCGACGAGAAGCAGGTCGCGCGCATTGGCGGGCAGGGCGACGGCTGTGGCGAACAAGGTGGCGGTGAGGATCAGGCGGCGCATCGGTCTCTCCGGATAGGCGGCGGGAGACTGTGCGATCCGGCTGGCCCGGACAAGCAAAAAGGCCCGCTCCACAATGTGGAACGGGCCCTTTGCGAGACTTGATCGAAGCCGCTTATTGCGACGGAGCGAGCCCGGTGTTGAGCGCCCAGCCGACATTGTCGTTTTCGTCGGCGATTTCCCACCACAGGCCGTTCTTGTTGCCGGTCGGATAGACGATCGCGCCGGGCGGAAGCGTGCGAATGATCTTTGCGCCGGCGGCCGCCGAAGCGCGCATCGCGACCGGGCGCTGGGCGGTGAAGGTCTTGGCCGGGGTCGCCTGCACGGTACCGGCGTCGCCAGCGCGGACCAGCCCGAGTTCGTTCACCAGCTTGGTATAGGCCTGAATGAACGACAGGGTGACGATGCGGCCGATATCGGTGTTGTCATAACCACCGCCGACAGCGCCCACGCCACCGCCGAGGAACCCGACGCCGCCGCCGCCGCCGAATGCGAGGCTGTTCTTCGCGGCATAGCCTTCGCTGGTGGCGATGGTTTCAGTCGTGCGGACATTGGTGACCGAGAGGACGGTGTTGGCTTCCATCTTCTTGCTGCTGATGCCGGCGGCGAGACCGCCGAGACGGCCACCGATGAGGCCGCCGATGAGGCCGCCCGCGCCGCTGCCGCTGACGTTGCTGTTGGCGCCCTGAATTTCCGCGACCATGACATAGTCGGCAGCCTTGATCTGGCCCCGGCCGACATTGGCGCCGCGCTGGTGGCCGAGATTGCCGCCGATTGCGCGTTCGCGCTCAGCCGCCTGCAGGCCCGATCCGCGGTCGACAAGGTTGAAGCAGCCCGAACGCTGGATCAGAACCTTCATCAGCTTCTGCGGCGGGGCCAGCGAATATTGCGTCCACGGACGGGGATCGTCGCCATCGACCACCGAGATGGTACCGAGCTTGCGGAAGCAGCGCGGCACGTCCTGAATTGTCTGCTCCTGCAGCTTCTGGCCGCCGCTGGGCTTGGCGAGTCGCTGCGCCTGCGCGGGCGTGGCAAGGCAAAGCGCGAGCGCGGTGGTAGCAACGAGACTCCGAACGATTAGCATGAACTGGTCCTCCCTGGCGGGGCATTTGCACCCGCGGCATTGCAGATTGCTCGGTCGGAGCGGACTCCGGCCGGGCAATGGAACATCTGTCTACACTGGAGGCTGACGCCTCCCCCTGTGCCGCTGCCATTATCAAAGCCGCGGGGGGCACGTCATGCGAAAAATTATTTCAGGGGTCGACCCGCTCGCGCACCGATATGCCGCCGCGCACCGTCCAGACGTCGCCGAAGTCCTCATGCTGCAGATCCGCGGGGCGTTCGCCGCCGAGCTGCTGGACGATATCGGGGACGGTGTTGCTGTGGCCGACGATCAGGACGGACGCCTTCGCACCCCTTGCCCTCGCGACGATCGCGGGCGTGTCGCGGGGATCATAGACCTCGGGCGTGATGCCGCGTTCGGTAGCGAGCGGGCCGGCGGTCTGGCGCGTGCGCTTGAAGTCGCTGACATAGATCGCCTTGAGCTTCTTGCCTTTGAACCATTTGGCGAGCGCCTGCGCGCGCGCCTTGCCCTGCGAAAGAAGGTCGGGATCACGCTCGCCCGCGGGCGTATCATAGTGGCGGACGACGTAGATCGGCGGGTCTTTGGCCAGCGCAGGCATGGCGACAAGACAGGCGAGAATAAGGAGCAGGTTGCGCATTGTTGCAGGCTGACGGCTACCAAGCCTCTTCGCAAGTCCCGTCACCCCTGCTAGGCGCGCGGAATCATGGCAACCGACCTTTCCCGTATCCGCAACTTTTCGATCATCGCGCACATCGACCATGGCAAGTCGACGCTGGCCGATCGCCTCATCCAACGCACCGGCGGTCTCGCCGAGCGCGAGATGTCCGCTCAGGTGCTCGACAATATGGATATCGAGAAGGAGCGCGGCATCACGATCAAGGCGCAGACCGTTCGCCTCGACTGGAAGGGGCCGGACGGACTCGACTACGTCCTCAACCTGATGGACACGCCGGGGCATGTCGACTTCGCCTATGAGGTGAGCCGGTCGCTCGCCGCGTGCGAGGGCGCGCTGCTGGTGGTCGACGCGGCGCAGGGTGTCGAGGCGCAGACGCTCGCCAACGTCTACCAGTCGATCGAGCACGACCACGAGATCGTGCCGGTGATCAACAAGATCGACCTGCCGTCGGCCGAACCCGAGAAGG
>CAZBYE010000281.1:0-4443 GCA_964496045.1 uncultured Stakelama sp.
TGGGCGAACGCTCGCGCGGGCAACCCGGCGAGCGCGGCGTCGAATCCGAACACCAGCATCGCGTCGGCGCCCGCTTCGCCGAACAGCCGCTGGCGCTGATCCAGCGTGGTGAGACGGAAAGATGGGGTGTCGGGCCGGAAGAAACGCATCGGATGCGGGTCAAAGGTGGCGACGATCGCCGGGCGCCCCTCGGCACGGGCGCGTTCGATCGCGCGGCCCACCACCGCCTGGTGCCCCCGGTGAAACCCGTCGAAATTGCCCAGCGCGACGATCCCGCCGCGCAGATGCGCCGGAACCGAAGCCGCTCCGTCCAGCCGCTCCATCCGCGCGCCTATAGAGACGGCTTTCCCCGGTGCCAACTCACCGGTCTGTTAACCGCGCAGGCGCAATGCCCGTGCGCAGCAGCCGCAGCACATTGCCGCCCATCACCTTGCGGATTTCCTCGGGCGTGAAGCCGCGATCGACCAGTGCTTGAGTCACGAACACCAGTTGCGCGGTGTCGAAGCCGGTGGTGACCGCGCCGTCGAAGTCGGAGCCGAGCCCGACATGGTCGATGCCCACCAGATCGCGGACATGCGCGATCGCCGCGGCGACCTTTTCAGGCTCGGTGCCGCAGATCGCTGCGTCCCAATAGCCGATGCCGATGACGCCACCGGTCTTGGCCACGCCCCGGATTTCCGCATCGGAAAGATTGCGGTTGACCTTGCACACCGCCTGCACCCCGCCATGGCTCGAGACGACGGGGCGTTTCGCCATGGCGAGGATCTCGGCGACGGTCTTGTGGCTGGCATGCGCAATGTCGACGACCATGCCGAGTTCTTCCATGCGGCGGACGGTCGCGCGGCCGAGCGGTGTGAGGCCGCCCTTGGCGATGCCGTGCATCGATCCGCCAAGCTCGTTGTCGAAGAAATGGGTCAGGCCGGCCATGCGGAAGCCTGCGGCGTGCAGCCGGTCGATATTGCCGAGCTTACCCTGCATGTTCTGCAGCCCCTCAATCGAGAGCAGGCCGCCGACGGTCTTGGCGCCCCGTGCGCGTTCGGCGAGCAGCGCGTCGAGGTCCGCAGTGGTGCGGATCACGCGCAGCTTGCCGCCTGACGCCGCGGCGGCGCGCTCGAGTTTCTGCGCGTGGAACAGCGAGCGTTCGAGCAGCGAAGACCAGGTCCGCGGCGGCTGGAGCTGGGCGAATGTCAGCAGCGTGATGTTATCGCTGTCGGCGCTATTGGAGTCGTAATTCTGGTTCTTGGGGGTCTTGGTGACCGACGAGAAAACCTGCAGCGCGACATTGCCTTCGATCAGCCGCGGCAGATCGACCTGCCCGCGGTCCGACCGCTCGTTGAGGCTGCGCTTCCACAGCAAGGTGTCTTCATGCAGGTCGGCGATCTGCAGACCGGCGTGGAGCTTGCGCGTTTCGGGCGTGACGATGGGAAGCTTGGTCGCGACGACCTTGTTCATGCCCTTCTCGACGATACCGGGCGCAAGCACGAAGAAGACGGGGGCAGCAAGCGCCAAAAGAACGAGCGCCCAGAAAATCCATTTCCGCATCGCATTCCTCCCCGCCGGTATGCCGGATTCGTTCCGCTGGCGGGATGGTGCGGCAGCACGGACCGCGGAACAACCCCCGGTTGACGTTTAGGTCAGGCGCTCCAGCGTGACGAAGCTGTGCGGGGGGCGGTCGCCATCAGCGGGATGATGCTCACGCGCTGTTTCGCGCCACTCGGCGCCGAAGGGCGGGACGGTGGCGTCGCCGTCGGGCGACAGATGGACTTCGGTGAGCTCGATCCGCTCGGCTCGATCCAGAAACAGCGCGAAGATTTCCGCGCCGCCGATCACCGCGATGTCGCCCGCGCCCGCAAGGTTCAGTGCATCTTCGATCGAGGAGGCAACCTCGGCGCCTTCGCGCCGCCAGGACGGATCGCGCGTCAGCACGATATGACGGCGGCCGGGCAGGGGGCTGGGGAAGCTCTCAAAGGTCTTGCGGCCCATGATCATGGGCTTGCCCATGGTCTGTGCCTTGAAGCGTCTGAGGTCGGCAGGCAGGCGCCAGGGCAGCTGTCCGTCCACCCCGATCACGCCGTTATCGGCCCGCGCAAGATGGAAGCTGATCAGACCGCGACCTCGGCCTTGATGTGCGGCTGAGCGACATAGTCGTGGAGGACGAAGTCCTCATATTCATAGGCGTCGATCGAGGCCGGCTTGCGCAGGATTTCGAGCCGCGGGAGCGGACCGGGTGCGCGGGAGAGCTGCAGTTCGGCCTGTTCGAGGTGGTTGGAATAAAGGTGGCAGTCGCCGCCGGTCCAGATGAACTCGCCCGGCTCGAGATCGCATTGCTGCGCGAGCATGTGCGTGAGCAGCGCGTAGCTCGCGATATTGAACGGTACACCGAGGAAGATGTCGGCCGAACGCTGGTAGAGCTGGAGTGACAGCTTGCCGTTGGCGACATGACACTGGAACAGGCAGTGGCACGGTGCCAGCGCCATCGCGCCGAGTTCGCCCGGGTTCCAGGCGGAGACGATCATCCGGCGCGAGGCGGGGTTGGTCTTGAGCGTCTCGATCAGTTCCTTGATCTGGTCGATATGGCTGCCGTCGGGCGCCTGCCAGTCGCGCCATTGCTTGCCATAGACCGGGCCCAGATCGCCTGCGTCGTCGGCCCATTCGTCCCAGATGCTGACCTTACGTTCGTTGAGCCATTTGACGTTGGTGTCGCCGCGCAGGAACCACAATAGTTCAACGATGATCGAGCGCAGATGCAGCTTCTTGGTGGTCAGCACTGGGAAGCCTTGCGACAGGTCGAAGCGCATCTGGTGGCCGAACACGCTGCGTGTGCCGACGCCAGTACGGTCCATCTGCACCGCGCCATGGGCCAGTGCCCGTTCCATGAGGTCGAGATATTGCCGCATCGTCGGTCAGCCTAGCCGAGCGCCGATGCCGCGCCAAGCGCGCGCGCCCGCGAAGCTGTGGATCGTCCTTCATCCGATACGGAGCAAAGCCGCTCCATCGCGGACGCGCTTTAGCTCGACGGATTCGGTGCGTTTCGGAACGATAGCGTCATGACGTTTCACGCGTCTCTCCCATCCCCCGGCACGCCGTTCGCGGCGGCGGGACAGCTCGTCGCGGACAGCGTCGCCGGGGAACAGGTCGAGGTTGCCGCCTTCGCTTATTGTGATCGCGCGGGGCGAGTCTTGGGGCTTCGTCATGCCCGCGGTGCCGCCGACGCGATCGACCTGCCGGTACGGCGCGTAGCGATCGACGCGCTCAGCCTCGATGCGGCGGTGGTGGTGATGGCGCACAACCACCCGCACGGTGAGGCCTGGCCAAGCCGCGCGGATCGCGACGCGACCCGGCGGCTGGCCGATGCGCTGCGCACCTTCGGTGTGCGATTGCACGAGCATCTCGTGGTGGGCGCGGGCGGGGCGTGGAGCTTCCGTGCCGCAGGGCTTCTCTAGACCCTATTCGTCCGTGGTTGATTTGGGTGCGGGCGCGCTGCCCTTCTTGGGCGAAGGCTTGAAGCGGCACGCGCGGATCGCTTCGGGTTCAGGGCGCGGGCCTTCGGCCTTGAACGTGGCGAAATAACCCCCGGCCGAGGGCATGTCGCGCATTGTCACCAGCTTGTAGCCCACCGCGGCGAACTCGCATTTGAGCAGCTCGGGCGGGGTGCCGTGATTCTGCGTCTCGCGATCGGCATCGACCACCACGACCAGTCCGTCCGGCCGCAGCGAGGGGCGCATGCGCCAGAGGAACTCATACGGATCCTCGACCTCATGGTACATGTGCACCATCAGGATGCGGTCGAAGCTGTTCTCGGGAAGCTTGGGATCTTCGGGTTCGCCCAGCCGCACGCTGACATTGTCGAGCCGTTCGCGCGACACGCGCTGGGCAAGCGCGTCGCGCACGCCGGGGATGATATCCTGCGCGAGCACGCGGCCACGCTTGCCGACGCGCGCCGACAGGCGAATCGTGTAATAGCCCTCACCCGCGCCGATATCGGCGACGGTCGTACCCGGCTTGATCTGGGCGAGATCCATCACCGCGTCGGCTTCATTGAGGCGGTCGCGCGCCTCCTCGGTCGACCAGCGCGCAGAGACGATTGTTGCGACCGGGCGGTCGGCGGCGGGGAAGTGAAGCTCCTGCTCGGCTTCGGGCTTGGGCGCAGGGCGCGGCTCGGTGGCGTCGCACCCCGCGATCGCAAGGGCACCCAGCATCAGCAGCGAGGCGCCCTTTGGCCTCAATCCACGTCCTCCACCTCGACCGTTTCGCCGGTCACGCGCTGTGATAGCGCAGCTGCCATGAACGGGTCGAGTGCTCCGTCGAGCACATCTGCGGGCGCGGTGGAAGTGGTTCCGGTGCGCAGGTCCTTCACCAGCTGATAGGGCTGGAGGACATAGGAACGGATCTGGTGGCCCCAGCCGATCTCGGTCTTGGCCGAATAGGTCCCCATCGCCGCGG
>CAZBYE010000282.1:0-4434 GCA_964496045.1 uncultured Stakelama sp.
GGGCGCGGCGCGGAAGGTGATGCCGGTGACCCGGCCGTGGTCGACCTCGAAGTCGAAGACCACCTTGGCCTCGCCCTTCAGGTACCACGCGTAGTCGGGCCGGTCGCCGAGGAACACGGCGAGCGCCGCGTGCGCGCTGCCGTTGAAGAAGGCGGCGACCTCGTCGCGTCCCTCGATCGAGGCGGGGGTCCCGGCGAGGACCGCGGCCTCGTCGGCGCCGACCACGGCGTCGGGCGCGAGCAGCTGCAAGCGCTGCCCGGCATCAAGCGAAACGGCGTGACCTTCGCCTACAACCCGAGCGAGGTGTTCATCGAACGCTGGGTGGCGAACGACGCGAAGCGCGCCAGCGGTGCTCCGCCCCGCCTCAACGGGCCCACACACGTGGTCGCGACCTTCGACGGCGCGAAGCTGCGCGGGATCGCGGCGCTCGAATCGCGGCTCGACGGGCTGGCGGCGGTCGCGGCAAGCATTCCCGGCGATGTCGCGTTGACGCTCGATCCGACCGAACGGCATGGCTTTGAGTATCAGAGCTGGATCGGCTTCTCGCTCTTCGCGCGCGGGGTGCGCGGCGAGATCGGGCGTGGAGGAAGCTATTCGGTGATCGGCGCACAGGGCGACGAACCGGCGGTCGGCGTGTCGCTGTTCGTCGATCCGATCCTCGACGCGGGCCTCACCAATGGCGCACGGCGAAGGCTGTTCCTGCCAGTCGGCACCGATCCTGCCGTAGCCGCGAAGCTACGTGCCGAGGGTTGGGTCGCAGTCGCCGCGCTCGACGCCGACGACAGCGCTGCGGCGCAGCTCTGCACGCACACGCTGTCCGACGGAGCGCCCGTCGCGATCTAGTCCAGCGGCTTCGCCAGCAGATCCGCCCATTCGGGATGCTTGCGGATATAGGCTGCGACGAACGGGCATTGCGCGATCAGCTTGATACCCCGATCGCGGACATCCGTGAGCGCGAACAGGATCAGCCGGCTGGCGATCCCGCGCCCTTCGAGTGCGGGCGGCACCACCGTATGGGTGAAGGTGATGACGTCACCATCCAGCTTGTAGGCGGCGAAGGCGGTGTTCCCGTCGACCGACAGCTCATAGCGGTTGCGGTCATGATTGTCGGTGACGCTCTCGGTATCCACGCGAACCTCCTCGTGATCTTGCGCCGAAAACCTACACGATTGCGCGCATTTCCGGGAAGCACCCGTTATACGCCCTGCGATGAATCCCCGCGACGTCCTTCGGTCCACCTTCGGTTTCCCTGATTTTCGCGGCGTCCAGCATGACGTCGTCGATCGCGTGCTTGGCGGACAGCGCACGCTCGCGGTGATGCCGACCGGCGCGGGCAAATCGCTCACCTATCAATTGCCCGCTGTGATGCTGGACGGCACCTGCCTCGTCGTGTCGCCGCTGATCGCACTGATGCACGATCAGCTTCGCGCAGCCGAGGCGGTGGGCATTCGCGCCGCAACGCTGACCAGCGCCGACGACAATCGCGACGAGACGATCAGCCGTTTCCGGGCGGGCGATCTCGATCTGCTCTATGTCGCGCCCGAGCGCGCATCGGGCGAGGGGTTCCGCAACCTGTTGCGCAGCGCGAAGCTGTCGATGTTCGCAATCGACGAAGCGCATTGCGTCAGCGAGTGGGGCCATGACTTCAGACCCGATTATCGCCTGCTTCGCCCGCTGCTCGACGCATTTCCGGAGCTGCCGCGGCTTGCGCTCACCGCCACCGCCGATGCGCACACGCGCGCCGACATCCTCGAGCAGCTCGGGATTCCCTCGGACGGGCTGATCATCGCGGGGTTCGACCGGCCCAATATCCGCTATGCAATCACCAGCACCGCGTCGAAGGGCTCGGCGATCGCGTCGCTGGTCAAGCGAACGCCGGGCGCAGGAATCGTCTACGCCACCTCCCGCGACCGGACGGAGAAGCTTGCCGCAGCGCTCGCCAATACCGGCCGGCCGACGCGCTTCTACCACGCCGGGATGCCGCCCGATCAGCGGCGGCGCGCGCAAGCCGAGTTCGTCCGCTCCGAGGACATGGTGATGGTCGCGACCATCGCGTTCGGGATGGGCATCGACAAGCCCGATGTCCGCTTCGTCGCGCATGCCGGCCTGCCCAAGTCGATCGAGGGCTATTATCAGGAGAGCGGCCGAGCCGGACGCGACGGCGATCCGGCGATCGCGCATTTGTTCTGGGCACCGGGCGATTTCACCCGGGCACGTGAATGGTTGAAGGAACTGCCCGACAACCGGCAGGGCGCGGAGCGCGCACGGCTCGACGCGCTGGCGGGACTGGTCGAGACCGCCGGATGCCGCCGCGCGATCCTGCTGCGCTATTTCGGCGAGAACCCGGACGAGCGCTGCGGCAATTGCGACAATTGCCTCAATGCGCCGGGCGTGCGCGACGCGACCGAGACTGCGCGCAAACTGCTCAGCGCAGTCTATCGCACCGGCCAGCGCTTCGGCGTCGGGCATCTGGAGAAGGTGTTGAGCGGCGCGACCGACGAGCGGATCGAGAAATGGGGGCATGACCGGCTTACCGTGTTCGGCATTGCCGACGCCGAGGACATGGCACTGGTCAAGCCGGTCGCGCGCGCGCTGCAGGCACGCGGGGTGCTGGTCGCCAACGAACATGGCGGGCTCGCGCTGGCGGGCGATGCCCGCGCCATCCTGCGCGGCGAAGCGAAGGTCGAGGTCGTGCTCGCCGCCGAGCCCGAACGCGGCCGCAAGCGCCGCGGTGAAGCCGCCGCTTCGCTGGCGTCCGCGGATGCGCCCTTGTTCGAGGCATTGCGCGCCAAGCGCCGCGAGATTGCCGAAGCTGCAAGCGTGCCACCCTATGTGATCTTCCACGATTCGGTGCTGCGCGAGATGGCGGTGCGCCGACCGCGAGATCGCGCAACCCTCGCCACATTCTCAGGCATCGGCGAGCGCAAGCTCGACGCCTATGGCGACGCCTTCCTCCAGGTGATACGCGGACAGACCTGAGGAGAACGTCCATGGCCAGCATCCGCCGTATCAACGACCAGATATCGGTCGCCCCGCAGATTGATCCCGCCGATGTCGTCGAGGCCGCGCGCGCAGGCTTCACCACCATCGTCAACAATCGTCCCGACGAGGAAGAGGCGGGCCAGCCCGAGGGCGACGCGATCCGGACCGTCGCCGAGACGCTGGGTCTCGCCTATCACGCCATCCCGATCACTCATGCCGGATTTTCTGCGCCGCAGGTCGACGCGATGCGTACCGCGCTGGCCGATTCCGAAGGCCCCGTGCTCGCCTTTTGCCGTTCGGGCACGCGTTCGACTAACCTGTGGGCGCTGGCCGAAGCGAGCCGCGGCGAGGATCCCGCAACGCTGGTCGAGGCCGCGGCAGGCGCAGGCTACAATATCGACGGCATCCGCCCGATGCTCGACCAGCTTTCCGGGAAGGCATGAACTGGTGGCTCACCGCCGCGTCACTCGCGGCGGTGCTCGCATTGGCGGGGGTCGCTTGGCTGCTCAGGCTCGGTGGGACGCAGCGGCTTGAGACCGGCGCGGACGCGATCCGGCTGGCCGAGGCGCTGAGCAGCGGGTTCGAGGGCAAAGCCGGCGTGGTTTCGGCGAATGGCGAGCTGGCAGCAGCAACGGGCGGGCCCGGCGACCTCGTCCTGCTTCAGCCGATGGGTGCGCGCCACCGGGCGGACCGGTTCACGGGCGCGCGAATCGCGATGCTGGGCGAGACCGTTGACGGTACCGTGATCACGCTCCAGCTTTCGCCGGGCGAGATGTTCCGCATCACGATCGCCGACGCGGCAGTTGCTCGCGCCTTCGCGCTCGTGCTGGGTGACTGATCGCCCCATTGCACTTCACCGCCGGTCGCGCTTATTTACAGATGTGTAAGGAGAGCGATGCCCGACCTGCCCGATCCCGTCGATCTGGCCATTCCTGCCTTCGTCGCACTGGTGCTGGCGGAGATGCTGGTCGCGCGTCTCAAGGATCGCAGCCGCTACTGCCCGCGTGACACGCTGACGTCACTGATGCTCGGCTTCGGCAGCACGATCGCAAGCGTGCTGGCGGGCGGCATGGTGTTCGCGCTCGCGACCTGGGTCCACCAGTTTCGGCTCTTCGACATTTCCTATGCCTGGTACTGGTTCGCGCTCGCCTTCGTGCTCGACGATCTGGCCTATTATGTCTTCCATCGATCGGCGCATCGCGTGCGGTGGTTCTGGGCGAGCCATGTCATCCACCATTCGAGCCAGCATTATAATTTCTCGACCGCGCTGCGACAGACCTGGACCGGTTTCTTCAGCCTCGGCTTCATCTTCCGCCTGCCGCTGTTCCTGATCGGCTTTCCGCCCGCGATGGTGTTCTTCTGCGCCGGCCTCAATCTCGTCTATCAGTTCTGGATCCATACCGAGGTGATCGGCCGGATGCCGCGCTGGTTCGAGGCGGTGATGAACACGCC
>CAZBYE010000283.1:0-4407 GCA_964496045.1 uncultured Stakelama sp.
GGCTGAGGGTAGCACGGCGCCGATTGATCCGCGCGGAATCGAAATGACGGGCCTTGTAGGGGGCGAAATTGGGGATCGACGCCGTCGCGGTCGGCGGCCCGCCGGGCTGGGCGCGGTCAAGCTCGATCACGCGCGCATTGTAGGTGAGCGAGGGCAGTACCGCGTCGAGCGTGCGTGCGCTCACGCCCTCACGCAACGCCTGCTGACGGAGTGGGCCGTTGATATAAGCTTGGAACCCCGCTTCATCCTGAGCCACCGCCGGGGCGTTTGCGAGCGTACACGCCGCAATCACCGTCCCCAACACACCAATACGCCGTACAAGGCCCTGAAAGTTCCGCATCCGGCATCTGTGCCACACCGGTACGCACGCATGAACCCCCCGCATCATGAAAACGCTGCCCTCTTGCAGAAAACACGGCGAACGCCCAAAGGCGCTGACCAGCGGAAGGGTGGCCGAGTGGTTTAAGGCAGCGGTCTTGAAAACCGCCGTGGGTGCAAGCTCACCGTGGGTTCGAATCCCACCCCTTCCGCCAATGATCAAACAGGGTAAAGACGGCGTTGACGAACCTGTCGCGCCGCGCCAGCCTCCGTTCTCCGGGGGAGGCATGGCTATGCGGTCGGCTGTTCTGGTGTTGGCGTGTCTGCTTGCGGGATGCGGTAGCAAGTCCGGCGGGTCTTCCGCGACACCGTCTCCGACGCCCACGATCACACCATCCCCATCCCCATCCCCGTCGCCATCCCCGACGCCGACGCCGACGCCGCGATCGGGCGCGGTGATACCGACGGGTGCCAATGATCCGATCCTGATCCACGGTACGACACCAGACGGGGTAAAGATCGAGGTGGTCGGCGAGCGAACGAACGCGGGTCAGCCCGCAGTCGCGACCGCGTTCACGGTTTCAGATGCCAAAGGCGCCGTGACCTTTCGGTACGACAGTACCGGCCGCCTCACCGGCTTTAGCGACGACCAGACGAGCTACGCGCTGAAATATGAGGGCGCAAAAATCTATACCGAGGTCAGGCTCGCGACCGGTGAGGTCACGCATGTCGAGTTCGACGCATCGACCATCGCAGCGGTCAGGGAGTCGCCGATGGCGACAGTTCAAGCCGTCGCTGCATCGAATATACCCCGGACGGGCCGCCTCGCGACCATCCAGACGAGCGAATGCGGGCAGCCCGCAGATGCGCAGGTCGATGTTCAAATCTTTACCGGTGCCAGTGGCGTGGTGACCCGGACCATCCCGGCCTACCCCGTGGGAAACGGCGTTTATCAGGCACTTGTGCCGGTTTCCGAAACATCGCTCAACGTTGATATTCGCGCGCAGGACACGCTGACCAATCTGAGAAACGTGTTTCGCCCGCTATGCGAATCGAGCACGCCCTACCGTCAGGCGGTCATGACCATCTGCTCAGCGCTGGCGATTGCGGCGAGCGTTCCCGGAATGCAGGCGTTCATCGCCCCGGCGGCGGTCTGCCTCGCGAGATACTCGCTGATGACCCTGGCCTGCTCCGTCCTGCAATCGGACCGGGTGTCTGACTGGGTGATCAACGCAGCTCCCGAAACCATCCCGGTCTATCGTCCCGACCTGTATGTGCGGGCGCGATGGATGGCATGGCCGACCTCGCGCCTGTCAGGCGTCTATGCGTTCAATGGTCCCGCCAGCTATTCCTTCGACATGAAGGGCAAGGCCAATTGCCCGACGCTGAAACTGATGAACCGCAGTAGCGCGGGCAGTTTCGAGCGGGCTGTCGGTGGCGTGGGAACGGTATACATCCCGCCGATGTCGCTCGCCTACTATCTGAACGGACGCCCGGTCGCGACGGTCGCCCCGGGGCGGACCGTCGACGTCAAGCTCACCGACTATCGAAACGGCGACCGGCTGGTCGCGCGCGGCGGCAGCGTATTCATCCGGACTTACTACGATCCGGTCGGCCAGTATAATGGATGGTGCCCCTCCGCATCGCTGTCCGGGCCGGCGATCTTCACTCCGTCAATCTCGCGCAATACGAGTTCAAAAGCGATCTTCGTCGCCGGCAACCCGATCTGCCAGAGCGGAAACCCCGGCACTTCCTTCGACCTCGGATCGATACATCCCGTGGCGGAATAGCCCGACGCCCCGAGGTCTTCGGCGCCGTTGAGCTACCCTTGGTCCAGCAGCCGGCGGTAGCTTTCGACCGATTGTTCGAGCGCGGCGGCGATGTCCGGCCTGCCCTCGACGACGCAAAGGAGTGCGGTGCCCTCGATCAATGCGAGGCAATGGTCGGCGATGGCCTCTGGAGGAAGCAGGGTGGAAAGGGTTCCCCGCTTCTGATCCAGCTCGGCGGCAGCAATGAGCCGCTTTCGGGTCTCCGCGATCTGGCTGCCGATGTGATCCTTCACCTTCGGCAGGATGGAGAAGACGAAGCGGTAATAGGCGGTCCGATCGGGCACGACCGTCGAGACCGTATCCATCAGGTGGACATAGCCCGCGCACAGGCCGTCAAGGACCACGCCCAGCCCCGCATCGGCTGCCGGGGGCTGCGCATCGTCCCCGAAGAAGCGAAGGAAGAAATGCCCGATCGCCGCATCGTGCAGCGCATCCTTGCCCTTGAAGTGGTGGTAGACGGCACCCTTGGACAGTCCGGTCGCAGCCACCAGATCGGCCATGCTTGCGCCTTCATAGCCGCGCTCGATGAACAGCCGGAAGGCACTCTCGACGATGGCTGTGCGCGTATCCTTCATACCGGCTCTCCAAAGGGCAGGAACATGCAATGGGCATGGACCCCGCCAAGGTCCAGCGACGCCGTCTTCCGAAACCCCCAGCGCTGGTAGAGGCCGACATTGGCTTCGTTCTCGGTATCGAGCGCGATCCCGGTCGCGCGCGGGTCGGCACGGGTTCGCGCGATCGCGTCCTCGACCAGCCGCCGACCGAATCCGCGCCCCTGCGCCTCTGGCCGCACGCTCAACATGACCAGATAGCCATGCGGATCGCGCGGCACCGCGGCGCGGGTGCGCTTCGTATAGCCGTTGAGAAAGGCAGTCGCGCGCGTGGGGAGCGTGCAGGCCACCGGAAGGAAACGGAATGCGGAGGCAAATGCGCCGACAGCCGATGCCAGCCGGGAGACGGGAGGCTCGAGCAGCGCGCAGGCAGAAAGCTGCCCGTCGACGAACAACCCGCGCGGGGTTCCCTGCATCAGGCGGTTCATGTCGAACATGAAAGAGAGGAACGAAACGACCCGGCGTTCCCAGCCCCCTTCCCTGCGCGCGCCAAAGGCCTCGACGAACAGCGGGTCCGCTTCGAATGCCTGCGCCATGACCGCGATGAAATCGGCCCGGTCGCCGGCACGCAGGTTCCGGATGAGCATTGCGTCAGTCATGGCGGTAATGATCGACCGCGAAGCTGAAGAGCACCTTCAGCATGAACAGCGCGCAGACGGCGGTCATGAAGGGCGACAGGCCCGGCCAAAGCGCGATCCCGCTGAGCCCGATCGCCAGCAGCAGCCCTCCGGCGAAGGTCTGCGACGGCCTTCCGGCGAGCAGGTTGACGAGGATCGCCCCGGCAATGGTGTAGCCCCAGACGAGGACGGACGCGGTCAGGTCGGTGCCCAGCAGCGCGGCGACCGCGACGATATGGACGTGAATGGCGATGAAGACCCAGCGATTGCGAGGCCGCTCGGCATAGAAATCACTGGTTCCGCGCGTGAAGTTGGCGACGCACCCAGCTGCGATATCGAGCACGAGCAAGAGTGCCAGCACGCTGCGCCATAGCGGCACCGACCTGATCAGATCTGGCGTTGTCGCGGCAAGGATTACAGGCGCAGTGATCCCGAATGCGAGGATCGCGATCAACTGGCCTCGCCGCTGCGCCTCGCCGAACACATCATGCAGATGCCGGTGCATATGAACCAAGCTCAACCTCACCTCCCGAATCAAACCGAACGGTCGGTCTGTGCATAGAAGCGGTACGCGCCCTGTCAATCCGCGCGAAGGCCACCAACGAAAAACGCCCCGGCCACATGATATGGCCAGGGCGCTCATTCTCGAATGCGAATACCCGGCGAGGCCGGGTCCGGATCAGCCGCGGCCGATCAGCCGCTTCGCAATCGTGTCGGCAACTTCGCTCGCCGGGGCGCCGATGCGGGCGCTTTCATCCCAAACCTCGTTGAGGCGATCGGGGATACGCGCGATGCGGGCTTCGACCTCGGCGCGGTTGCCCATGCCGAGATACTCAAGACCGACATTGATGATGCCGCCAGCGTTGATGACGTAGTCGGGCGCATAGAGGATGCCGCGCGCGTGGACCAGGTCGCCATCGCCGCGGGTCGAGAGCTGGTTGTTGGCACCACCCGCAACCACCTTGCAGTCGAGCGCGGCGATCGATTCTGCGGTCAGGATCGCGCCGGGCGCGTTGGGGCTGACGATCTCGG
>CAZBYE010000284.1:0-4342 GCA_964496045.1 uncultured Stakelama sp.
AAGAGAGCGGACTCTGACTCCGTCAATCAAGGTTCGAGTCCTTGTCGGGCATCCAATTTTCTACAGCACCGGATCCTAAGCGCGCATACAGGCTTCGATCTGTTCCGCGGGAACGGCGCGCCAGCGCCGGTTAGCGGTGTCCCTGGGGCTGGTGTTGCCGCGGTGGATGGTCGCGACGAACTGGTCACCCTGCGGGTTGATGACAACGCGTTTGGGACGGCTGCTCCAGACAAAGGCATTGTCCTCGCCGACGTTCAGATCCGCGAACCTGTTCGCTCGCCAAAGATCGCGCGTGTAACATAGCGTGCCCCCGGCAACCCATGGCGCTCTGCCGTCATAGACATAGCGCCAGCCACGCCGAGCTTCGCGGTCGTAGAACAGGACGCAGTCCAACCCACAGATATCCGCCTGCTCAGACATGAGGGTCGTGACTTGCGAACGCACCCATCGGTTCGAGCGCCAGTCATCGTCGTCCCAGTGAAGGATGACATCGCCGCGCGCCATCTCGACGGCAAGGTTCCGCTTGGCCCCGAGCGAAGACCTCGCCGACAAGCGATAGTAGCGAATCGCCGCATCGGCCGGGACGAGATCGGCGATGCTGTCCGTGCCGTCATCGACGATGATCAGCTCGCGGTTGGGATAGTCCTGCGCCTGGAATTGCCGGATGGCTTCGGGGATGAAGGCGCGGCGGTTCGCAGTGGGCAGGATGCAGCTGACGAGAATATTGGGCTCGGCAGCGCGCAGCGGCCCGCTTTGCCTGATCGGCGTGGGGGAACCGGTCCACGCACCCTGCACCGCCGCGAATCCAGCGGGCGCCGGCACGATCCGACAATCCGCCGGGGTCAGGTCCGGACCGAACGGGAGCGTCCAGCTGTTCGACCCATGCCGGACATACACCATATGCTCACGCCCCGGCTGGCGGTGCAGCCGCGCTCCACCGTGCATCAGCGCGGCGAGGAAATGGCTGTCCTCGCGCATCGAGCTGCTCGGATAGCCGCCGCTCCGCTCCCAATCGTGCTTCCGGAACATCAGCGTCCCGCCCGCCACATTCTCCGCGAACATCCGGGCGAACAGCGCGGGATCGGCTTCCCAGCACGCGCCGGTCGCCGCATCGAAGAACAGGATATCGTTCAACGCCGTCACCTCGGCGCTTCCGTCCAGGATCGGCGCCGCCTGAACGCTCAACCGCGCGGGGCCATACCAGTCATCGTCATCCCATTGGGCAATGATGTCGCCGCGCGCAGCTTCGACCGCCTGATTGCGCTTCCCCCCGATGCTGTTCTCCCGGGCGCGGAGGATCCGGATATCGTCCCCGGCGATCCCGGGCGGCAGGTCGCCGTCGAGATCGTGGACGATGATCAACTCGCGGTCGGGATAGTCCTGAGCGCGGAAACAATCGATTGCCCGCTCGACAAGGTCCGCGCGTCCACGGGTCGGCATGATGCAGCTGATCATGGCATTTTCGAGCGGCGCAGGATCGCGCGGCGCGCTGGCCGCGACGGGCGGTCGCGACGACATGACATCGAACGGGATGGGAGGGCTTTGACTCTCGTCGACCGAGTCCGGCGACTCCGGCGGACTCGCGGGCGGCGGATTGTTCAGGGGCAGGATCGCCGCGCGATCCGACATATCCGAGGGCGGCGAATCCTCCATGCTCACTCTCCTCGATCGCGCCATCCGCCGCGAAGTGCGGTGATTGCTCCCGGCCGATCGTCGGCTGCGAGATGTGCGGGCTTTTGAGACCAATGACCAGCGGAAGAATGTCAGCGATATGGGCGCCGCCGGCATCGCACCGGCGGCGCCTCAATCTCACTCCGACGGGAAACCGCGGCGCTTGAACAGCGCCTTCACGTCGGGGTCGCGGCCGCGGAAGGCCTTATAGGCTTCCTTGCGGTCGGTCTCGTTGCCCGTGGCGAGCAGGATGGTGCGGAACTTGTCGGCGACGGTCTTGTCCCAGACATTGCCCGTCTCGGTGAACGCCGCCCAGGTGTCGGCATCCATCGTCTCCGACCACAGGTAGCTGTAATAGCCCGCCGAATAGGCGTCGGACGAGAACAGGTGATTGAACTGCGGCAGGCGGTGCCGCATCACGATCTCCTTGGGCATCTTGAGCTCGGCCAGCGCGTCGCGCTCGAACGCATCGGGATCGGTCACTGGCACGGTACGATCGTGCAGCTTCATGTCGACGATCGCCGAGGAGAGATATTCGACCGTGCTGAAGCCCTGGTTGAAGGTGTCTGCCTTCTCGATCTTCGCGACCAGCGCCGCCGGGATCACCTCGCCGGTCTTGTAATGCTTGGCGAAGCGGTTGAGCACGTCTGGCGTCAGCAGCCAGTTCTCGTTCACCTGACTCGGATACTCGACAAAGTCGCGCGGCGTGCCGGCGAGGCCGGGGTAATAGACATCCCCGATCAGGCTGTGCAGCGCGTGGCCGAATTCGTGGAACAGCGTCGTCGCATCGTCGAGGCTGATCAGCGTCGGCTCACCGCCGCCGCCCTTGGTGAAATTGTTGTTGTTCGACGCGAGAACGATCTTGTCGCCCCTGATCCCCGAACGGCCGCGATAGGCGGTCGCCCAGGCGCCCGAGCGCTTTCCGGCACGCGCGAAATTGTCGAGGTAGAAGACGCCGACGGTCTTGCCCAGGCGAGTCACCTCGAAGGTGCGGACATCGGGATGGAAGACGGGGATCGCACCCGTATTCTCCTTGAACTGCAGATCGTAGAGGCGGCCCGCGGCGTAGAACATGGCGTTCACCATGTTGTTGAGCTCGAGATAGGGTTTAACCTCGCTCTCATCGAGGTCGTACTTCGCCTTGCGGACCTTCTCCGAATAATAGCGATAATCCCAGCCCTCGATCGTGATCTTGGGGCCCTTGCCCGCCGCCGCATCGGCGTCGGCGAACTTCTGCATGTCGGCGACTTCCTCGATCGCGCGGGCACGCGCCGCGGGCCAGACCGACATCATCAGCTTCATCGCATTGGCGGGGGTTTCCGCCATCGTGTCATCCATGCGGTAATCGGCATGGGTCTTGAAGCCGAGGATCTTCGCGCGCTCCTGACGCAGCTTCAGGATCGCGGCGATGCTGGCGTTGGTGTCGTTCGCGTCGCCATTGTCGCCGCGGTTGATGTACGCGTTGTAGACCTTCTCGCGCAGGTCGCGGCGGGTGGAGTACATCAGGAACGGCTGCATCGACGAACGCGTGTTCTTGACCGCCCATTTGCCCGCCTGGCCGCGCGCCTTGGCCTCTTCGGCAAGGCTCGCCTTGAAGCTGTCCGAAAGCCCGGCGAGGTCGGCTTCGCTGTCGAGGAAGATCGCGGTCTCCTCATCCGCCAGCACCTTGCGGCTGAACTCGGTGTAGAGCTTGGCAAGTTCGCCGTTGATGCGCTTGACCTCGGCCTTCTGCGCCGCGTCGAGCAGCGCGCCCGAGGTCACATAGCCGCGATAGCTGCGCTCGAGCAGGCGCAGCTGCTGCGCGTTGAGGCCCAGAGTCTGGCGCGTGTCGTACAGCGTCTTCACCCGCGCGAACATCTTGGGGTCGAGGCTCATCTCAGTGAAGAAGGCCGAGAGCTTGGGGCTCCACTCGGCGGCGATCTTCTGCACCGCGGGCGTGGCGAGATTGCTGGTATAGACGCCCCAGACCGGGAAGACGCGGGCGAGCGCGCTGCTGTTCTTCTCCGACGCCTCGATCGTGTTGGCGAAGGTGGGCGCGGCGGGATTGTCGCGGATCTTCGCGAATTCGACGCGGGCCTCGGCCATCCCCTTTTCAAAGGCGGGGCCGAACATCGCCGGAGTCACCTTATCCCACTGGGGAACCCCGTCGAACGGGCCAGACCATTTGTCGAGCATCGGCGCGGGATTGACCGGGGCGGCGGCAGGCGCCGGAGCGTTCTGGGGCATCGAGCTTGCCTGTACGTTGGTGGCGAAGAGCGAGGTGGTGGCGAGCAGGATCGCGCCGGTGACGGGCTTCATCGAATTCCCCTGAATTTAGATGTGCGTGAGTGTGATAGCCGGATGATACGCGCCCCGGTGTCATTGGCAAGCAGTTGACTCTGCCTACCAATGGAACAAAATAGGAACACTTAATCCCGAGTCGGAGTTCTGAGGCAGATCATGGCCGATCCCGCCGTCATCAGCCAGCTGCGCGAAACCTTGCGCACCATCGAAGGGAGCGGCTTTCGCCGCCGCCCGGTGCTGCCGTTCGGGCTTGGCCGGCTCGACGCGCGGCTGGCCGATGGCGGCCTGCGGCTCGATGCGCTGCACGAGGTGGCGGCGGCGACCCCCGATCCCGGCGACGATGCCGCCGCGACCCTGTTCACGGCAGGCATTGCCGCGCGCGCCTGGG
>CAZBYE010000285.1:0-4283 GCA_964496045.1 uncultured Stakelama sp.
GACGAGGAAGACGGCGTAGAGCGGAAAGGCGATCATCGACCAGTGATTTACCCGCACGCGGGACAGCGCCAGCGCCATGACAAGGAAGACGCCGAAACGGACCCCTTGCGGCATGGCCCATTTAGGATCGCCTCCCGCTGCGGAGAACAGCACCACCACGCCGAACGCTCCGATCGCGCTGACGAGCAGGATGATGAACCAGGGGAGCTGCGCCAGCGGGGCGGGGACGAAACCGGGACGGCTCATTCGCTGGGGACCTGTGACGAAGCGGTGGGAGAGGGCGGAGCGGCAGCGGGCGCCGCCTGTCGAGGCGCGGGCGACGGCGTTGCGCCTGGTGAGGTGGTGGGAGACGGCGTCGGCGTCGGCGATGGTGTGGCGCCCGGCGTGGGCGCTGCTGCGGGAAGGCCCTGCGCCGCACGATAGGCCTTGTCCTTGGCGGCCATGCGCGCGCGGATATCTCCGCCCCATTCAGTCTCGAACCGGGCGAGCGTTTCGATCGCCTGTTGCCGGTCGAACAGCCAGGTAAGCACGTCCTTCGCCACCGGGGCCGCGGCGCGCGCTCCACCCAGACCGTGTTCGATCACCACCGATGCGGCGTAGCGCGGATTGTCGACCGGCGCGAAGCAGACGAACAGGCCATGGTCACGATATTTCCACTCGCCGCCCTGACCGCGGTTGCGGTCCATGATCCGGCGCACCTGTGCGGTGCCGGTCTTTCCGCCCATGCGAATGCCGTCGAGCCTCAGCTTCGACGCGCCCGCGGTGCCGCGGCCGTTCACCACCTCGTCCATTCCAGCGCGGACGATGGCAAGATGCGCTTCAGGGAAGTCGAGATGGACGGGCGCGGTGCGCTTTTCCGCGAGCAGCGACGGAAGCAGTTCACGTCCCGACGCGATGCGTGCGGCAGAGAGCGCCAGCTGGAAGGGGCTGACAAGGACATAGCCCTGGCCGATCGCAGCGTTGAGTGTGTCTGCCTGCGTCCACTCCTGTTTGTAGCGGCGCAGCTTCCACGCGCTGTCGGGGATGGTTCCATAACGCTGCGAGGGCAGGGGGAGCTCGAACTCTGCACCGAAGCCCAGCTTGCGGGCGGCGATAGCAATCGCTTCGATGCCGACTTCGCGTCCCATCGTGTAGAAATAGGTGTTGCAGCTGCGCGCGATCGCGGTGTGCATCGTCATCGGCCCGTGACGGCCAAGGCAGCCGAAGCGGCGATTGCCGAGCTGATAGCCGCCATTGCAATAGACGACGCGATTGGCGTCTATCCCGCCGCCCAGGATGGCGAGCGCGGTCGCGGGCTTGAAGGTCGACCCGGGTGGATAGAGACCTTGAAGCGTCTTGTTCATCAGCGGGAGATGGTCGTCCTCCGACAGCATCTTCCACTCGGTACGGCTGATCCCGTCCGAAAAGGCGTTGGGGTCGTAGGCGGGCATCGACACCATCGCGAGGATATCGCCATTGGTGACGTCGAAAACGGTCACCGAGCCCGATTCATTGCCCAGCCGCCGCGCGGCATATTCCTGAAGCCCCGCGTCGATCGTCAGCCGGATCGTCTTGCCCGGCTCGTCCGGGCGCGTGGCGAGCTCACGGACCAGCTTGCCTCGCGCGGTGACCTCGACGCGCTTGGCGCCCGCCTTGCCGCGGAGCTCGCCCTCCAGCATCTTCTCCAGCCCGTCCTTGCCGAGCTTGAAGCCGGGGGTGACAAGCAACGGGTCCTTGGTCGCCTTGAACTGCTCCGCCGTCGCCGCGCCGACATAGCCGACCAGATGCGCGACGGCCGCGCCCGCGGGATAGTTGCGCGCAAAGCCGCGGGTGGGGGCGACGCCGGGTAATTCGGGCAGGCGTACGCTGACCGCGGCAAAATGCTCCCAGTCCAGATTCTCTGCGACCTGCACGGGCTGGAAGCCGGCCGCGCCTTTCAGGTCGTCCTCGATACGAGCCAGGTCCTCGGCGGTCAGCGCCAGCAGGTCGCGCAACGAGGCGAGGATGCGGCCGCGACTGTCCTTCTCCATTCGGTCGGGGATGATATCGACGCGGAAATCGGTACGGTTGTTTGCGATCGGCACGCCGGCGCGATCAACGATCCAGCCGCGTCGCGGCGGAATCAGCGTCAGGTTGACGCGATTGCTTTCAGCGAGAAGCCGGTATTTGTCGTTCTCAAAGACCGAGAGCCAGGTCATGCGGCCGGCAAGGATCAGCGCACCGGCTACCTGCGCAGCGCCCAGGAACACCGCGCGCCGCGAGAAGCTGTAGGTCTGCTGCGCCTCGCTGATCATGCGGACAGGGCCGTTCACCTTGTCCTCCGCTTGCCGTCAAGCCGGGCGACGAGGCGCGACAGGACCGGGAACAACGCGATCGCGATGAGGATCTGGATCAGCAATACGGTATCGACATGCGCGCCCAGCGGCGCAGCGACCAGCCGGCCGCCGATCAGGCAGAAGCCGATCGCGCCTGCTGCCAGCAGCCAGTCCTGAAGGAAATCACGCCACACGATCCGTGTATCTAGCACATCGATCGCGATGAACGACACTGTCCAGAACACCATCGAACTGCCCATCGGCTGTCCGCTGACCAGATCGTCGACGAGCCCCAGCAGCACCGCCGCCCAAGGCTTGAGCAGGTCAGGCCGATGCAACCGCCACGCGAGCAGCATCATCAGCCCGAGCGGCGGGAGGATCGGAAAGGATGCCTTGAACGGCACCAGCACCGTCAGCGACCCGATGACGATCGAGAGCGGGGCGAGCCAGCGGGCGCGGGCGGAGGTGTCGACCTTGCCCAGGCCGGCAAAGGGCGATCCGCTCACCGCGGCGCAGCCTCTGGCGCGCGCACCGCGCCGGCCTCCGGGAAATAGCTCTGCTGCACGACCGCATAGTCGAGCGTATCGGGGCTGGCGAAGGGGGTGCCTTCAGCGGTGTCGCGCGCGCGGTTCCGGACCTGGGCTACTGCGATGTTGGGCGGGAAGATGCCGCCGGTGCCCGAGGTGACGAAGGCGTCGCCCGGTTCGAACAGCACCTGCGCCGCGCCCGCCGAGCGGATTTCGATCAGCCCGTCGCCGCGTCCGGCGGCGATGGCAGGCAGGCCGTCGCGCACGCGACGTACGGGAACGATGCTCTCGGGATCTAGGATCAGCAGCACGCGAGCGGTATTCGGACTAACCTCGACCACGCGTCCGATCAGCCCGTCGGCGCTGCGCACCGGCTGTCCGGCGCTTACGCCCTGCCACGACCCCGCGTTGAGTGTCGCGAAGCGGCGGGTGCTCGATCCGGTCGAATAGACGAGGCGTGCGGTGACCACGGGTGCGGAGATCCGGTCGCGCAGCCTGAGCGTCGCGCGCAGCCGCCGGTTATCATAGGCGGCGATCCGTGCTTCCTCGACCAGTTTGCGGTTGGCCTCGACCTCGGCGCGCAGGGCGGCATTCTCGCTGCGCACGCCGAAAAAGCTGCCGATGCCCGACGGGATGCCGGAAACGCCGCGGCGCACCCCGTCAAGGCCGGAGGCGACCGGCGTCACCAGCTCAGAGAACGTCCCCCGCACCGCCGCAAAAGCGGGCGGATGCAAGGTCGAGAGCAGCAGCAAGACCGCGCCGACCAGCACACCGCCGCCCGCGAGGACATAGCTGATAAAGAGGCCGTACTGCGCCCGCCGTGAAAATCCGGGGCGCCGGTTGCGTGGCGGCGCCATCTCCTCTCGCCCTTATCAGACTGCGAGCAACACGCCGCGGAACATCGGATCCTCGAGCGCGCGCCCGGTGCCGAGTGCGACGCAGGTGAGCGGGTCTTCCGCGACGGTGACGGGCAGCCCGGTCTCGTCGCGCAGCACCTCGTCAATCCCTTCGAGCAGCGCGCCGCCTCCGGTGAGGACGATGCCCTGATCCACGATGTCCGCCGCCAGTTCAGGAGCGGTGTTCTCGAGCGCGATGCGCACGCCTTCGACGATCGTGCCGACCGGCTCGCTCAGCGCTTCGGCGATCTGGCCCTGGTTGATCTGGATTTCCTTGGGCACGCCGTTGACGAGGTCGCGACCCTTGATGTGGATCGTCTTGCCGACGCCGTCCGCAGGCGGCTTGGCGACGCCCACTTCCTGCTTGATGCGCTCGGCAGTGCTCTCGACGATCAGCAGGTTGTGGTTGCGGCGGACGTACGAGACGATGGCTTCGTCCATCTTGTCGCCGCCGACGCGGACCGAGGTGGAATAGGCGAGGCCGCGCAGCGACAGCACGGCGACTTCGGTGGTGCCGCCGCCGATATCGACGACCATCGAGCCGATCGGCTCGGTGACGGGCATGT
>CAZBYE010000286.1:0-4260 GCA_964496045.1 uncultured Stakelama sp.
CTGATCCTCCCTTCGCGCGGCTGTTCGTCAACCGCTGGTCGCGGCGCAGCTTCTCGGGTGAGCCGATCCCCGATCGGGTGCTGGCGACCGCGTTCGAGGCTGCCCGCTGGGCACCGTCGGCCAATAACGGGCAGCCGTGGCGATTCATCGTGTCGCGAAATGGCGACGCCTCGTGGCCGCTGTTCCTCGGCCTGCTCGCCACGCGCAACCGTGAATGGGCGCAGCGCGCCTCGGCGCTGGTCGCGATCGTCTCGAACACCTTGATCGAGCGGCGCGGTGAGGTCGTGCATAACGGTAGCCACAGCTTCGATACCGGCGCGGCCTGGGCGAACTTTGCGCATCAGGCGCTGCTGCTCGGCTGGCACACCCACGGCATCGGCGGTTTCGACCGCGAAAGCGCGCGCGTCACGCTTGCGATCCCCGACGACCACGCCGTCGAGACGATCGTCGCAATCGGGCGGAAGGGCACGCTCGATACGCTCCATGCCGATTTCCACGCAGGCGAGCAGCCGAGCGTGCGCCAACCGCTCGCCGATTTCGTGTTCGAGGGCCGCTTTGGCGTGCCCGCCATTCCCCAGCAAAGGAACGCCGCATGACGATCAAATTCTACTGGCGGCTCGATCCCGCCGCCGAACCGCAGCGGGGCGAGCCCAGCGCCCGTCCGACCGCCGGCTTCCTGCCGCGCGACGTGCGGACGGCGGGGCTGACCCGCTACGACTATTATGCGCAGGTCGCCCGCGCCACCGCGATCACCGGGTTCGACGGGCTGTTCGTCGCCTATCGTCCCGAGAGCGACGACAGCCAGATCGTCGCTGCGGCAGTCGCACGCACCGCACCGCGCCTGCTGCTCGTGCCCGAATTCCCCAGCACGGTGGGCTCGGCCGTTTATGCCGCCAAGGAGGCGGTGAGCTTCCAGCGCGCGACGCGCAACCGGCTGGGCTGGGCGATCGCGCCCGGTGCGGACTCGGACGACAGCGCCCGCACCGCCGAGTTCCTGCATGTCGCGCGTGGTGTGCATGGCCAGAAGCCGTTCGATCATCAGGGGCGCTTCTTCGAAGTGAAGGGCGGGGGCTTCTCCGATCCGCTCGCCCGCGCGGCATTTCCGCCGGTGTTCCTGCAGGGCACCGATGAGGAGGCGTTGCAGCTCTCCGCAAATGCGGCCGACATTCATCTGTTCGACGAGGCCCCGATCGACGAACTGCGCGGGCGGATCGAAACGCTGGAGCGGCTGGCGCTCGCTGCCGGGCGCGAGGTTGCGGCGGGCTTGATCGTCACGATCACCGCGCGCGAGACCGGGGAGGAAGCCGCTGGCGGCGCCGGCATCGCGGGAAGCTATGATGGTGTCGCGGAGCAGATCGCGACGCTCAACGCCGCCGGTATCACCCATTTCGTCCTGAGCGCCTCGCCCTCGCTCGAGGAAGCCTATCGCATCGGTCAGTTCGTCCTGCCGCGGGTTCGTGCCGCGCTCGGCGACCTGCGCACTGCCGCCTGAGGAGACCCATCATGTCGATCGATTTTTACTGGCGCCTGCCCACCCACGGCTGCCATGCCACCATCCGCCGCGGTTCCTATGACCGCGGCGACTGGTCCCCGCTTCAGGTTGGCAACCAGACGCCCGGCTTGACCGCTACGGGCGAGGACGACGGCTATCGCTATATCGACCACCTCGCCGAAATCGCGAAGGCGGCCGAGCTGTCGGGCTTCATCGGCGGGCTGATCCCGTCCTTCCCCAATACCGACGATCCCTGGACGATCTCGCCGCTGCTGGCGCGCGAGACCAGCACCTTCCGCTTCATGATCGCGTTCCAGCCGGGATTCCTCGACCCGGTCCACGCCGCACGCCTGTCCGCCAGCCTGCAACGCGCGACCGGCGGGCGGACGGTGTTCAACATCATCACCGGCGGCGGCGGCCCGTCGCAGCTGTGGTGGGGCGACAGCTTCGCGCATGACGACCGCTATGGCCGCACCACCGAATTCCTCGACATCTTCCGCGGCGTGTGGGGCGGACAGCCGTTCGACTATGACGGCCGCTTCTATCAGGTGAAGGGCGACCAGCTCTCGCCGCTGCTGGCGCGGGAGGAAGTGCCGGAAATCTGGTTCTCGGGTTCGTCCGACGCGGCGCTGCAATCGGCCGCCAAACATGCCGATTACTATCTCTCCTGGCTCGAACCCTATGAGCAGATCACCGACAAGTTCGCGCGGGTGAAGGAGCGTACCGCTGAGCTTGGCGGCGAACAGAAATGCGCGATCCGCGTCGATCTCGTCGCGCGCCCGACCGAGGAAGAGGCGTGGCACGATATCCGCACGGGGTTCGAGAATGTCAGCGATGCGACCCGCGCGCAGTGGCGCGGCCAGCCGACGGATTCGGTCGGCGCGTCGCGTCAGGCAGCGCTGCGCCCGACCGAGGCCAAGCGCTGGGACGAGCTGGTCGTCGGCAAGAATCTATGGGGCGGGTTCAACCTGCTGCGCGGCGGCCCGGCGCTCGGCATCGTCGGCAGTTATGAGCAATGCGCCGAGCAGCTCGACGAACTGATCGGCCGCGGCGCCGACGCCTTCATCCTCGCCGGTACCCCGCATCTCGAGGAAGCCTATCGCATCGGTGAAGAGGTGCTGCCGCTACTCGGCCGCACCGCCGCCGGCACCGCCCTGCTCGAAGCCGCCGAATAAGGAGACGCATCATGACCAAGCTCAATTCGACCATCACCGACTTCGCCGTCACCGCGATCCGCGACGCGGGCATCGCCTTCAGGGGACTCGCCGCCACGGGCACGATTGCGCCGAGCGGCACCGTCAACTTCGTCGAGCGCGTGCCCGGCGAGGAGGCGGTGGTGTCGATCGGCTATCCCGGCCCGTTCGCGCCCGACGCCGAACTGAAGCCGACTATCTATGCTCTCGATGGTGAGGTGCTGCAGGGACCGCCCAACGCCAATCTCGGCGGCGGGCGTTACCTCTCGATCTTCCAGGCGTATGCCGACATCACCACGGTGAGCCATGTTCACACCGTCTATCTCGGCGCGTGGTCGCAAAGCCATCGCGCGCTGCCGATCCGTTACGTGCCCGTCCAGCGCTGGACCCGCGCACGCGAACTGCCGATCTATATCGACCGACGGCAGGGCGAGGCGAACTTCATCCTCGAGGTGCTGAGCCGCGATCCGCAGGTGCCCGCGATCCTCGAGGCTAATGGCGGATCGACGGCCTGGGGCCGCAAGGGACTGCTCGCGCTGGCCAACTATATCGTCTTGCTCGAAGAGGGGGCCCGCTTCCAGGCGATCGCGGAAACGCTGGGCGGCGCCAAGGACTATGGCCCCGGCGTGCTCGAGCAGCAGTGGAAGATGTCGGGTCTGCTCAAGCCCGACGAAGCGCTGGCGGTCGCCGCCGAATAAGCTTGGCACCATCCGTACATAAACGGTCCGGGGTTCGCCTCGGACCGCTTCTCTGCGTTTGTCGAACACTCTTGATGGCGTAAAGGATAGGGCTGGCAGCCTTCACCCGCGCGTCCTATCCTCGCCACGCAAAATGGCGGCTGAACCTTTCGCTCGTGCGGGGGTTCGTCACGGATGGAGGCGCGTGATGAGCAGCGACACAACCAGTGTCACGAGGCGCGGCGTTCTGGTGGGCGGCGGTGTATGCGCGGCCGCTGCTGCGGTGCCGGCGGCTGAGGTGCAGGCGGTGACACCGCAGCGCGCGTCCGCGACGATGAAGGTCGGGCTGACCGTAAACGGCACGAAGCGCGAGCTGGATCTCGACCCGCGCACGACCCTGCTCGACGCGCTGCGCGAGGATTTGCATCTCACCGGCACCAAGAAGGGCTGCGACCACGGCCAGTGCGGCGCGTGTACCGTGATCGTCGACGGGCGGCGGATTAATTCCTGCCTGACCCTCGCGGTGATGCACGAGGGCGATCAGGTCACGACGATCGAGGGGCTGGGCCAGCCCGGTAAGTTGCACCCGATGCAGACCGCCTTCGTCAAGCATGACGGATACCAGTGCGGCTATTGCACGCCGGGGCAGATCTGCTCCGCCGTTGCGGTGTTGGAGGAAATCCGGGCAGGCATCCCGAGCCACGCGACCGCCGACCTCGACGCCCGCCCGCGCGCAACCAATGACGAGATGCGTGAACGGATGAGCGGTAATCTGTGCCGCTGTGGCCCCTATTCCAACATCCTCGACGCGATGAGCGAAGTCGCCGGGAGGCCCGCATGAAACCCTTTACCTATGAGCGCGTGGCCAACCCCGCCGAAGCCCCCCCCGCCACCCCCC